>CABZUW010000007.1 GCA_902529105.1 uncultured Pelagibacteraceae bacterium
AACTTTTTATAAGCATATGTTAAGAAAATTTCGGCAAAAGCAATTACATATCCACCTAAAAATGCTCCGTATGGATTTCCAATTCCACCAACTATTGCGGCAGCAAAAATGGGAAGCATATTGTTAAAGTAAACAAATGGTCTATAGCTCTTATCTAAACCATATAATATTCCTCCAATTGTAGCTAAAATACCTGCAATTATCCAAGTTATTAAAACAACTTTTTTTGGATCTATGCCTGACAATAAAGCTAAATCTTCATTATCAGAATAAGCTCTCATCGATGTGCCAGTTTTAGTTTTGTTTAGAAACCAAAACATTATAGATACAACTAAAATTGTAACAAAAATCGTAATGATTTGAGTAGATTTAATAGTTAATCCCTCATTTAACCCTGTAATTTCTTTAAACTCTCTAGCTTTTAGAATGAATTTTTCTCCGTCTAAAAATCTTCTATCGGAGGGACCAATAATTATTCTTATTATTGCCTGAGTTACAAACATTACCCCAACACTAACCATTGCAAGTTGAACGGGTGGGCTTTTTTTTATTCTATAGTAACTAAAAACAAACTTATCAATTGTAAGCATGTAAAAAATCATCATAAAAATAGCAAAAGGTATTGTAAGTAATGCAGTTGGCAATATTCCAAAATTAATACCTATAGATTGAAAGTAGTATGTTAGAATTACTGCAAACATGGTTCCAAAAGACATCATGTCTCCAGTTGCAAAATTTGCAAATCTTAATACACCATATATCAAAGTAACAAATATTGCCCCTAAAGCTAACTGTGAGCCATATGTAAGGGCTGGTAAAACTGTAAAGTTTAAAAGCAGTATAATGGCATTTAAAAAATCCATCTATGCTCCTAAAAAAGATCTTCTTACCTCTGGATCATTAAGTAAATCTTTACCTGACCCCTCAAATTTATTTTTACCAGTAACAAGTACATATCCTCTATCACTTATAGATAATGCCTGTTTAGCATTTTGTTCTACCATTATAATTGCAACATTAGTTTTTTTGATTTTAACTATATGATCAAAAAGTTCATCCATAACTATTGGTGATACACCTGCAGTTGGTTCATCTAACATTAAAACTGAAGGTTTAATCATTAAGGCTCTACCTAGCGCAACCTGTTGTCTTTGACCTCCAGACAATTCACCTACAACTTGGTTTTTTTTATCAAACAATACAGGAAATAATTCAAAGATTTCTTTAATTACATTTTCAATGTTTTCATCCCTTAAAAAAGCTCCAATTTCTAAATTTTCCTTTACTGTTAGCTCAGAAAAAACATTTTTAGTTTGAGGAACAAACGAAATACCTTTTCTAACTCTATCCTGAGGTGAAAACTTTGAAATATCTTCACCATCAATTTTTACATTACCAGATTTTAAATTTAATAATCCTAAAAGTGATTTCATTGCAGTAGATTTACCTGCACCATTAGGTCCAAGTATTGCAACTATCTCACCTTTGTCAGCATTCAAAGTGCATGAACTAATTATATCAGGTCCATCACCATATCCAGCAGTCATATTATTTCCTTCAAAAAACGCCATTATATTTTAATTTTGTTTGTTAGATCTTCCTAAATAACTTTCTATTACCAATTCATTACTCTTTACTTCCTCTGAAGTACCTTCAAATAGCACTGATCCCTCTGATAAAACAATAACAGGATCGCACATTCTGCTAATAAAATCCATGTCATGTTCAATCATGCAGAACGTGTATCCTTTTTCCTTATTTAATTTTAGAATTGCAGAGCCTAAATCTTTTAAAAGTGTTCTGTTAACACCTGCGCCTACCTCATCTAATAAAACTAGCTTAGAATCAACCATCATAGTTCTTCCTAATTCTAAGAGTTTTTTTTGACCGCCTGATAAATTTCCAGCTAATTCATTTGCAAGATGTTTTAAATTTAAAAATTCGGTAACTGAATAAGCTTTATCTCGAATTTTATCCTCTTGTGACTTAAATTTTTTTCTTGCAAACAATGCGCTTATAAGATTCTCACCTAATTGATTAGATGGGACCATCATCAAATTTTCTAGAACAGTTAAATTTGTAAATTCGTGAGCGATCTGAAATGTCCTTAATATTCCCTTTGAAAATAAATCGTGAGAGGGAACATTAGTAATATCCTCATTATTAAATAAAACTTTACCTGCGTTTGGCTTTAATGAGCCAGCTATCAAATTAAACAAAGTGCTCTTGCCCGAGCCATTTGGTCCTATAATTCCAGTTATAGTTCCTCTTTTAATTTTTAAAGAACAATTATTAACTGCAGATAGGCCACCGAAATTTTTTGATAAATTAGAAATATTTAAAATATAATCTTTTAAAGACATAAGAATATTATTTTAAACGTTTTAATATTTTTTCTAAGGAAAAATTTAATTGTTTGTAAAAACCCTTTTTTTTCAAAAATTTTAATGCCTCCTCATTTAAACCTTTGGGTGTTTGTGATGTTCTAACCAATAATTTTAAATCTTTATTTGATCTCATAACTGCTGCATCAGAAAGAGCAGAAAATAATGATACTACATATTTTTGTGCATGGAGTTTTGACATACCTTTTTTTTGTAACCATTTGGATATTTCATGAAGGAACTCATAGTATGGTGCCATTAAAGACGAGGTAGCCCAAAAATTGAGAGATGATGTCTCGCTATGTACCTCTATACTATCGCCAATTTTATCGAAAAATTTTTTAACTTTGTTGTTTTTAGGAAATAAGGGAACTGGACCTCTCTTAATTGAAATCGGAGGCAAAGGTATCGCTCTAACAATTGTTGCTTTTTTATTAATAAGCATCTTTAGCTCTCTTAATTTTATTGTTGATATAAAACTTATAATTGTATGTTTTTTTTTAAAACTCAGTTTACTTAATATCTGCATTCCTACAGTGGGTGTTACTGCCAAGAATATCCAATCGGAATTGTTAATTATTTCTTGATTATCAGAAAATATAGAAATTTTTTTGTTAATTTTCTTTAAGTATTTTGAAGTTTTGTTGTTTCTCTTAGAAATGAAGATTTTTTTGTATTTAATCTTAGAGTTTATAATACCTTGTATAACAGCTTTTGTAATTTCTCCAGTACCAATAAATCCGAGTTTCATAATTTTAAAATAGATTAATTGACTAAAATTACCACTTTTTTTATTATAAAAAAAAAGGCCAGCATGAAAGCTGGCCTTTTAATTTTGTAATATATCTTAATTAGAATGATCTATTTACTGATATTTGAGCTGTAGCTCCTATCATGTTAGAAACTCTAACCTTATTAAGATTGCCAGATGAACTTACACCATTATTTGACTCAACGTCATCGTAAGTATGACCTAGTAATTCAACTCTGATGTTTGCAGCGTCTGCTTCATGCTGATAACCAAAACCAGCAACATAACCTTCTAAGTCTTGATCTGCATAAGAATTTCCAGATCTTAATGTTTCATTAATTTCAATATCTCCTGAAACAATACCTACTTTTGCGTACATATTCATTGGAAGATTTACTAATCCATAAAGTGTCGTTACAGAACTAAAGTCAACGCTTACTTCTGTATTGTTTTCAACACCACTGCCTGTATCACCATTAGCTTCGTTGATGTTTGTAGGAGTTGAAGCTTCACCTTGGTAAGAGATACCTATTGCACCTACTTCATTTCCCATTTCAACATATACTGAAGCAAAAGAGTCTGTGAAAGCTCCATATTCCTCAGTTACAGTGTTCAATGATCCATCGTTAAAGTTTTCTTCTCTACCTTCCCCGGCGAATACACCATGATTTAAACCTAGCCCTACAGTAAATGATGGTTGCGCTAAAGCTGATCCGAACGCAAACATTCCAGCTAAGATAATTAAAAGTACTTTCTTCATAATATTCCTTAAATTAATTTAATTTTTATATAAAAATTATCCCTTATTATCATTTTTTTTTGATTATGGGTTAAAAAAACCCAATAAAATTAATAATTAAGTACTATGTGTTAAATATACAACACAACAGAATATTATAAATTATATAGTTCTAATAAAAGTTGAGTGGAAATTGATAACTGATAGCCCTATCTTTTGCCGGGAGCTAAAAATGGCTATGTAGGGCTACCAAAGTGATATATAGCACAAGTAGAATATAATTTCATCAAAAATTTCATCATATGAAAAAAAAGTTTAGACCGTTAACAAAAGTTAAGAATATTGAGCCTAAAATTGGGAGTCCAGATTGGGTGATATGGGCAGCTTGGGCAGACAGAATCACTTTTGAGGAGATAAGGGAAAAGTCGGGTTTTGTGGAAGCTGATGTGATAAAACACATGAGAAGAAATTTAAAACCCTCATCATTTAAGCTATGGCGGAAAAGAGTAAAAAATCAAAGCATTAAGCATAGAAGAAAATTTGAACTAAATAGAAAATTACTCAAAAAAAAACTTAATAAAATTGATTTTGAAATATAGAAAATTCAATATTAATTATTATATCTAATTTATGAAGAAAATTTTAATGTACTCCGGTCCCATGTGTAATTTTTGTGAAGCAGCTAAAAGATTATTAGATAGAAATAACCTTAAATATGAGGTCATAGATATTTCTAGTGGTGATGGAATAAGAAATGAAATGATTAAAAAATCTAATGGGAAAAGAACAATCCCTCAAATTTTCTTTGATGATTATCATGTTGGTGGTTATGTTGAGCTGAGAGAGCTCGAAAAAACAGGAAAACTTGAGGAAAGTTTAAAAAATTGATTATTATTTGAAAGTATTAGTGATCGTAATTGGTCCAGGGATAAGAGAATTGGCATTACAAGAACCGTCACCACCACTATCATTGTATTCAAGACCTCCTGATAAATCAAATGCAATAGTCATATTAGATAACTTTCCAAATTCTGGTGTAAAAGGTTTATCTAATGCCCATCTATATTTCATAAACAAATCATCACCATCATATCTGCCTGCAGCTTGATCAGTGCCAGATCCATCTGACGCCGTGGTACTATTTCCAGCTGTGTTATAAAAATCATCTCCATGAGTGTTTCCTGTAAGAGGAATAGACATCTCACTTAAATCTGAAGCGGTGGATGAGGGATTAGGAACATTGGCAGCGACATTTCCTTGTCCTATAGATGATACCCCATTAGAAGTTTTAGTATAGCAAGTATCGGTTGCTGTTGTATCCATGGTTCCTTGTATTACAAAAACTCTACTCATTACTACTTCTCCATGAGTATAAGTAACCCCAGGTTTTGCTAATGAAATATTTCCAAATGATCCTGCAGATTGCCCAGCGCTTGCTCCTGCTAAGTCCATAGTTACTCCACCTGAAGAGTGTTTTAGTGTAACCGGATTTACACAATTTGTTAGTGAACTACCACTTTCACACAACCGCATCGCATGAACAGTAATTTTATAAACATCAGGCCTAAATGTTTTAAAAACTGCATTTGCATTTTCAGAATAGAATGAAATCAAGATAATAAATATAAATAAATTTTTTATGTAATTTTTCATTTTATTTTTGTGTAAATATTACAGCTCCTTGTTGCTCAATAACTAATCTATTGTTTCTTATTACTTTTGCTCTAAGTTTATCCTTCATATTTTCTTTTTCATATCTATCTTCAGAAAATCCATCTACCATTGTTTTTTTATTTTCTTTTGGTGGATATACAAAATTTATTTTTGCAGAATAGACATTATCAGTCGATTGATTTTTTGAATTATCAACCTTAAGATCAAGAACTAGTGTAGGATTTATATCTAAACCTAATGAGTACTCTTCACCTTCAATATCACTACTAGATTTTTCTGTCTTATATTCATACTCTCTATAAGTCAAAATTGCCCAAGGAGAATAAGGTAATTGTGTTGAAACATTAAAATCAAATCCAGATAGAACTTGCTCTTTTGTATCGTTTATTAATTTCATGTCTGTTACCTTCATATAATTATTTGCATTTATGTCTATAATTGAAGCTTTGATTTCTGCACCTATACTCATCCTGGAGTGAACACCTTTAATTTCTTGATCATAAAAGGTATTTAATCCGAACAAAAAATTTTCATCAGGAGTTAAAACTCGATATCCCAACCCTAAATTTCCAGTAACTCTATCATCGTTAAATACTTGGCTATTAAATAAACCAAATTGAGTGAAAAAGTTTGAATTATTATTATTAAGAATATCTCTTACTCCAAGAATTGAAAAATTAAAATTCTCGCTCGATCTTTTTTCTATAGAAACTTCTGTTATACCATCACCTGGTATTAAATCAGATACTTTCTCAGATATTTTTGTGCCTGCTGTGTCATATATCTTGTTTTTAATTTCATCAGCATTCACTTGATAAGAAAACAACCATGATAAAAGTAAGAATATTCGAAACATACTAAATATCTATTGGTTAATTTGATTAGAGTCAATTTGATAAAAATTCATATTTTGGGTTTAAATATTAAACAAATACCATTATTACAGTACCTTTTTCCGGTAGGTTTTGGCCCATCGTCGAAAATATGCCCATGATGTCCTCCACAGTTTTTACAATGATATTCTGTTCTAGCATAACCAATATGGTGATCTGTTTTTGTCTCAAATACATCTGGAAGCGACTCATAAAAGGAAGGCCAACCAGATCCACTTTCGTATTTGTTGGATGAGCTAAATAGTTTTACATCACAATTAACACAGTGATAACTTCCTTCTCTTTTTTCATTATTTAATTCACTTGAACCGGCTCTTTCAGTACCTTCTTCAAATAATATAATTTTTTGCTCTGAGGATAAGTTTTTATTATATTTATTTTTCATTATTAAATTTTTTTTTTGTATATATGGTTTATGTCAATTTTATCGACTAATATATAATTATTTTTTTTTAATATTTTTTTAATTTCTGAATTGTTTTTAATTGATATATTGTTATGTTCAATCATTTCAATACATATTACATTAATAAATAGTTTTTTAAAATCAATTGTTTTTAAAATATTTAATTCATGTCCTTCAACATCTAAATTAAAAAAATCAATATGCTTAATATCATTTACATTTATTATTTTTGAAAAAGTTTTTGACTTTATTTTTTTTTTCGTAATTTCATGATCTTGAACGTTATGGTTTTTTTTTAAAAAATCAATATGGTTTGGATCAATTGTATTTTCTGTGTTCAACTCATTAAGAAAATATAATTCTTTAGTATTTTCATTATCTGAAACGGCTGCATTAATATTTAAGTCTTTTTTCCTAAAAAAATTAAATAATTCAATAGTAAAAGGATTTAAATCGACATTAATACCTGTCCAACCCCTTTTATACATTTTATATGTATTATTATGCTTTGTTGGATGGTAGCACCCGATATCTAAATAAAAACCGACATAATCCTTTTTAAACAGGTTCAAAATAATTTCGTCCTCACCAAATTGAGAACTATTTTTAAGATACTTATTATTTCTTATATAAATATTGTAAAAAAAATATAATTTTCTTAATAAAATATTTGATTGTGATATTCTAAAAAATAAAGATTTTTTTTTCATATTTAAACTTTGCTTTATTGTTTTAATAAAGTTTAAACAAAAACATTATGTTATCAATAAATTTTTATTATAGATTAAGATATTTAATAAATAAAAAATCAAGTTTTAAAGTAATCTTATCCTTTTTTTTGGATAGACTGAAACATCCAATTTATAAAAAAAATAAAAAATTATCAAAAAAAATGCACATGGAATATCTAAAATCTAAAAATATAACGACTGATTATTTCTCTATAAATGCATATTATTGGAAAAACATTTTAAAATCTTTACCAAGTAATTTTAAATATTTAGAAATAGGTTCTTGGGAAGGAAATAGTGCTCTTTTTATATTAAATAATTTTGCTGTCAAAAAAGTTGTTTGTGTTGACGTATGGAAGGATGAAAAATTTACAAAAATTCAAGAACAAAATTTTAAAAATTTTAAAGAAAATATCGAAGAATTTTTAAATAAAGTTAAAATTTATAAAGGAACTTCAGATAGTTTTTTTTCAAAAGAGACAGAACTGTATGATGTAATATATGTTGATGGAGCGCATGAAACTGAGCAAGTTTTCAAAGATGTTAAAAATTCTTGGAAAATTTTAAATGTAAATGGTATTCTTATCTGTGATGATTACTTTTATGGTAACATCTATAATAATCCCAATAATGTTCCGTCTATTGCGATCAATAAATTTATTAATGAAGCATCAAAAAATAAATCTATAAGTATAGTATGTGTTAATAACTCTCAAATATTTTTAAAAAAATTATACTAATTTGTTTTTTTATTAGACATTACAATCCCTAAAACAATAAAAACTGCTCCTATGAAATGGTAAAACATTATTTTTTCATCATAAATTAGTATGGCCATTATGGTACCAAAAATAGGCATCAGATGTAAAAATATTCCTGACCTATTTGTTCCTATAATGGAAATACCTTTTATCCAAAATAAAAAGGATAGTAGTCCAGGAAAAAAAACAACATAGGAAAGTGTAAATAAAAATGGTTTATCTATATTTATCTTATAACCCAAATATATTTCAACTAAATAAACAGGAATAAGAAAAATTAATCCACAAATAATAACTATTTGAAGTAATGCAATTTGTGTAATTTTATGTGTTTTTTTTTTTAATAATGAAGAAAAAATTGCCCAAGATAACATTGCTATTACCATGGAAAGATCTCCTTTGTTAAAATTTAGATTCTTAATTATGTTAATGTCAGTTTTTGTTATAATTGAAAACACGCCTATTAAAGAAAGTATAACACCAAATATTTGAAATTTATTTGATTTTTCAATATTCAAAATTGATGAAATAAATATTATCCACACAGGTATTGTAGATATCATCAATAAACCTGTAATTACCTGTGTATGATATAACGAATAATAAACTATCGAATTAAATATAGTGATGCTAGTGATGCCTAAAACTAAGTATAATCCTATATTTCTTTGTAAATAACTTTTTTTTTTAATTATTTCATTTAATGTAAAGGGTAACAAAATTAAGCCTGCAAAAAACCACCTATAAAAATTTAGAGAAAATGGTGGAATTTGATAAAAACTTGCAGCTTTGCCTACTATAAAATTTCCAGACCAAAATATTGTAGTTAGGATTAACAGTATATAAGCTAAATTAATTTTATTCATTTACCAATGGCGATTATAGTCAAGTCATCACTTAACTTTTTTTCTCCACTAGATTTTTCTATATTTTTAGCAATGTTAGATAATTGTTTTTGAATATCTTTATTAAAATTTTTTTCAATAACCTTAACAGAGCCTTCTATTCCGATCTCATTCCCTTCAGAGTCCAAACTTTCTGATAGCCCGTCAGTAAATGCGTAAAATCTTTTTCCGTTAAGTTTCATTTTATTAATTTTATACATTGATTTACTTTTTTGATGAATTACGCCCATTGGTGGAGCATTACTTTCTATTTGATCAAAATTTCCTGTATTATCTCTAATTAGTGCTGGCTGATGTCCACCATTTACCCATCTTATTTCATCTGTAATAGTGCTATAATTCCCTAAAATACCAGTTACAAACATTCCACCTGTTTTTGTTAAAAATAAATCATTATTCATATGATAAATCATTTCATCTGGATCAACTTTATCTCTGGACATAATTTCAAATAAAGTTGAAGCTTTTGCCATAACCATACCGGCATGCACTCCCTTTCCTGCTACATCAGCTATGATAAAATAAACACTGTCATTGTGGGGGTAGAAACTAAAAAAATCTCCTGAAACTTCCCGTGCTGCTAAGTTTATCCCATAAACAGGATAATTTTCTAAATTTCTTTTAGGAAGAAAATTTTCTTGAACTTTCACCGCTAGTTGAATTTCATTAGAAATTCTACTTCTCCACCTTTCTTTTTCGCTCTCACTAGTTTCAAGTTTACTCATCAATTTATTGTAATATAATCCTATGACACCACCTGCAGTGAAGGGATCTTGAGGACCTCTAATAGTTAGATCACCCGATTGAGACTGTTTATCTAGAATTGAGATTAGATCATGTTCAACTGATGTTGCATTATGTTCTGCAATATTTAAACCTAACTCTTCTTGTAATGGACTAACTCTTAAAGGATAAAAATAATTCAGTGTTTTTAAAATCACGAAAGAGCCTATAAACGAAAACAACCCTATAGAAATAACCCCTATAAATTGTGCTTTTATTTGTTCTATCCTTGTTAATTCAGTTCCTAGTATTTCTAAATCACTAAAAAAACCTACGGCTAAAGTTCCCCAAACTCCCGCGGCTAGATGTACTGGAACAGCACCAACCACATCATCAATCTCAAATTTATTTAAAATCTCGTTTACTATAATTGCGATAATTGCTCCAATAACTCCGACAAAAATTGACATTACAGATGTCATAGAATTACATCCAGCCGTGATTGCAACAAGACCGGCTAATGGTCCAAGAATGATATAATATGGCTCAGGTTTCTTAAATAATATGAAAGAGATTGTTAGACCAGTTAAAAGTCCGAAAGAAGCTGCTAAAAATGTATTAATTAAAATTAGTGGAACTGCCTCATCCATTGCACCGTTACTTCCTCCATTGAAACCGAACCAACCAAACCATAATATTAAAGTTCCAAGGACAGCTAATGGAAAGCTTGATCCTGTAAATTTTCCTTTATTTGAATCTGAATATTTTCCTATTCTAGGTCCAAGAATTAATACTGCAGATAATGCTATCCATCCTCCTACAGAGTGTACTATAGTACTACCTGCGAAATCAACAAAACCAACATCAGTTAACCAACCTGTGCTTTTAATTTCATTAGTAACCGTTAACAATTGATTTACTGGATCCATATTATTAAGATAACTTGAGGACCAAGCCCAATGACCTACTATCGGATATATTATTCCAGTTGCTAGAATTGTAATTATTAAATAACCATTAAATTTCATTCTTTCAGCAACAGCACCTGAAATTATTGTAGCTGCTGTTGCCACGAACATTGCTTGGAATACAAAATAAGTCATGTATTCTGCAACGTTTGTTTTAAAGAAAAATAGATCTGTTCCTATTATGCCTTTGTAACTTTCACCGAACATAAGTCCGAAACCAAAAATCCAAAAAATTACAACTGCTACTCCAAAGTCTGCTGCGTTTTTCAATGCAACGTTAATACTATTCTTATATCTTGAAAGGCCTGTCTCCATACACATAAAGCCGGCTTGCATGATGAAAACTAAAATTGCACAATCTATGACCCACAATGTATCAACAAAAGATTTAACCGATCCCAAGTCTAAATTATCCATTACAAATCCTACAATAGTTATATTGATTATTTAAACATATAATCTTTGTGTTTAAAATGAGTTTTAAATTAAATATTATTAAGCAAATCTAAGAGAACTATAAGGTTTTAAATCTAAATTAGTATTTTCCTCTGCTATCATAGTAGAAATAATTTTTCCCGATATAGCTCCTAAAGTCCAGCCTAAATGATGGTGTCCAAAACAATAATAGACATTATTATAATTTTTTGATGGACCTATAATTGGAAGAAAATCTGGCAAAGATGGTCTAAAACCTAACCATTCATCTTTATGTTCTGATAATCCGTCTAGCATTTCAGATGCATTCAAGATTAAATTTTTAATTCTGCTTTTTGAAACTGGATTTTCTAAACCTCCAAACTCAACTGTTCCAACAACTCTTAGACCCTGTTCCATAGGTGTCATTCCAAATCCTCTATTAGAGTAAACTACCGGTCTTGAAATTAAATGATCGTACCCTTTAAAATGAATATGATAACCCCTCTCAGTATCAAGTGGAATTTTTTCGTGTAATTTATCTGTTAATCTTTTTGAAAAAGCTCCACATGCAATTACTAACTTATCAAAAATAAATCTTTGATTTTCAGATCTTATTACTGGTTTATTTTCATCAAAATTTAGATCATTAATATTAAGTTTGAAAAATTTTCCACCTTTAGAAGTAAAATTTTCAAATAATTTTATTAATATTTTTTTTGGATTTCTCGCATGTCTTGCATAATCATAAAAAACACCTCCATGATAAAAAGGTTTTAAATTTGGTTCTAGATCATGTATTTCTTTTTTATTAACAACTTGCTGTTTTACACCAAGATCATTTCTAATTTTTATTTCTAGCTCTCTACTTTTTAAATTTTGTTCATTCCAAACATATAAAATTCCATTATTTTCTATCAGATCATCTACATTAACCTCTCCTAAAAGTTCGTCAAAAGCTGGAAGTGCTAAATCTAAAATTTGGTGCATGTATTTTGCTGTATGCATCATTTTATTTTTTGAGCAATTTTTTAAAAAACTAAAAAACCATGGAAGCATTTTGTATACGTAATTCCACTTAAGAGCCAATGGTCCCCTCGAGTTTAATAACATTGATGGAACATCTGTTACAATATCGGGTCTATTCAATGGAACAGAAGCATATGGAGAGAAATGACCTGCATTACCATAAGAAGCTGCATTACCAGGCTCATCTCTATCAAAAAGAGTGACATCAAACCCTTTTTTCTGTAAGAATAGTGCGTTGCACACACCCTGAATTCCTGCACCAATAATTCCAATTTTTACGTTAGACATAATTTATATTACAAAATAAATTAAAAAAATTTAGGGTGACAAAATATACTTTTTTAATATTTATTCTTTAAAAAGACCTAGATTTATTAAGTTTTTGTTAAATGCAATTATATATTTTGCGTATATAAATTTATTAAATCTTTTATGTTATAAGGGATTAAGACTATTAGAGGCTCTGAAATTCTTCAACTCAAACTATTTTAAGTCTTTGTGTCTACCAATTTCACCACGAGGGCATTCAAGTTTTAAATTTATATATAGCTGTATTAATAGCAAAATAGCTAAATAACGACAAATTATGCTGTTTGTTTTGAGGTGTAAGTTTATTAAAAAAATTATAATTTGTTAAAAAATATTTTTTTAAATATGAATAGCCTATTAAGATATACATTTGAATTGTTAATGCTTATTATTTTTTTTATAAATAGTTCATTTGCAGCAATTACAAATTTAAATTCTCCTCTAGATACAACAACTCAAAATGATACTCCCACTGGTATTTACTTTAGCAATGATGGTTCAAAAGTTTTCGTGTTAGGATCTAGAGGTGATGGAGGTGATAAAGATTCAATAGCTCAATATAGCCTTAGTACTGCGTATGATGTATCTACTGCAAGCGACTCTATTGAAACTCTTATAGTAGGTGCAGGAGGTCTAGGAATATCTGCTGATCCATTTGGATTTACTTTTAATGGTGATGGATCAAAAGTGTATGTAGCTGATGGTAATGATGATAGAATATACGAAATTACTCTTGGAAGTAATTTTGATTTGACGAGTTCGGCAACTCATACAGGAACTTTAAATACTGATGTTGCAAATGGTAGTGATATTCCATGTGGAATTACATTTAACAATGATGGGTCAAAATTATTTCTAGCAGGGTTTAATGATCAAGAAATTGTATATTGGTCGTTAGGTACCGATTATGATATTGATACAGAGGGTAGTGCAAATTTTTTTGATTTAACACCATATAAATCGGCTAGTAATTTTAAACCTAGGGATGTTGATTTCAACAGTAATGGAACAAGAATGTATGTGGTGGATTTTAATGATGATAGAATCGTTGTTTTTAAATTAGATAATGCGTTTGACCTAAGTAGTGGTGTTACAGAGCTAGGTTCAATAGACACAAGTTCAATTGATCCACAAACATTTTCATCAGAATTCAATTCTGATGGATCAAAATTTTACACAATTGGCTATGGAAATACTGTTAGAGACAGTCTAGGAGATGATATTATTGAATTTAGCGTTTCGCCTGCTTATGACCTGTTTCCAACTTTATCATCTTCTACTCCTGCGGATAATGCAACAGGTGTTAGTGTTACTGCAAACATAGTATTAAATTTTAGTGAAAATGTTGATGCTGAAAGTGGTAATATTACAATCAAAAAAACATCAGATGATTCAACAATAGAAACAATAGATGTAACTGGAGCCAAGGTTTCAGGATCTGGAGGAACTCAAATAACTGTTAACCCATCAACAACATTGGATGGTGAAACAGAATATTATATTTTAGTAGATGCAACCGCATTTGATGATGCTCAAGGCGGTTCGTATATCGGAATTAGCTCAACAACTGCATTAAGTTTTACAACTGCTGATGTTACTAATCCAACTTTGACCTCATCAACACCTTCTGACAACGCAACTAGTATTGCTGTCAATTCTAACATAATACTAAATTTTAGTGAAACTATTGTTGCAGCAAATGGAAATTTAACAATAAAAAAATCATCTGATGATAGCACAGTTGAACAAATTGATATTTCTGGTGGACAAGTTACCGGATCTAATACAACTCAACTAACTGTCAATCCATCCTCAGATTTGGATGAGGGTACTGAATTTTATGTTCAAATAGACTCAACAGCAGTAGTTGATACTTCTTTAAATGCTTATGATGGAATTGATGATACTACAACATTAAGTTTTACTACATCTGATACTACAAATCCTACATTATCCTCTTCCAGTCCTACAGATAATGCAACTGATGTTGAAGTAGACGTAAATATAGTTTTAAACTTCAGTGAAAGTGTTGATGCTGAAAGTGGCAATATTACAATTAAAAAAACTTCTGATGACACGACTATTGAAACTATTGATGTTGCTGGCGGGCAAGTATCTGGGTCAGGATCTTCACAAATTACAGTAAATCCCTCCTCAGATCTAGATAATGGTGTAGAGTACTATTTATTAATAGATGCGACTGCTTTTGATGACGCTTTAGGAAACTCTTATGCAGGTATAAGTTCAAAAACTGCTCTCAGTTTTACTTCTGTGTCATCAAATCCTAATCCATTTCTAAATAAACAAGTAGTTGCTTTAACAGAGGCACAAACCCAAGCACCAAAAGATTTGGTTCAGCACGTTACTACTCCAATTTTTAATCGTTTATATTGGTTAAAAGAGCACCAAAAGGGAAATAATTTAATGGTTCAAAAACTAAAAGTAAATTTTTCCAATTCAACTTTAAATAAATTAACTAATGCATTGAAAGTTTCTAATGAGTTTAATGAAAATTCTAAAAATGCTTCAGATGAACTAAGTAAATGGTTGTTCTGGAGTGAAGGAAGTGTAAGTGTCGGTAGAGTTGGTGATACATCATTATCATCGTCAAAAGAAATAAGAAGTGATGGTGTTACACTTGGTATGGACAAGTTATTAAACAATGATCTTACAATTGGATATGCATTTAGATTTAACAAAGATGATGTTGATGTAGGTGAAACTGGAACTACATTAGATACAAATGCAAAAAGTTTTTCTATCTATGGTAATTACCCAAATGATTTAAATAAATATTTTGAAACCGTTATTGGATTTAATTTATTAAATCTAGAGAGCATAAGAGTTGATGGATCAAATAAATTAACTGGATCAAGAAATGGAAGACAGGTTTATGGATCAATAAAATATATCGGTATTTTAGGTGGAGAAAACATATATTTTAGCCCTAACATAAAAATAGATTTTAGTGACACTAGCTTGGACGAATATAGTGAAATTGGAACATCAGCTTTAACATTTCAAAAACAAAACGTTGAAACTACAAACATTTATTTAGGATTTATAGTAAGCAATACAATTGATTTCGAAAATTTTACTATTAAACCTAATGGAGGGTTAGAAATTGGATTAGATATAAGTCCATCATCAGAAGTTAAGCTAAATTATGTTTCAGATCCTAACACAGTTTTCGTAAAGTCTATTGAGCATAAAAATGAAAAATTATTGAATACAAATTTAGGTTTTGACTTAACTTCAAATAATGGTTTTTCATTAATGTTGCTCTATAAAAGAAATCAAAATACAAATGGTCATAGTGATACTTTGTCTTTGGGGGTTGGGTATGTACCAGAAGATAATGTTGGATACGAAGCGAACATAAAAAATGGATTAGCAAATTTAAAATTTAATAAGAAATTTGAATATTTTAATGTAAATTTAAATTCAGAATATGACATAGTTAGTATCGATCCAAATTACGGAATAAATTTCGAAATCACTAGCGAATTTTAAAATTATTTTTTTTATGATGTAATGAGTAACTATCCTGGGTATGAAGTTAATTTAAACTTATCTAGAAAATTTTAATGGATATAAAATATATAAACCAATAAGAAATTATTATTAGTTCTAAAAAGGGTATTAGAATTTACTTGCCACTTCTATAGTAGCTCCATATTCTGGAATTTGACTTAATAAACTATAATTTGAGCCCAATTGAATATCAAAACCATTAATATGTTTATTATAATTTAATGATGCTTTTTCATTTTCTAAAGCTAAAGCGTATTTAATATCCTCTGTTGGAACATAACCCACGGACAAGTAGACTTCATTTATATATCCACTGCTGATAGCATGAAATCTCTCAAAATTTGCAATAATGGACCATCCCGTTTCATAAGTTACATCAAAACCATAGCCTATTCTAAAATTTTCATATACCTCTTCATCGATGTTAATTGAAAACATAGTGCTTGGATCATTTAAGTAATAAAAATCTGCATCTGACGTAGGACTGAAATCAATAATGTATTCAAATCTTCCTGTATGATTAATTATTCTATCCTCATAATGTCGAATGGATTTATCTAAAAGCAACCCAACAGTTCCTAAACCAGTAACTATTTCATGTTTTTTAAATAAATCATATATAACTTACAATCTTTATGTATCGTTGAAGTGTTATTTATTTTTCTTTAATAATTCAGTATTTTTAATATTTATAGCCATACACGTGATATCATCTCTTAATTTTTCAGCGCCCCAATTTAATTGTTTTTCGATACCTTCAACTATAGTTTTGGGTGTTATATCTGTCATCTTATTTATTATATCTTGAACACCTTCAGCTCCTAACTCAGCTCCATTTTTGAGGTAACCTTCAGTTACACCATCTGTATAAACAACAAATGTTTTATCTTTTAAATTAATGGTATTTGATTTGACCATGGTCTCAGTAAAGTATTTTACTATGCCAATTGGAGGCATATCAGATTTTATATATTCATAATTTTTATTTTCATCAAACAAAAGTATGCTCTCATGGCCAGCATTGATAAAAATAAGCTCTCCTGTTTTTATATTAATTTTTCCAAATACAGCTGTAACAAACATTCCTTTAAATTTCGCCTCTACCAACTCGTTGTTCACCCCGTAAACTATTTTCTCTAAAGGAAATTTTAAATTTGTAAGTGTTCTAAAAATTGAGGATGCTTTGGCCATATACATTCCAGCTTTTACACCTTTGCCTGATACATCAGCTAACGTAAAAAAATATTCCTCAGGTGTTGATCTTACTACATCAAAATAGTCACCTGATACATCTCTTGCAGGAACATTTTTTGCGAATATAAAGTTTTCAAATTTGGAAATATCGGGAAATAAACTTTTTTGAACCCCGGCTGCCAATTCTCTTTCTTTTAATAGTTTTGCCTCTTTTTGTAGATTTGAAAGTGCTATTTTATTTTCTTCTATAAATCTAAAATACAAACCAGTTAAAAAAGTAATCGTTAGCATGAAAATTGGATAACTAATATCTACTAATTCAGATCTGAATAAAAACATGCTAAATCCAATTATAATTACAACTATCAAACTACTAAAAAAAATAGATAGACTATATTTTGGTTTAATTTTTTGAGAAATCAAAAAAGTAAGTACAGAAACAATAAATACAAATAATAATTCAAATACGTATGTATTTGGATTTCTGATTAAAAAAGATTGATCAATAATATTTTCAATAACATTTGCATGAACTTCAACACCAGGAACAGTTAATCCTAAAGGTATCTTTACTAAATCGAACAAACCTTGAGCGGATGCTCCAATTAGCACATACTTATCCTTAAAAAAATTATCAGGAAATTTACCTTCAAATACAGAACTTGCAGATATATACTGACTTTTAATTGGATTTTTATATCTAATCCAAATAATTCCATTTGGATCGGACGATATTTTATAGGGTCTAGCACTTATTCTATTTAAACCGATATCACTCATTTCAATGTAAATATTTTTTTGATTATTTCCAACTCTAACCATTTCAAGTCCCATTGTTGGATAAATCTCATTATTAAATTTAACGATGAGTGGTAATGATCTAATTATTCCATCTGTTTGATCTAAAAAAGAAATTGAACCTAATCCTTTTACATTATTTTCTAATTGTTCGAGCGAGCCAATTGAATAAGTGTATGAATAAGTAAATTCTTTTGGATCTCCACCTTTTGATAAAAATCTAGCTTTTGCTTTTCTATCATAATTAGAATGTGATGGTACAGGACTACCCAAAACAGCTGTTACAGATTTAGTTTTTTTTAATTGCTCGCCAAATATTTCATCATGCCCTTTAATTTTTTGCAATTCTGTTACATCTGTAGGTATTAAGTTATATGATTTAATAATTTCATCTGGAGACTGTTTGTCTTTTTCTGTGAAAAAAATATCGAAGCCTACTGCCTTGGGTTGGTCTTTGTTAACCTTTTCTAAAATACTTGCAAATACAGATCTGCTCCAAGGAAATTGACCAAATTTTCCTAAACTTTTTTCGTCGATATCAATAATGATTACATCACTGTCATTTTTATTTAATGTAAAAATTTTTTGATACAAATCAAAACTCAAATAAGAAATTGATTTTACAAAGCTTGGATTATTAATTTTTAAACTTACTAATAAAATTAAAATAACTAAATATGCAATATAATTTGTGTTTTTTTTAACGAATGTTTTCACAAATAGAACCTTATATTTAAATGAAACAATGTAAATAACTTAAAGAATAACTATTTTAGTTGTTCTTTTTTTTAGGCTTCTTTTTCTTTTTAGGCTTCTTTTTCTTTTTAGGCTTAGCTTTCTTTTTTGGCTTAGCTTTTTTCTTTGGTTTAGCTTTTTTCTTTGGTTTAGCTTTCTTTTTTGGTTTAGCTTTCTTTTTTGGTTTAGCTTTTTTCTTTGGTTTAGCTTTCTTTTTTGGTTTAGCTTTTTTCTTAGATGAAGCTTTCTTTTTAGGAGCGGCTTTTTTCTTATTTGTCTTTTTGTTAGCTACTTTTTTCTTAGCTGCTTTTTTCTTATTGTTTTTAGCTTTTGCTTTTTTCTTATCACCTTTTTTCTTATTTTTAGCTTTTGCTTTTTTCTTATCGCCTTTTTTCTTGTTTTTAGCTTTAGCTTTTTTCTTTTCGCCTTTTTTGTTCTCTTTTACTTTGGCTTTTTTCTTTTTCTTTTTATCTGCCTTATCTTTTAAAGCCATTTTATTTTTTTTGTCTTTTTGTATGTTCTTTTTAATGATTTTTTTAATTTCTTCTTTCTCAAACCCTAATGATTTTAATTCTTTTCTAATTTCTTTTTTTAAAGCTTTTTTCTTTTCTTTTGGTGCACCCTCAAGTTTGGCAACTTTGAGTGCTTTCATTTTTTTATTGAATTTTTTTAATTGGTTTTTAGTAATTTTCTTTGCCTGACCAGGTGCTTTACCTTTCGTCATTGACGTCATGCTATATGGGTTATTTAAAAGTGTTGATCCGAATTTGTTTCCAACCAAAACTGCACCAGGTCTCATTCCAAGAGAATTATTTTTTCCTGGACCAATTAATAATGTATCAGTTTTTCCTTTAGACACTATTGTTTGAAATTCTGTTCCTCTTGAACCTAGTGTTCCTTCAGGTACCTCGACTGTTAGATTTTCTGGATTTTTTTTACTAATTAATCCAGATATAACTTTTAAACTTCCTTGCTTAACACTTGCAACTATTTTTCCATCACTTGTTGCTGGATCATAAATAAATGTATCCATTACAACTTCAGAGTCCTCGCCAACTGTAAAAGTTGATTGATCTAATAATAAAATTTGTGTCCCTGAGTTTGCACCAGAAATAATTGTTTCATTTAAATAAATTTTATCTCCAGTTTTTAATTCTCTTGTTTCTGTTTTAACAACTCCAGATATAGCTCCAACTATTCCAACTAGTTGTTTCTTTATATCTAATGATTCATTAGCAAAAGAATTAACATTAAATAAAAAGACTAAACTAAAAAGTGTAGTTAACAGTTTTTTCATATAGGAAAACTAACAAAATCAATAGATAAATAAAGTCTAAAGTTTAAAAAAAAACCTAAAATGACACTCTAAAATAAGAGGTATTTATTGATGTTTTCAAAATCGGCTATTTTTAATTTAACTTGGCAGATTTAGATATGCCCAATGTATAAGATTCTGAGTCGTAATCATAATTAAGAATATTAGACTCTGATTTAACATCTTCGTAAGACAAATTTATAAACAAATTTCTATTAGGATCTAAAAATGGAAAAACATCACCGACCGCTTTTGTTATACTGAAACTAAAAGTATCAGAATAATCGGATCTAATTATATTAGAGTCAATTGAAGTATCTTGTCTTTTGTAATCGGTAAAACTGTGCGCACTTGATACTGAAATTAAAGCCCACGGAAAAGCAAAATTTAATCCAAAACTAAAATCATAAGTTTCAGCGTCATTTCCAGCATCAGCTTTTGCATCAGTGTCTGAAACACCTAAAGCTATTGATGAAGAAATTAAACTATTAATTACATAATCATAACCTAAAGATGCTCCATGTGCGATTGCATTGTCGTCATCAGCAGTGTTATCCATAGAATTATGGTTTGCTTTAGAGTCAGTAAATGAATATCCATAACTAAAAGAATGGTTTTCTCCGACTGTAAAATATCCTCCGATACCATACATTAAAGAGAAACTATCTGCGTCTGCAACGTAATCTGTTTTACCAATTATTAAATACGGACTTAAATTTTGATTTCCTAAAACAGTATCTAAACCTAATGTTAATCCATAAGATTGAAAATCATCATCTAATTCTTGATACTGATCTGAAGTAGAATGAGATAAACTAATAAGTAATGAAGATTGTTCACCAAAAGGTCTAGATGCAGAAATTCCTAAACTACCGCTTCCTGTTCTATCATGTTTTGCAGATCCAAACTCTTCTCTTTCATCAGATGACATTTTAAGTCTTGTTCTTGAAACGCTATTAACATTGTTAGACCAAACACTAGAAAGACCCACATCGAGTGCTAGGGTCCATAAGCTTGGCTCTATTTCTTTTAATTCTTCTTCAATTTCTTGAAGTGTCTCGAGATCTTCTGCTTCAAGATCTTTTCTTAATTTCATTTCCTCAATTATAGTTTTTGCTTTTTCAGGAGAGTCGATTTGAACTAAAACTGACAACAAATATAATTTAATTTCTACATTATCTGGATAAACAATGTTTAATCTTTCAAGAGTTGCTATGGTTTGCTTAAAGTTACCTATTTCACCTTGTTGTTTTGCATATGTTAAGTTTAAATCTAAATCATTTGGATTTTCCAAAATTTCTAAATATGTAATATTTTTTTCCTCACTATATGCAGGTGTAATTAATACTGAAAATAGTAATACAAAAACAAATTTTAATCTTAATAAATTAAACATAAAAAATTAAAGATATGTAGAATATCTCTTATTTTCAATTAATAATTTCTTTATTAAATTGTTGTTTTATAATGCTTATTGATCGCTGCTATTATTTTTCCAAATAAAATAAAAAATATAAGGTGCAACTGCTGGAACAACTCCAAACCAAAACCATTCGTCCCATCTGAAACTTTTATCGAGCGCTAAACTTTTTATACCATTCCACCAAGTTAGATATCCTATAAAAATCATCCAGCCTAAACTTGCAGATAATAGTATTCGTTTTTTTTGATTTAATTTATCTAATTGGACTAAGTTTTTTGTGAATTCTTTAATCTTGTCTAAATTCATGAAATTTAGCACTTGCCGTTATCATCAAATTCATTTCTTGAATTCATTTCAATTACACAGTCGCCACCCTCCTCAACTGCAAACAATAACCAACCATCGGAGTCTTTGCCTACACATCCGTAAAACCCTAATTCTGAATTAAAATTTTTGCTACCGCCCAAAAGAAGAGAATTCATTTTGCCTGATGTTTCAGTTGAAGCAAAACCTGTTGCTGTAGCTTTTGCATTATCCAGTGTACATGAGTCACCTGTGTAGTATGTATTATAATCAGAAAAATATTCCATCTGACCTAGGCCAGCTTGCATTAAGACGTTTTTTGCAGATTTTATTTTAGCACTAGCAACGTATCCTTGATAACTTACAACACCAATTGCTGCTATAATTCCTATAATGGCTACAACCACTAAAAGCTCAATAAGTGTAAACCCTGAGCTTTTAGTGATCATAAATAATTTTATATAATTACTCTACCGTCAATTGATCGTTTAAAGGATCTTCTCCAGATGCAAAACAAGTAGAAATCTTAACTGTCGTGTCTTTATGCTCTACACGTGTTCTTCCTTCTGTTTTAGTTGTACACTCTGTTGATGATGCAAACGGTTCATCCTTGAATACTGCCAAAGTTGATTTATCAACAGTTCCGTAAGCATTTTTAAATGTATTTAATGCTGCTGCTGCGGCTGTATCTATAGTTCCAGTTGTCTTTTTATCATCACAATCTAATTTATGTGTTCCTGTACTATCCTTCATAGCTTCATCATCGCCTAATGAACACTTTTGAACTTCACCTGCAATATATTTTAAAACAGTAGCATGATTTGATTTTGAAGCACCTTTTCTCGCATTGTCTGTGTAACCTGAGTATGCAACAACTCCAACTGCTGCTAAAATTCCTATGATTGCTACAACGACCAAAAGCTCGATCAGTGTAAAACCTTTATTTTTCTTTTTTTTCATAATTAAGTTTTCCTTATTATTTTATTTTTAAATAATACTTAATTTTTTTACTAATTAAAGTATCTTTCGTATATATATTTATTATTCAAAATAGGTCAATAAATCCTTAAAAACTATTGATTTTAAAGAAAAATTAATAAATATTGCAAATATGTCATACAACGTCAAAGAAGAGGGTAATGTTGCAACGGTCTATTTAGATGGCGAAATAGATATGGATGTAACTGAAAAGGCAAAAGAAGTAATACTCCCCCTTGTAGAAGCAAAAAAAGAAGTCCATTTAAATTTAAAGGACGTTCAATATATGGACTCCTCAGGAATTTCAGTTTTAATTGAAAGTCATCAAAAAGCTATGGAAGTTGGAACAACGGTGAAACTCAAAGAAATAAGTAAGTCGGTTCTTAAAGTAATTATGATGGCTAAATTGGAACAAGTTTTAAATTTGGATTAAAATTTTATGGACATATCAGTGTCAAAAGATTTTGCTGTAAATTCAAAAAGTCTTAAAGATGTCAGAGATTTTGCAAGAGAAATTTTTGATCAGTCGCCAGTTTTTAGCCAACAAAAAGATGAGCTTGTTTTGGCAATTGCAGAGGCAGCACAAAATATTGTTAAGCATGCTTATAAAGATATCACTGATACAAAAGATGTGATGCAAATTAAGATATCTTTTAAAGATAATGAATTAACAATTGGATTTTATGACAAAGGAAAACCAGCGAACCCGGAAAATATAAAACATAGAAAACTTGACGATGTCAAACCAGGTGGTCTAGGAACTTTTTTTATAAAACAAATAATGGATGAAGTTGTTTTTAAAGAAGCCGCAGGATGGCGTAACCATTTAGTTTTAACTAAAAATTTTAACCACCAACAATAGCTCCAACGTTAAATATTGGAGAATACATGGCGATCATTAATCCACCTATCATGGTTCCCATAAAAACAATCATAATTGGCTCAATTAAACTCGACATATTATCAACAGCTGTATCAAATTCTTCCTCATAATATCTTGATACAGATGTAAACATTTCATCCAGGTTACCAGTTTGTTCACCAACAGAAACTAATTGACTAAACGTAGGTGGAAATACAGGTTCTTTTGCAAATAATTTTGTAAGCGTATCACCAGAGAAAACTCCTTTTTTAACATTTTCTAATGCTAATGTAACAACATCATTGTTACTAACCTGTTTTGCAATCTCTATACTTTCAAGTAAATTTACTCCTGCTGAACTAAGATTACCCATGATGAGTGATACTCTTGCAATTAAAGACTTTAAAATCATGTCACCAAAAACTGGTAACTTTAAAACTTGTTTATGCCAAGCATATCTAACATTTGGCATTTTTGAAGTTGTGTATTTAAAAATAGCAAAAGCTAACGCTAAAGTTATAAATGTAACCATTCCCCCAGTGCCTCTCATAAAATCACTTGCAGTCATGATGGCCGCTGTCGGTGTTGGTAATGCAACTCCCATTCCTTCATACATTTTCGCAAATACAGGTACAACTTTTATAAGCATAAAAACCATAACAACAATTGCTACTGAAAACATGACAGAGGGATACATTAATGCACCTTTAATTTTCTTCTTAACTTTTTCTCGTTTCTCTAAAGACTCTACTAGTTTTAGTAAAAAAACATCTAATTTACCACTGGCCTCACCTGCTTTGATTAGGTTTATATAAATATTATCAAAAATTTTTGGATATTTTTCAAAACATTTAGAAAGTGTGACACCCCCTTCTAGACTTTTTCTGACATCCTCTATTATCTCTTTCATTTGTGGATGTTCGATTTGATCACGCAACATTCCTAATACATTTAAAATTGGAAGGCCGGCCTTGACCATTGTTGCAAATTGTTTAGAAAAAACCATTACATCTTGTGGAGTGACTTTTTTCTTTCCAAAAGAAAAACCGCCTCCTTTTTTCTTCTCTTTTTTATCTGCTTTTTTTTTAGTCCTAGTGAGATTAGTTATGATTATTTTTTGCTCTTTTAACTTAAAAGAAGCCTCTTCTTGATTTAATGCATCAATAGTCCCTTCAACATATTTACCCGCTGAAATTCCTTTATAACTGTAGGTTTCTGCTGACATACTTTACTATTCCATTGAAAGAACACGATCAAATTCTCTAAAATTTAAATCACCTGACAAAATCATTTCTCTACCCATGTCCGACATAGTTCTAAATCCTTCTTTAATCGCGATCTCTTTTAGTTCTGGTGTTGTTGCTTTTCTTAATATCGCCTCTTTGACCTTTTTAGAGACATTAAGAACTTCGTAAATTCCCATTCTTCCTTTGTAGCCTGTATCTTTACACTTCGCACAACCTTTTCCTTTAACAGCCTTAGCTCTAGATGCTTGCTCTGGTGTAAATCCCATTTCTTCTAAAACTTTTGGAGTTACGTCAGGATCAGGTTCTCTACAATCTTTACAAGTCTTCCTTGCTAACCTTTGTGCAAGAACCAAAGTGCAAGCGGCTGAAATTAAGTAATCTGGCGTGCCCATATTCTGTAATCTTGTAATTGAGCTTGGTGCATCATTCGTGTGCAAAGTACTAAATACTAAGTGACCTGTAAGCGCAGCTTTTAATCCTATATCGACCGTTTCTTTATCTCGCATCTCACCAACTAAAATTATCTCTGGGTCTTGTCTTAAAAAAGATCTAAGTGCTCTATTAAAATCATATCCTATGTCATCTTTAATTTGAACTTGTCCAACTCCATCGAGTTCATATTCAACAGGATCTTCTGCAGTTAAAATATTTAAATGCGGTTTTGATACTTCTTTTAAAATACTATAAAGAGTTGTTGTTTTTCCAGAACCAGTTGGACCAGTCACCAAAATAAGTCCTTGTGTTCCATGAATTGCTTTTCGAAGATTTTTTAAATCTGTTTCATCAAAGTTTAATTGCTCTAAACTTATATCGCCAGCATCTTTGTTTAAAATCCTCATTACAATTCTTTCATTGTTCGCTGTTGGAAGTATTGACAGACGAAGATCAACAACCTTTCCATCTATCTTAAATGGAATAGCTCCGTCTTGTGGTAATCTTCTTTCTGCAATATCAAGTTTACCCATAATTTTAAATCTTGTAACAACAGCCCCATAATTTGAATGAAGGAATTTTGAAAAATGATCTTGCTCCTGAAGCATACCGTCAAGTCTATATCTTACTCTAGAACTAAATCTGTAAGGCTCGATATGAATATCAGATACACCTGCTTTAATCGCTTCTGCAACAACTGCTGTACTAAACTTAATTACTTCAGACTCGTTCTCTAGAGCTTCAATATCTTCCTCTGGTTTTTCGTCTAAAACCTCTGCACTAACATCGCCCTCGTAATCAAAAGTTTGAATCTTTTCTTTATTTTTTTGTTGAATACTTTGAATGGTTGTCTCACCATCTTGAAGTAGTTTATCTATAAACTCAGATATTTGACTTATTTTAGCTGCGTGTAACTCTATATCTTTTTTTGTAATTGTTTTTAAATTTCTCATAAGACTTAATTTTGAACTATCAGAAATTGCGATGTGAAGCGTGTTACCCTCCACTTTAAATGGAGCAATAAAATTTATATTTACATAATTTGAAGGCAGAACTGATTTAATTTCGTCTGAAAGTTCAATTGTTGATAGATCTACAATGCTAAGTGATTGCTCTTTTACTAATAGATCTAAAATTTTATCCTCATCTGTAAGTTTTAATTCAAATACAGCATCTAGTTGAGAACTTTGTTTCTCGGTTGAGACTTTTTTGATATTAGCAAGATCTTTTCCAGAAATTATATCTTGATCGATAAGAATATTTATTAAGTTAATTTCAGATTCTCTACTAATATTAATCATTATAAAACTCTTGGTGCAATAAATACCAATAATTCATCTAGGTTATCAGAATTTGACTTACCTTTAAAGAGATTACCTATCACAGGCACGTTTCCTAAACCTGGTGTTTGAGATTTGCTGTTAGCAATAACATTTTTCTTAATTCCACCAATTACTACAATATCTCCATCTGCAACTAATAATTTAGTAACAATTTCCATTTTATTGATAGGAGGCTCATCAGATCCTGCTGCTCTATTTGGTGTATCATTATTTACTTGTATCGTTAATAGAACATTTCCATCACCGATTATACTCGGTGTGACCTCTAATTTTAAAGCTGCTTCTTTGAAAGACGTTGAAGTAGTTCCCTCGGAGGTAGTTTGATATGGTATTTCTTCTCCTTGAGTAACTGTTGCAACCTGATTATCTAATGTAAATACTTTTGGATTAGAAATTGTTTTACCCATTCCAAGAGTTTCTAAAGCTGTTATCTCAGCCTTTAATACGCCAGTAGTTGTTCTTCTTAATAAACCTATTCCACTAGATGCACCTGTTGCTGCAAAGTTCGTAAGTGAGTCTGTTGTGCTTCCCAAACCTGCTGCCTCGTTTAGATCGACATCCGTACCACTTCCTGAGCTTGTGCCTGCAACACCTCCTGCAACTCTTCCTTTGTTTTGATAATAACCACCTAATCTAGTTCCCAAAGCTCTCTCAAAATCTGAGTTAGCCTCGACTATAAATGCTTCAATTAAAACTTGTTTAGTCCTAATATCAATTTCTTTTATAACTTTATCAACTACGTCTAAATCTTTCTCTTTTCCACGTACAATAATTGATCTTGTTGTAATTTCTTCAGTAATTTGAATTGGTGTAAAACTTCCATCGCCGCTACCTTGTTGAAATAATTCCTCTATGGTAGCTTTTGCTTGCTGAGGAGAGATATAGTACAATCTAAATATTTCTGAAAATATTGGCTCGACACTGTCTTCTAACTCTACTTTCTTTTTTACTGCTTGGGCTCTTTGGGATTTATAGTTTTCTTGTGCTGTTAAAGTTTCTGGAGCATGTATTCTTATTAAATTACTTGCAACATCTACATCTGATGCATAATTTTTCATATCTAGTATTGCCTGAAGAGCTTTATCCCATGGAACATCTATTAACTCCGCAGAGAGAGTTCCTGCAACCTCATCTCCGACTAAAACATTTATTTCACCTATTTTACCCATTAAATTCATTATTTCTCTAAAGTCTAAATTCTTAAATTTTAAAGTTACTCTTTGTTTTAAAAGTGGATATTCATCTGGAATTATTAAATAGTTTCTTTGAGCCTCTGATGAAATCTTTTTTCTTTTTCCCAGTTTTACAACATCACCTTCTATTGGCTTAGGACCTATTTCTAAAGTTTTTGCAATTTCAGCTTTACCGGTGTTTTGGATATCATCTTTAATTAAAGGTGTATTATGTTTAAAAGGTTTTTTTTTACCAAATTGGTTAGTTGCACAACCATTTAAAAACATTACAAAAATAATTAAACCAAATAGAGAGAAAATTTTTTTAATATTCATTTGCCTCTCTTATCTGATTATTAAAATCTATAATTACGTAAGTTTCATCATCTTTTTGAAAAATTGCTTCAGTCAATCTTAAATCAACTAATTTTATTTTTCCTAAATTCTGTCCAATTGTTAAAGTTATAACTTCGCCAGCACTATCACCAAGTGAAATATAGCTATGATCTTTACCTGAAATAAGTCCTAAAAGTTTAAAATTATAAATACTCATAGGCTCATCTTGTTCTTCCTCAGGAACATTAGATAAAGCATTTAATCCCTCATTGCCTGCAAATGGATCGTTCAAAGGCACCTCTTCGTCATCTTGAAGTTCTTGTTGAATTTCATTTAGTTGATTGTCATTATTATTGGACTGAGATTGGTCATGGTTATCTGCAAAAGATGCAGTTCCAAACAAAATAAAAAATATTATTAAAATATTTTTAAAAAAATTCATCAGGTAACCCCACTATTGTTAGTTGCCCTTGTGCTACTATCGTACCAGTTGAATCGTTTTTTACAACAGAAACAGTCTCTTTGTCAAAGTTTAACATCTTATTTGATCTTGAAACGGCTCTTTTGAACTTAATAAACCCTAAAAACTTACCTTTAATCTCGTAAGCTACTGGAATTTTATAATACGAGACCATATTTTTTTCTATTAAACCTTTAGCAGCTGTTACACCTTCTTTTAAAACTGGTATTGGATCTTGTTTGGTTATTTTTGATATCACTAATCCATTAGATGCCGCAAAACGACTAAGAGAGTTATATAACCCCTCAACTTCAGCTTTTGAATGAAATAAAGTTGAACTTTTTTCAAATTCTGGTGTCGTTTTTTTTAAATATGCTTTCAACTTAATTATGTCAGAATCGAACTGTGCGATTTCACTTTGCTTTTTTAGTTTGTCATCATATTTTGCCTTCCTATCGTTAACCATAGGATTTAAGATTGCATAGTAAATTATCAAAAATAAAATAATTGAACCTAAACCAATACCAAATTTAATTAATGTTTTTTTATCAGATACAGCTAGTAGCTTCTCTTTAATCTGACCCATATCCATTTTCATATTTAAATCCATTAAATCATCTCCAAAATACAGGCTATTTTAAAACCCTTCATAGCTTGCGAACCTTGATTCTGATTTGAGAGATTCATGTTTGCAAGTGAAGCTTGTTTTATTAATTTTTTATTTTTTAAATTGCTAATTAATTTTAATATATCTTGGTCACTAGATGCGCTTCCTTCAATCATTATTAAATCAGCGCCATTATACTCTATTTTAGAGAATTTAACTCTTTTAGGAACTGCTGACGCTATTTGAGCTAATACCCTGAAATTTAAAACTTTGTTTGAACTTATTGAATTACTTAACTCCAATGATTTTGAAATTATATTTTTTTCTTTTAAAAATTTATTTCTTTCAGTTTGTTTTAATTGATGTTGCTGCACCACAACCTCATAATCTGCATTTTTTTTATTAAGAGCTGTAATTTGCCAAAAAGATAGTCCAAATAAAATTATATAAATTGCTGCTACAATTCCAACTACTCCTTTAAATGCAAAATTAGAAAAAACCTTAGCTTTCTTTTTTGCGATCATGCTATCTCTATTTGGAAGTAAATTTATATTTTTTACCGCAGTTACAAATTTGTAATAACCAAAAACATCAAGTTTTCTAAATGCTAGCCCCATCACTGTAGATAAGTAAGATCTGTTCCCTAAATTTACACTTTCCTCAAGTTGAGCTGGTACTTTAATACCATCTAATGGATCAAACAAATTGAAACCTGTATTAACCATATTTTTTCTAAAACTTCCGAGATACTCCTCAACATTAGGTAAATTAGAAGTGACTTTTAAATTTCTAATTCTTTTTTCATATTTAGTTTCAAAATCTTGTATGGCCTGTTTAACCTGTGTCATATATCTTCTTACAAGTGCATCCATCTCTTCTTGATTATTTGACTCAGTTAATGTTTTTCTGTCTTGTGATCTTATAAAGATATCTGTGATGATTGGATTATTTTCATATAATATCATTACGTAGTTTTCATCTAAGCCAAATTCTAAAACAGCTGTCAAATTGGATTCTTCAATGGATCCTACTATTTGATTAACTTGATCAACAGCAGATTTTAATGCAAAACACTTAACATCTATAATTACTGCGTTTAAACCACCCTTTTTAATTATTTCAGTATAGCTATTAATATCTGAAAGTTTTGAAGCAACAAATAATATATCCATTGTGTTACCTGTTGTATCTTTATTAATAACTTGATGAAAAATTGAATAGTCTGCAAGGTTATCTGTTAATTGAACTAAGTTTTCCCACAACGAGTCTGTATCAATTGCTTTTTTCAATTCTTCATCACTCATCAGAGGTGCTGTAACAACTCTAATTATCGCGCTTGTAACTGGTATGGCAATTGCAGCGTTGGAGGTTGTTATTTTTGATCTTTGCAACGCAACTTGTAATTCTTCTCCATACTTATCTGGGTTTTCTAATGCAGTCGATCCCTCTGGCAGACCATCTATTTTATGAATATAAAATTTATCTAAGACCCATTGATTAGACTTATTGTTTGAAACTTGAGAAAGTCTTATTTCACCAGGACATAATTCAACACCGACTATCTCCTCCCCTTGAACTGCATTTTTCCCAAGACGACTTTTTAAACCAGAACCAAATTTAGATTTTAATTTACTAAAAAAATTATTTTCACTTTTGCTGCTACTAGTTTGATCAGGTTGGGGAACAGGTGCATCACTAGCATCTTTTTTTTTAAACAAATTTTGAAACGGTATTTTCATTTTACTCTTTAATATTATATCTATTGAAATAATCAACCAATAGTAGAATATCAATTAACTGTTATAATTTGGTTATTTTAAGCTTTATCCTCTATATATAGAGAGTATATTAGTCATAAAAATAACAATGTTCGACAAACTTGAAGATTTAGCAAAAAATAATAAAAAAATTTCTGACTTTCATATTAGGTCGGGTTCTCCGCTAGCATACAGACAAACAGGTGAAATTATTAAAGTAAAAGAAGTAGTTGTTAAAGCACAAGACCTTAAAGATTTACTTTCTATGAATTGCAATGAAGTAGAATTACAAAGATTTGAAAAAACTCATGAACTAGATACTGCTGTCACTTTAAGTGGTTTAAGGTTTCGAGCAAATTTTTATAAAACAATAAATGGTCCAGCATGTGTTTGTAGAAGAGTTGAAAGTAAAATTCCTGACATGGACCAATTTTCATTGCCGCAAGCTCTTTATGACATAGTAGATTTTCATAAAGGTTTAGTTTTGGTAACTGGTCCAACAGGTTCTGGAAAATCAACTACCCTTGCAGCGATAGTAAATGAAATAAATAAAACAAGAACAGCAAATATAATTACAGTAGAGGATCCAGTTGAATTTATTCACACAGATAATCAAAGTATAGTATCACATAGAGAAGTTGGAAAGCAGACAGAGTCATTTGCTGCTGCACTTAAAGCTGCTCTAAGGGAAGATCCAGATGTAATTTTAGTTGGAGAGATGAGAGATTTAGAAACAATCAGTTTGGCATTAACAGCTGCTGAGACTGGTCACTTAGTTTTTGGAACTTTGCATACGAGTGGGGCACCTAGCACTATAAACAGAATTATTGATGTGTTTCCACCCGAACAACAAGAACAAATAAGAGCTCAAATTTCTACTTCATTAAAAATGGTTGTTACTCAAAGACTTTTAAAAACTAAAGATGGGCAAGGCAGAGTTGGAGCATTCGAAATAATGAAATGTACAGCTCCAATACAAAATTTAATTAGAGAGGCAAAAATTCATCAAATTCCTAGTATCATGCAAACGGCGGTTAGAGACGGGATGATTACTATGGATAAATCACTGGAAGAATTAGTCAAATCGGGTAAAATAGATCCCGGTGCAGCAAAATCAGGACATTAAAGGTTTTACATTATTAGAACTCTTAGTAGTGATAACAATTGTAATAATTATATCTGCGGTAGGATATCCCAAGTTTTCAAGTTGGAAAAAAGATAGAGAAGTAAGAGTTGCTTCAGAAAATATTGTTAACATGATTAATGGAATTGTATCTCAATCAAAGAGAGGATCTTTTCCATTTGTTCAATTGCATGTAACAGCAACAGAAGATGGAACTAGCGATAAAATTTTTGAGACGAGAGGAATGTCACAAAAAAATTTTGTAAAAAAAAGAGCTTCTTTAACTTGTGATGAAAGTAAAGACTATTGGGATAAAGTAAAAGTGCATACCTATAGCGCAGATGTTAAAGTTAATATTAGTGGCAGTGGAACAGTTTGTTTTTCAAAGGATACAACCTTTTATTTAACAGGCTCGAAACTAGCATCAAAGGATTTTTTAATTTTGTGCCACAAAACTGAAAACACAGGGAAGCAGTGTGCAAACAGACCAGAAAAACCTGCTTATAAAGTGGAATGGAATAGATTTGGTGGAGTAACTCAATATAAATGGAGCGGAAGTGGCTGGACAAATTTATAGGATATCAGAAAAAGGCATTACGCTAATTGAAGCTTTAGTATCAACAGCGATTGTAGCAATTGGTTTTATTGCAATTTTTCAAATGGTTAGTTACTCAGTTCAAGCTGTTGATGTCTCTAATGAGCGAACGAAAACTACTTATTTAACAAGTATGGTAGCAGAAGATTTATTAGCAGATAAGTTTTCGGATATATCAGGTAAAAAAATTTATAAATATATGTACGACGAGGGCGCAAACTCAGAATACTGGGCGATGAATAGTTGTAGTGATGGATCAAATGCAACAGCCGCTTCAAATGTATTAAAAGAAAAAGAGATTAAATGGGATAATAGATTTTCTAAACGAAGATTGAAATGCGATCCCTCAAATGTGGGACAAAAAAGTTTAAAAGTTTTCGAGATTTGTGAAACATGCCATTACGATAACGCAGATATTCTTGATAAAATTTACATAGGCAAAATGAAGGTTACAATCAAGTCAAGTGGAACAGACACTGCTGGTAACGCAAGAAAAAAAACTAAATATCTTTACTTCCAAATTCATTAATGAAAAAAAAGATTAAAAATATATCAGGTGTAACATTAATAGAAATTCTTATTGGAGTTGTTATCTCCGTGGTTATGATGGCTGCAATGTTCACTTCTTATAATGTTGTCAATAGTACTTACTCTCAAGTTACTGATACCGCTAAAATTAGTCAAGCTGGTAGAGAAACTCTTGGAATGATTATGAGAGATGTACGTTTGGCTGGGTATAAATATTTTGGTGATGATATTCCTTATGATCCAGCGCAACATATTCCAATTCTAATTACTAAACAATCTTTAACAAATCCGTGTGATAAAATACAAATTGTTTATGGAGATTTGAAATCTAAAAATACAACTCCCGCAACTTTTGATTTTGTAAGATATAGAATAACCTATCAATGTGCTGAAGATAGCCGGATAGATCCAAAAGGAAATGGAAGTCAAACCTATTTTGATACAGAAAAACTTAAAGTTTTACAAAAAAAAAAAGAAATATGGAATAAAGGTAACCCAGGTAGTTTTGTAGTTGATACTACGGCTTATCCTGAAACGTATCCAGCCGAAACAGTTGTTAAATATGTACAAGATTTAATTTTCTCACCTATTGATCAAGCAGGAAGAAAGATTGATCCACCACCCTCAAGCACAAATAACAATGATAAAGTAAATTCAATAAAAATTGTTGATGTATTGTTATCAGTTAGATCGAAAAATGAATTTTTTAGGAATAAAAAACCTAGGATTAAACAATCCTTAGGTGATACAGGAAGAAATATCGGGGCAAATTCCAACGATAGATTTAAAAGAGAAACAATATTGATATCTGCTCATGCTAGAAATTTAGGATTATAATGAAAAATAAAAATGAAAAAGGTTTTGCATTAGTTTTATCATTAGTTCTTATGATTGTAATGTCGTTGATGGGAGGTGCATTAATTATTATTTCTTCAGGTGATCATGCATCTAATAATGAAAGTGATAACTATCAGCAAACTTTCTATGTAGCAGAAACTGGTCTTTTAGAAGGCGAAAGAGCGCTTTTAAACGAATTCATGGGGCCATTACAAAGCGGTGGAACTAGAGACAGAACAAAAAGAAATTTGCCAACAAACGATACAACTAAATTTGATGGAACTTTAAATATAGTTAACTATAAAACAAGTGAAGGTGGAAACGGTCCAACTCAATTTACACTTACTTTTGGTAGTCAATCATCTAATTACTCCTATGTATTTAATAACAAAATTTGTTTTGAAAGCTTTAGAGACTTAGCTGAAATTGATTTTTATGTATCTAAAGATCACAATAATGAGACACTAGCAAGAAGTTATAATTTTGGCAGACTGTTAGACAAAAGTTTTGCAACGAATGGAACCGCTGAGGAGAAAGAGGAGGCTAAAAGACTAAGTTTTTATTATTATGAATACTTTATTACTAGAATTGGTTCAGCGCCATTTAAAGGAAGTGGATCAAGTATAAAAAAAGGGGCAACTGATACTGCGGCTGATGGAATGGCTTATAGAATTTATGCCTGCGGCATAAGAAATGGACAGGGAATTGATCCGATGGTAGTTCCTTTAGAAAGTGTAGTAGTTTTGCCAAAATAAATCAATTTAATTTAAAAATCAGGTTACAAAATTTTAAATTTTATTGTTATAATTAATTAGATGAAAAAATTATTTTTTTTTTTAGTATTTTTTTTTAACGCAAACATTGCAAATGCACAATGTGATTTTGTAATAGATATAGGTGACAAAAAAACAAAAATTGTTGAAATGTTTGCTGAACCTCTGCCTATGTTTGATAAACTTTCTATGTTACCTATTCCATCAACAAAGTTATGTCCTAATGACAGGCTAGATGATCAAATTGCTATTGAATATCTTTTTTTGGGAGATGAATTAGCAGCTATAAGAATGTTAGTGCTTAACAATGGAGGTAATGAAATAAGTAATAAATTTTTATTAATGGATTATGCTAAAAATAACTTTGGAGATTTTGATACTGGTCAGAATCCATCACTTTATAACAGTTTTCATGCTTGGGAGAAATATGGAAAAATAATTGTTTATCAAAGATTATTTGATACTGAAGGATTTATTAAAGAAGAGATTTATATTTCTAATGAAGAGTTCGACTTAAAACTTGGTACATTTTATAATGAGCTAGAGGAAATAGCTTTTGGAGATGAGAGTGAAGAAACTAATTAATTATGAAAAATAAATTTTATATAAATAGACTATTGTTTCCTTTTTTATTTCTTTTAAGTGTAATACTAATAAACATTTTAGTCTTTACAAAACATGTAACTGCAAAAGCTCTTCCTCCTGGAAGTGGTGTTGGAGATGTACCAGCAAACGTTTTAATTCTTTTAGATAAATCAGGCAGCATGAGTACAAGATTAGTCACTGGTGCAGGTGTTCATTATCCTTGGGCAACTACTGCTGATAGCAGTGGAGATATATATGTGGCTCAACTTGGAACTCAAGGTATAAAAAAATTTACATATGATACGCTTTTTGTTGATTTAAATTACGGAACTGGTGGTAAATTTTCAGGAACCACTACAGGAGCAAATGTATGTAATGCTAATTATTTTATTGATATTGAGCATCATAATGGAAATTTATATGTTGCAGATTATTATGGCGGAGCAATTTACGAATATAATATTGCTGCCGGCACTTGCACATTTAAAAAGAGCTTAAGTTTCCCAAAAAGTATTGCGATTGATAATAATATTTTGTACGCAAGTTATAGTGGGGGTTTGTATGTAAGGAACTTATCTACAAATCAAGACATATCATGTGATAGAAATGTGCCGAACCTTTGGGGATCTTTTGGAATTGCATTAGATAGTTCAAGGAATAATTTTTATTTTCATACAAGAAGTGGTAACGACGGATTAATTAATAGACATACTATGTCTGGTGACTGTCCCTCAACTAGCAGAGCAAGTTTTGTCAGAATTAAAAATTGGAGAACCGCTTACGGTATGGATACGCACCCGAGTGATGACTCCGTAATTTATGGATCTGATTATTGGAATGCTAAAATTTATAAGTATACTTTAAATTCAAGTAGAAACGGAATAAGTAGCACAGTATCAAAAGGAATTAGAAAAAATAAGCCTTCGACTGCTAGTAAAACTCACATATTTTATCCTGGTGGTGTACATGTGGATAAGACTAATAATAGAGTTATTCTCTCAGATTTAAATAAGAGTGCGGTTCAATTTTTTGATTTAAATTTAGGCTGGATAAAAGAATTAGGTGGTAGCTTAGCAACTAGAATGACTGGGGCCCATGAAGCAATTCAAGCTATAGTTTCAGATCCAGCATTAAAATCTACTGTAAATTTTGGGTTTGGCTATTGGTCTTCAGAGTGGAGACATCCTAAACAATGGTTTGCTGGTTGGAATAATCCAAAAGATCGGTCAAGACCTTGTACGAGGAATAATTGTCTAAGAGTTAAAATTAATGAACAAGGTGCAGATAAAATTTATAAAATTGTAAAATCAGTAAGTCCAAGAGGTGGAACAGATGCAAGAATATGGTCAAGGATGGCCAATCAGTATTATTTAAATACAAGTCATAGCCCTATACTTCAAGGTTCAGGTCCTAAAGTAGATTGCCAAAAAAGCTACGTAATTGTAATTGGAGACGGAGCTATGAGTTTTACATCCACTGCTGAAAAACTTGTTAGAACAATGGCTGGAAGACCAAAGCAGAAACAGATTAAAACTTTTACTGTTGCCTACGGCGGTGGTATTAATGCTAGTGCTATAAGAAAATTTAGAGAAATCGCTGTAGCAGGTGAAACTGGAGATGTAATCATAGCAGATACGGCAGCAGCATTAACTTCTCAATTAAAGGCTGTTATTTCTTCAATTAATGCACCTAATTTATCTTTCACAGCACCCGCTATTAATGCCAAAATAAATGAGGGTGGATTCTTATATCAAGCATCATTCGATTATAAGCAGAATAAAGAGTGGCAAGGAAAATTAACAAAAAGAGAAATTGATGAGGTATCCAATAAACCCCAAGAAAAAATTATATGGGATGCAGCAGATGAGGTTCCTTCACCATCATCTAGAAAAATTTGGACTGTGTTAGATACAGTTGATTATTCAACGGATTACAATAATTTTGTTGCTGGTAATTCTTCAGATATTAATGGGATGTTTGAAAGAACTGGTAACGAAGTTGGCGCTTATCACAATGTAACACTAGATGGTAAACTGCATCCAAATAATACCACAAGATGTAAGGGTGATGCGAAGTTAGACACTACAATTGAAGACGGTAATGACGACGACATAAAGGGTTTAATTAATTTTATACGAGGTGAAGATTATTTTGATTATGATAGTGACTGTGTTTTAAAAGAAGAAAGAGAACACATATTAGGAGATATTTATCATTCCGAGATGGTTATTGTTGGTGCACCTAATGCAGAAACTGCTTACTTAGGAGCAAACCAAGAGTCCTATTGGAGATCAATTAAAGGGTATTCAGCTTGGGCTAACAGTTTAAATAATAGAGAGGAAGTGATCTATGTGGGTGCAAACGATGGTATGCTTCATGCTTTTAATGCAGACAATGGTAAAGAAAAATGGGGATTTATTCCTCCCTTTATAGGATCAACATTACCTACAATGGTAAATGTAAACTTTAATAGAGCTAAAAATTTAGGTGGAGGGGGTACTAATCCAATATACGGAGTTGATGGATCAGTTACAGCACATGACATGTATTTTAAAAAACCAGGAACAAATTCACCTGGGTGGTATACGATATTAATGGTTCCTTACGGAAGAGGTGGAGCAGGATTTTCAGTTTTAGATATTACAAATCCAAATAAGCCAGACCACTTATATTCTGTTTATAACGATTTTATTTTAAAGAAAGTTCACTTTGTCGATTACTTAGGAAATTTTGAGAGTCATGATTATATTGCAACATACTATTCACTTGGTTCATTTTCAGAGTCTATAAGAGCAACAGATAACAAGCAAAGCGGAAAACCAACAACTTGTGATAATAGTGGTGAAACGCAATGTTATAAAGGTAAAGTATGGACATTGCCTGTTAAAGGTTTATCAAAATCTGACTTAACAATTACTGTGGACCAGAAAAAAATTACAAACTGGTCATTCAGAACAAATACCGCAGGTGAAGCGATAATAACTTTTGCAACTGATATGACATATTACGGTTATGATGTTGCTGATGATGTAGAGGGAAGTACAGATTTATCAGTTGAAATAGACTCTTCCTCAAATGCAACTGGAGTAAAAACTAGACCTGAATATGATTATAGTAGACTAGGAGAAACATGGTCTTCGCCAAGGATTTTTAGAATTCCAAATGATGGTAGAGGAGATTTAAATATAGAAGATGATATTTATGTTGCGGTAATGGGCGGAGGATACGCTGGAGTGGCTGCCGGTGTAGGGTCAAATGTTACTATTGTAAACTTGGAAGATAATGGAAAACTTTACAAAAATTTAAATATCAAAGATATAGGCAAAGATGGTGGTATTGATAATGGTATAAGAAATCAAATTCCTGCCTCACCCGTGGTTATTACACCCGATACAGCAAGAAATGTTCCGTTTAGAGGTGCCTTGGTATACATCAATGACTTAGAGGGTAAAATTACAAAAATAAATTTAACAAACATGACACACGAAAATGGGTTTGATGGTGGAAAGCAAATAGAAATTTTTGATCAAACACAAATATTCAATACAGGCTCAAATAATATTAATCAACAATATATGTTCCATTCAATGGACGCAACAATTGGAACATCGACCGGAGCATTATGGTTATTTGCTGGTACAGGTAATTACGAAAGAATGGCAGAGAAAAAAGGAGAAAACCTTTTGCTTGGTATTAACGACAGGTTTTATCCAAATTTTAGAATAATACCTCCTGCTGCAAGAAAAGGATTTAATGATTTAAATGAATGTGTTGACACATCAGATGATGTAACTGGTATTCAGTGTCCAAAGTACCCAGATAAAAAAGGATGGTATATTGAATTAAAAGATTCTAAAAAGGTAACAGCAGAACCAACAGTAGGTAGTGGGTTAGTTGCTTTTCCAATTTATAAACCTGTATCAGATAATCCGTGTGGCTTAGGGGATGCCTTTATTTGCGCAGTAGACGATGAGTGTGGAACAAATGTTTCCTCACAGTTAGGAGCAAATCCTTCAGAGATAGATAAAAAAGAGAAATGTAAATATGTTGGTAAAGGGGTCTTGTCTAGAATAGTTATTTTTGCAGGTCAGTATTTCGCAAATATTGCAGGTGAAACTAATAAGGGTCTAAAAGACTTAGTTGTTATTGATGGTGCAGTTGGAGATGTAAATACTTATAGAAACTCTTGGAGATCGAATTATTAATTACACTCAGTAATAAAATAATTTTTCTAAATAATTGCAATATCTAATAATGTGTCTTTCGAGACAAAAAATAGAATAGATGCCAAAATTAAATAAGGACCAAAAGGAATTTGGGATGTAAGTTTTTTTGACTTTTTAATTAAACTTGGGGTAACACAAATTAACGCAAACACTGAAGAAAAAAATAAAACAAATGGTATAGAAATCCATCCAAACCAAAAACCAATTACAGCAAGTAATTTTGCATCTCCAAGTCCCATGCCCTCTTTGTTTCTAATTTGTTTATAGAAGAGTATAATTGACCAAATTACCCCATAACCAAATAAACCTCCTACTAAAGAATCTACATAATTTGGGAATAAGTAATTTAAATTTGGATCAAATGATTTAAGAAATCCAATCAACATCATTGAATATGTAAGCTCATTTGGAATTATAAAATGTTTTAAATCAATAAAAAATATTATTAAAAATGATAAACCTAACATCATTAAAAATATGGTTGTCAAAGAAATTCCAAAAAAATAATATATTAAAGCAAATGAGATGATATTTATTATTTCAACAATAATATATTGAGGTGAAATTGGTTTTTTACATCTCCTACATTTAAATCCTAATAAAAAAAAAGAGACGATAGGAATATTATCATACCAAACAATTTTTTTATTGCACTTTGGACAGTAAGATCTTCCTGACACTACTCCTTTTTCCTGAGGTAGACGATAAATACAGACATTTGCAAAACTTCCCCAAAGCCCTCCTAGAATGATTACAAAAGCTAAGTCCACTATTATTAAATTATATTTTTATATTTGAAGTAATATGAATAAATCCGTCGATTAAAAACTGTACCATTAATACAGCATCGTGAAGATGAATATACAAATTAGGTGTATTAATTATAATCTCCATAGTTTAATTTTTATCAAAATAAGACTAAAATACTAGAATTAAATGTTTTTATTCAAACCCAAAAATGATCAAAATAAAAAGGAAGAAACCCCTAAAATAAACGTAGACTTAGAAATAATTACAAAATTAAACCAAGAGTTTGCTCTATCCCTTGATTTAAATGATACGTTAAAAACTGCACTCCAAGTAATTGTTGCAAGAATAAATGCTCAAGCTGCAAATATATTTTTGATCAATGAAAAAAAAAGAAAATTTCAATGTATTGCGTCTCTACACCAAGATTATTTGGATGAATACGAGTTAGACTTAAAAGATGGCGTAATGGGTAAAGCTGTTGAACAAAGAAAATGTGTTAGAGTGGGTAATGTTAAAAAGGATGTAAGAGAGATTGCAGAATTTTACTTTGACTTAGATAATAAAACAAATTTTACAACCTTCTCAGTTTTATGCTCTCCATTAATTGCTGCTAATGAATGCATTGGTGTAATTCATTGTTTAAATAAAAAAACAAATGACAAACTATTTATAGAAGACGATCGAAAATTACTTGAAACTTTATCTGCCCCTGCCGCTTTAGCGATAAGAAATGCAAAAATGGCGCAAGAAATGATTGAGAAAAATAAAATTCAAAAAGAGGTAGAAATAGTTGGTGAAATTCAAAAGTCACTTTTATCTAAAAATAAAAAAGAAAATTTTCCTATAGCTGGTATAAATATCCCGGCTAAAGTTGTATCAGGAGATTTTTATAATTTTTCAGATTTAGGAAACGGTATGTACGGTTTTGGTGTTGCGGATGTATCGGGTAAGGGTATCAAATCATCTCTATTAATGTCAAAAGCATCAAGTTTATATAGGTGCTTAAGTAAAACAGATTTTTCCGCCTCAAATCTTCTAATCCAATTAAATAATGAAATATGTGAAACCATTTCAAGAGGTATGTTTGTAACTATGTTAGTTGGAATTTATGATAGTAACAAAAAAGAGTTGTTGCTTTCAAATGCAGGGCATGAACCTCCTTTAATTTTTTCAAAAGAAGGTTCATTTTCTAGCTTTACCGAGGCCGGTCCTCCCTTAGGTATTATGCCAAATACAAAATATACGGAACACAAAATTTCATTTTCAGAAAGTTCAATGTACATTTTTACAGATGGAATTACAGAAATCAAAAATCCTAAAGGTGAAATGCTGGGCTCTGAAGGGTTCCAAAATTATATTAAAAAACATCAATCAAAACCTAATAGTGAAAGATTAAATATTATTGTTGGTGAAATATTAAATGAAGGCCACGTGCAGAAGGATGATTTAACAATCGTTGCTGTAGATGGTAATTAACAATGTTAGGTATTCCAAAAGTAATGTTATTTGTACTTATTATTTTAGGTACTTTAATGATGTGGGCCACTTCAAATATTTGCAGATACAACTTTACTCTGGAAAAAAAAACTAACCAATTAAATATTCTTACGTCTGAAATTGATCCATCTATACCCATGGCTAAGGTATATTACTTTAAAGAATTAAATTGTAATAATGTAAATGTTTCTTGGGATTATGAGCGAGTTATGAAAAATTTAAAAGTTATATCTGTGGCAATTTATCAAGAATTATCTACAGATATTCGAGGTAAACCAAATTAAATTTTTACGAACTTAATTCATAAGTTGAATAAAATACTTTTAATATTATAATTATCGGGAATAATAAATGTAAAGAATGAAAAAATTTTTTAGTTTAATAATAATACTTTTTATTTTTATAATTCATCCATCAAATTCAAAAAATATACCGCCTGGAACCGGTCAAAGCGTACCAGCAAATATTTTAATTTTATTAGACCGAACATTTAGTATGAATTGGCCTGCCTCAACGTATGCTAGTGGAACTGCAACTATGTTAGAGCCAATGTCGGCAATATATGACCCAAAAAATGATTATTATTGGGTTGCAGAAACAGATAATGGGGGAATAGGAACTTGGGATACAAGTACAGACCCAAATGTAAATCAAGAAACTCCTTACAGAAGCCTTTGGCAAGCTACTAATAGAGGTTGTAAGACGACCAGTCCTTTTGGTCACAAAGGTTGGAATCAGAAAGATCCTCCTGGAAAAAGAAATCAAAGAGAACAGGATACGGCAAATCTTGAATTCTATAATTATTTTGACAAAAGATCTAATGCAAGTGCAACATTAAAACCAGATAATATATCTGGAGATAATATAGTGATTGACGCTAGTACGCCTGTATTTGCTCCAACAGATGAAGGTGGAATAGTTCGGATAGGAACAGGTTATGCAGAAATTAAACAATTTATTAACAGGAAAAAAGTTACCGCAAAAGTAACAACAAATTTTGCAAATACACTAGCAGTCAGTAATTGGGATATAGAAAAATACACGGAGTATCTATACACAGCTCATCTTGGAGCAGGAAATGTAGAAAATTCATACGGTTACATTAAATATTTTAATCCGAGAGTAAAACATAAGGTTGAAAATCCATATAACAGCACCAGAGACCAAGGGTGTGTGGAAATGTTAAGAGAATGGAACACCAGAAGTAATCATCTAGCAATAGATATTCAAGGTGATATCTATTACGCTTTAAGTGGTGGAACAAATGGAAGTGGTGATGCATTTTTATTAAGAAGAGATTTATCTACAAATCCAAATATGATGGAGGCTGATTATACATGTGCCCTCCCAAATCCTTATAATGGAGGAAGTCGAGCCAAAATTGGTACAGGTTATAAATTACATGAAGCGGCTAAATTTGTAACTGCAATAGCAGCTGACAGTAATAATAAATATTTTTATGTGGCTAATGGTGACTACATTCACAGTTTTAAAATCGAAAACGGCTGTGTAAGCATAAACTTAACTCAAAAATTTGAGAACCCCTGTGGAATATCTTATGGATTGGTAACTGATCCAGACAATGCAAATATATTATATACTACTGGAACATATAGTAACAAAATTTGTAAAATTGAACTTAACCAAGGAAGGTTTGCTAGAGAAATTAAAAAGGTAGGGACTGCAGATGCATTTGCTACATCCAGTGCCGATACCCTATATTTATTGGAGCCCCAAAGTATTAATTTTGATGGTAACAAGAATTTGATTGTTGCAAATAGAGGCCGAATGGAGGTTGTTGTAATTAATAAAGAATTAGAATTTCAAAAAGTCTTTGGTTTAAGTGGAGTATCTAGACTTAGAGGTGCCATGGAAGCTATAAAGGCTGTTGTCAACGATCCTGGACTTACTGAAGGTGCCCACTTTGGTTTAGGTTTGTGGAGTAGTTCTGAAGGTGCCACTGGTTACAATGGATGGAACACAGCTCTAGATCAGAGTAGAATCTGCGATTTAAAGAATTGTATGCCTGTTCGAGTTTCAGCAACTGGAGCAAGTAAAATAAATAATTACTTACAGAGACCGATAACCCTATATAGGCAAACGCACGCAACCGCTTTTTCAGAGATGGCGTATCAATATTTTAATCACAACGATTCTCCAGATCTTGGTCTGGACTGTCAGACAAATTATGTAATTGTGATAGGTGATGGACAATGGAGATACCATAACGAGGCGAAAAGGACAATGAGGAATTTAGCTAATAACGGAGTAAAAAGTGTAATGGTTGCATATGGAAATGGTATTAGCGACGATGGGTTAGCTAATTTTAATGATATGACTTCCGTAGGAGGTAGCATATATTCAAATGCAATAATAGCATCAACTGCTCAAGATTTAAAAACACAGCTTCAATCTATAATAGCAACAATAACAAGTGAAAATTTAGGGTTTACAGCTGTAGCTATGGCTGGATCAATAGATGATGGCAATAAAATATATCAAGCGCAATTTGATTATTTTCCGACAAAAGAATGGGGAGGATCATTAAGAAAATTACCAGTGCCTATACCTACAGATGGAAGCTATGATTTTTTAGCAGAAGAACAGTTACCACAACCTAGTAATAGACGAATATGGACTTCGTTAGCTGGACTGAATGATAATCTTAATAATTTTCATGAGGATCAAGCAAATATAATTAATACAAAACTTTTTCGGCTAACTGGAAATAACGTTAAAGATTATCATAATGATAGCGCAGATACTAATGGAACAGGTCGTTGTGGAGTTAATGGAAGTAATGTAGCTACTGTAATAAATGGTATCGATGATGACGCAAAGGGTTTAATTAATTTTATAAGAGGCAAGGATTATTTTGACTACGATGGAGATTGCAGCTTAGAGGAAACTAGAGACCATTATTTAGCAGATATATATAATTCACAAATGGCAATTGTAGGACCACCCGAGGGAACCGTCTCATATTTAAATGAAAATCAAGAAGCATACTTTAGGTATCACCATAATTATGATGCATTTAAGTCCAACAACAATAATGCAACTAGAAAAGAGGTTCTTTATGCAGGAGCTAATAATGGAATATTTCATGCTTTTGACGCGAGTAATTTAAAAGAAATTTGGGGATTTGTACCTCCTCTTATTGCTTCAAATTTGCCTACGATGATTAATACCGGTCTAAATAAAACTGGAACAGGTGGAACTGTCCCGATTTTTGGAGTAGATGGGTCTCCAGTTATACATGATGTATATATGACTAAACCTGGAGCAAATACAAAAGGATGGCAAACTATATCAATGGTACCTTATGGAAGAGGCGGAGCAGGTTTTTCTGTCTTAGACATTACGAATCCAAATAGACCAAAACATCTATATTCAATACTAAACGATCGAACATCAGGAAAAGTTTATAGATCAGATAACACAGGTAATATTGAGGAATATGAGTATAAATCTTACCAATTTGATATCACTAATGCTCAAGAAATCACAACTGTAATAAATAATTATTCAACTAACTCCTCTATATCTAATGTTTGTAATGGTGTTGGAAATACCTCTTGTTTTAAGGGTACAACTATAAATATTCCAAATGTAACAGAATATAATAGTAATTCTGAAGTTAAAATTTATCTTAACGGTAATGATGTTACATCTTCATCAAGTTATTCTTTAGTTGGAGGTTCAATATTTAAGATAGCATTTGGAAGTAATATTTCTTTTCAAGCAAACCCTAATAGTAATAATATAAATTCAAATTCTATAGTGCAAATATCGATAACTAATATTATTGATACAGCTGGATTAGAATATAATTACAAAAATTTAGGACAAACATGGTCAAGTCCAAGAATATTTCTTCTTCCGAATAATGGAGCAGGAGATGCTGACATTAAAGATGATTTATACGTTGCAGTATTTGGCGGTGGGTATGGTGGAAATATTCCAGGAGTAGGTTCTAGCGTGTATGTGATGAATTTAGAAAATGGAAAGATACTAAAAGAAATAAATATTGAAGATGTTAATGGAAATGGTATTGCAAACTCAATCCCAGCGACTCCGGTTGTGATAACCCCAGATATGGTCATGAATGCTAATTATAGAGGTGCTTTAGTTTATATAAATGACTTAGAGGGAAAAATCACAAAGATTAATTTAACGAATATGTCGGATAGTAGAGCTCAAACAGGAACTTCACAAATAATTTCAATGTATGATTCAAATACAATATTCTCTGCAGAATCAACTAGTGAAAATGGTAGATACATGTTTCATAGTTTGGAGGCAGGAATAGGGAAAGATTCAAATAATTTATGGTTATTTTCTGGAACTGGAAATTATACAAATCTAAATGATATTGGATTATTAACAGATAAAAATAAAATAGATAATTTATTAATTGGAATTAAAGATGAATATTTTCCAAATTATAAAAATAATGTTGCTAGTATAACTGCTAATACTACCACTATTCCAGTAACAACCATTGATGATTTAGATCAATGCAAAAATACAAGCACTGATACTACAGGAGCTAATTGTCCAACTAATGCAGATAGAGGATGGTATGTTCAGATAGATAGTATTGATGGTGCACCTGGATCTAATGCAAGAACTCAAAGAAAAGTGTCAGCAGAACCTACTATAAGTGCAGGTAAAGTTTATTTTCCAATTTTTAAACCTGCAGCAAGTGACCCTTGTGGCTTAGGTTTAGCTTATATTTGTACCACAGATGATGAATGTGGCACTAATAATCTCTCCTTACTTGGAGCAAATCCTACATCTCATAGAACTGAAAGATGTTTGTACGTAGGTAAAGGGGTGTTATCAAAACCAATTATTGATAGTGGAACAGCTTATGTTGCTATTTCTGGAGAAGCTGATGTTGGTGTCTATGAAGACCTGGTAGTTATACCTGCAATTGGTTACAGTTCTGATACTTTCAGAATTAATTGGAGAGAAAATTAGTTTAAGAAATTATTTGATTATTATAAATTCTTGAACTCATCACAATTCCAAAGCCAATCATTGTTGCTAACATGGAAGATCCACCATAGGACATTATCGGTAAAGGAGACCCAACTATTGGGAGCAATCCTAAAACCATACTCATATTTACTGCTATATAAATAAAAATTGACGAAGCAAATCCATAGCAAAATAATTTACTGAAATAACTTCTAGATATCATCCCAATATTAATGATTCTGTAAATGATTATGGCGTAAAGAATTAATAATAGTAACGAACCTAAAAAACCGAACTCTTCTGAGTATAAGGTAAATATAAAATCTGTATGCTTTTCTGGTAAAAATTCTAGATAACCTTGAGTACCTTTTAGAAAACCCTTACCAAATAATCCTCCTGAACCAACTGCTATTTTGGATTGTATTATTTGATATCCTGCGCCTAAAGGGTCCCTGTCAGGATTAAAAAAACTTAATATTCTTAATTTTTGGTATGGTTTTAAAAACGAAATTATAAATGGTGCGGAAATAATAAAAGTAATAGATGCAATTACAAAATATTTAATATTAATTCCAGCAAGCCATAAGACCATAATCCCACTTAAGGCAATTAGAATTGAAGTTCCAAGATCTGGTTGCGTAATTACGAGGAAAATTGGGATAATTAATATTACTAAAGGAACAAAAATATTTGTGAATTTATTTATACTATGAATTTGTGCACGGTGATAATATTTTGCAAAACAAACTATAATTGCAATTTTCATTAGTTCAGAAGGTTGGAGATTTATAAAGTATAAATTAATCCACCTTTGAGAACCTGAGGCTGTAATTCCGTATAAAGATGCCCACAATAATAATATTAAAGTCACTCCATAAAATAAGTAAGATAAAGAAAACCACATTTTAATATTAATAAAAGAAATCACTAACATCAGTGTAAAAAATAAAGCAAATCGAATTGCATGATTTTTAGTATGATAAAGGACTTCTCCTCCATCGGTTGAATACATTGCAAAACAACTGATAGAACCAACTAACAAAATACAAATTAACAATAAATAGTCTATTGATCTTAGCTTTTGAAAAAAAGTTTGTTGATTGGTAAACGAAAAATTACTGTACATTTTTAAACCATAATATTTCTTTTTGTTCGCTCTTCATGTCTATCTACTACAGCTCTCATTAGTTTTTGAGCTATTGGAGCAGCTGCCTTGCTTCCAGAACCCCCATGCTCAACTAATACACTCATAGCGTATCTTGGATTTTCATATGGACCAAATGCAATAAACCAAGCATGATCTCTGTTTTTATATGGAATTTGTGAAATATCTAAATCTAATTCCCTTTCCTCTTCTGTAATTCTTTTTACCTGAGAGGTTCCTGTTTTACCAGCAAACTGATATTTAGGATCATCTATTCTTGAGCTGTATGATGTTCCATATATTTCATTTGTAGATTTAAACATTGCATCTAATACAAAATTAATATTTTCAGGATTTCTGTACAAAGGTTGATGCTCTTTTTTTTCAACTTTTAAAAATTCTTCGGTAGCTTTTATTAATGCATTGTCTTTTTCTTTAGCTTCCTCTCTAGCTTCTATTTCGTTTTCTTTCATTATTCTTTTAATGCTTTCATATGATTTCTGATTTTGCCCTACTCTAATTTTTGGATATATTTTATAACCTCCATTAGCTAACTGAGCAGTCATTAAACATAATTGTAAAGGATTAGTTTGAATATAACCTTGTCCAATTCCAGTAATAAATGTTTCTCCAAGATACCAATTTTGACCAAGAATTTCTTTTTTCCACTCTGTTGATGGAACTATACCTTCTTTTTCATTTTCAAAATATTCTCCTAGAACTTTTGTACCTAAACCAAATTTTTTTGCAGTTATACTAAGTCTATCTACTCCTAATAACCTAGCTAGTTCATAAAAATAAATATCGCACGACTGCTTAATTGAATTTTTTAAACTCATAAAACCATGACCCTTTTTTTTCCAGCAGTGATATTTTTCACCATACATTTCAACTTTACCCTCACATTTAACTTGTTTATCTGGTCTGATAACATCGTTTTCCAATGCGGATAAGGCTACTATTGGTTTAATAGTCGATCCAGGTGAGTAAAGACCTGATACAGTTTTATTCAAAAGGGGATTTAAAGGATCAGATTTTATACTATTCCATAATTTTTCATCAATACCATATAAAAATAAATTTGGATCAAATGAAGGTGACGAATTCATTGCAATAATATCACCAGTATAAATATCCATAACACTAATGGATCCAGCTTTGTCTCTTAATAAATCTGAAGTTAATTTTTGAATTTCTGTATCTATTGTTAAGTTGATTGTTTGTCCCTTAGATCCTTCTTTAAAATCAATTTGATTTATTCGTTTACCAAATGCGTTAACTTCGTATCTTTGAATACTATTCGTTCCTATAAGTTCATTTTCAAATTTTTTCTCTAATCCTGATTTTCCAACTCTTAATCCTGGAACATTTCTTTCTTTTATTACTTTATTATTAACGAGATCGTTGACACTTGCTTGTGAAACATATCCAAGTACATGAGTATAACTTTCACCATATGGATAACTTCTACCAACTGTAATAACAGGTTTAGCACCTGGTAGTTCATGCAAATAAAAATTAATTTTTGAAAATTCATCCCAGCTCAAGTTTTCGGATATAACTATAGTCTCCCAGGGTTTCTGAGTTTTTTTCTTAGCAAAAATTTTTGATAATGTTTTATTGTCAAACTTTAATATATCTCTAAGTCTTATTAATAAACTTCTAAAATCTTCTACCTGTTCAGGAATAACATGAAGTTGATAAACTTTTAAATTTCCAGCAATTGTATTTCCAAAGTAATCTTTAAATTCACCTCTTATTGGTGGTAATCTAGTTTCCCTTAATCGATTTTTATCTGAGAGTGTGAGATATTTTTTGTTTTCACTTATTTGTAGAGAAAATAATCTTCCAACAATACCAAAAAAAATTACAGCTTTAGCAGCAGAAAAAATAAACATTCTTCTATTAATAGTCTTAAGTTTATTAAAACCTGTATCGTGTCCACCGCTAATCATTTGTTTGCTCCTTAAAGACAAATCTTTGGTAAATGTCAAAAATATATGAGAATAAATAATATAGCAAAAATGTGAAAAAAATATTACCTGTTAGATCATAATAATTCACATTCACAGAAAAAAAGGTAGTTAATAAAAAATAGTTAATTGAAGTTGCGACTAATATTGTTAGTAAAAAAAATAGCCAATCTTTCACCATATCTGGTCTCAATGTAATATTTCTTAAATACGCTGCAAATCCACATATAATAAAATAGGTTAGTCCACTTAATCCGATTGGAAAACCTAATACTACATCGTTAAATAAACTTGCAATAAATATAGATCCATATCCTAAACTTTCACTTCTCTTTAAACTCCAATAGTAAATTAATATAAACGGAAAATTAAATGAGAAATATTTGTAATTTAAATAGTTAAAATCAAACTCATTTAAAGTAGAGGCATATAACAAAATCAAAGGTGCAAAAGCTAAAAATTTTTTTAATTTAGTCTTTTTTGTTTGTACACTCATCTAATTATTCTCCTTGTTAAAAGATACAACTTTAACAAAAGTTAACTGTGAAAGGTCTGAGAAAAATTTAATTTCTTCCCCAGAAATAATCTCTCCAATAGGTATTCCAGATTTAAAAATACCTCCAGAACCGGATGTAAAAACTATTTTTTTTTCGTTTAATGTATTCTCAGTTTTAAAATATTGGATTTGTCCTTTATTCTTCCCACTACCAGACATTATTGATTGGATATCTCCTGGCTCTAATATTACTGGAATTTTGCTGTTTAAGTCAGATATTAATAATACTCTTGAAGTTGCATAATTGACCTCAACTACTTTACCTACCAAATAGGGTCCGTCTAGTACGGCCATGCCTATTCTTATTTTATCCTTACTTCCTTTATTTAGAATAATTGATCTTAAAAACGGACTTTCTTTATCTAAAAGAACCTTTGCAACTAGTTCATCAGTATTAATTATATATTCATCTATTATTTTTCTTAGCCTTTCGTTTTCAAATTTTAAATATTCATTATCTAACTCTTTTCCTCTTAGACTTTTAAACTTTTCTTTTAATTGATCATGATCATTATATAGGTTTAAATGATTGTTAATTGCAATTAATGATCTGTTTAATTGTTGCTCTGGTAGTGAGACAATAAAAGAAACTCTATATACAACTTCATTTAAACCAATTTTAAGATAATTGATTGCAGGAAAATTTATTCTCGACAAAACTATTAAAACAACTGAAAATATAATTAAAGCTACTAAAGAAAATCTTTGTTTATTACTTTTTTTTAAAAAAGCAGAACGTATTGCAATAACAAAATCGTCCCTGCTTGTTGCCATAGTTTTTTAATATTCTGATAATACTGTAGAGAAAATCTCCTCTTGGTCTAAAGCTTTTCCTGTACCAACAGCTACACATGCTAGTGGATCTTCAGCGATATGAACTGGTAATCCTGTCTCTTTAGAAAATCTTTTATCAATATTTTTAAGTAAAGCACCACCGCCTGTAAGAGTTAATCCCATATCAACCAAGTCAGCTGACAATTCAGGAGGTGTGTTTTCTAACGCATCTTTGATACCATTAATCATTTCTTTTATTATTGGATTTAAAGCTTCAGAGGTATCTCTCTCCGTTATATTTACTTCTTTTGGAGTTCCTGATCGAATATCTCTGCCTTTAACAGCATATTTATTATCATTTGTTGGAATAGCAGTACCTACTTCTTTTTTGATTTTTTCAGCAGAACTATCACCAATCATGAGATTATATTCTTTTCTCATAAAGTTTGCTAAAGCATGATCCATTGCATCTCCAGCAACTCTTAAAGAATTTGAGTAAACAACTCCACCCAATGACATAACAGCAATCTCAGTAGTACCACCACCTATATCAACAACCATCGACCCTGTGGCTTCAGAAATTGGTAGTCCTGCTCCAATTGCAGCTGCAATCGGTTCTTCGATAAGTTGAACTCTTCTTGCTCCTGCGGCTAAGGCACTATCTTGAATAGCTTTTCTCTCAACTGGTGTAGATCCAGTTGGAACACATATAAGAATTCTTGGATTTGCAAAAGTGCTTCTTTTATGAACTTTTTTAATAAAATGTTTAATCATTTCCTCTGTAACAATAAAGTCTGCGATCACCCCGTCTCTTAAAGGTCTTATAGCGCTTATATTTCCTGGAGTTCGTCCTAACATAGTTTTTGCTTCATCTCCTACAGCTAAAACAGATTTTTTACCTTTGTTGTCTACAACTGCAACAACTGAAGGTTCATTCAGTACTACTCCCTGTCCTTTTAAGACAACAAGTGTATTCGCTGTTCCAAGGTCAATTGCCATATCTTGTGACCATATTTTTGTTATTTTTTGTAATATTCCCATTTTATATTCCCCTTACTTTTTGATGTTTAATTTGTTGAGAAGGTGCTTTTTTCTCTCTTTTTATTAGCATTTTATTTAATGCACCTAGATAAGCATTTGCAGATGCAACTAAAGTATCGGTATCAGCAGATTGACCAACTGTTGTTCTATTATTTTCCTCAATTTTTACACTGACTGTTGCTTGCGCATCAGTTCCTTCTGTTACTGCGTGCACTTGATATAATAAAAGTTTCATCTCATGTGGATAAAGCTCTTTTATACATTTGAATGTTGCATCAACTGGTCCATCACCAGTTTGTACTGTACTTTTAATTTCGCCAAATACATCTAATGTCATTTCTGCTCTTTGTGGTTCCCCAGTTCCAGCAAAAACTTTTAAAGATTTTAAATTGATTGCATTTAATTTATTGTCGAATATTAGGCTATCATCAACTAAAGCAACAATATCTTCATCATAAATATGTTTCTTCTTATCAGCCAATATCTTAAATTTTCCAAAAGCATTTTGAATTACATCATCTGTTACATCTGCATAGCCTAGATCACTTAATTTATCTTTAAACGCATGTCTTCCCGAATGTTTTCCCATTACTAAAGATGTTTTTTTAACTCCAACACTTTCTGGTGTCATAATTTCATAAGTTTCTCTGTTCTTTAACATTCCGTCCTGGTGAATTCCCGATTCATGTGCGAAAGCATTTTTTCCAACAATTGCTTTATTAAATTGAACTGGGAAACCTGTTGCATTAGATACAATTTTTGATGCTTTACTTATTAGCTCAGTTTTTATTCCTGTTTCGTATGGCATTAAATCATTTCTAGTTTTAATTGCCATTACAATTTCTTCTAATGCTGCATTACCTGCTCTTTCACCAATACCATTTATTGTACATTCAATTTGTCTAACGCCTGCAGATAAACCTGCCAATGCATTAGCAACAGCTAAACCTAAATCATTATGACAATGTGCTGAGATAATTGCTTTATCTATATTTGGTACTGAATTCTTAATATGTGTAATGGTTTTTGCAAACTCCTCAGGGATGGAATAACCTACTGTATCTGGAATATTAATTGTTGAGGCACCACAATTGATTGCAAGCTCAATTGTTTTACACATGAAATCTAAATCTGTTCTAGTTCCATCTTCACATGACCATTCTACGTCATCAGTAAATTTTCTAGCATAAGAGACACTCTCTTTTATAGCTTCAAGCACCTGATCTTTTGACATGTCTAATTTATGTTTCATATGAACTGGGCTTGTAGAGATGAACGTATGAATTCTAAATCTTTTGGCGTATTGAAGGGATTCGTGACAAGCATCTATATCTTTTTTTAAAGCTCTAGATAAACCACATGGAACAGAGTTTTTAACTATTTTACTAATTGCTGTTACAGCCTCAAAATCACCTGGTGAGGAGATAGGAAATCCTGCCTCGATAATATCAACTCCCATTTCATCGAAAACTCTCGAAATTTGAATTTTTTCTTCAACACTCATAGAGGCACCTGGAGATTGCTCTCCATCTCTCATTGTGGTGTCAAATATATAAACTTTTTCTTTGCTCATTTTTTTAATTTTTAAGTTAGCGGATAATACATCCTCTAGTCCAGATTGCAAAAAAAAATTGATATTAACTAAATTTTAAATAATTAACTCTTATCGCTATCAACCAATTTTTTCTTAGAAATCCAAGGCATCATTGCTCTTAAATTTGCACCCACTTTTTCTACAGGATGTTCGGCGAGTTTTTGTCTAATCTTAAGAAAGTTCTTTTGTCCGTTTTTACATTCATCCATCCATTCTTTTGTAAATTTCCCAGATTGGATGTCTGACAAAACTTCTTTCATTCTTTTTTTTGTCTCTTCTTTATTAATTATTCTTGGACCTGACATGTATTCACCATATTCTGCAGTATTAGAAATTGAATAATTCATATTTGCAATTCCGCCTTCATAAATTAAATCAACAATTAATTTAACTTCATGAACAGTTTCAAAATAAGCCATTTCAGGCTCATAACCTGCTTCTACTAAAGTTTCGTAACCGTTTTTAATAAGTTCAACAAGTCCGCCACATAAAACAGTTTGTTCTCCAAATAAATCTGTTTCAACTTCATCTTTAAAAGTAGTTTCTATAATACCCGATCTTCCTCCACCTATCGCTGAAGCATAGGACATAGCTATATCTCTTGCCTTTCCAGATCCATTTTGATGAACTGCAAATAAACAAGGAACACCTCCTCCTTTTTCAAATTCACTTCTTACTAAGTGACCCGGTCCTTTGGGTGCAACCATAAAAACATCTAAATCTTTTCTTGCTTTAATCAAATCGTAATGAATATTTAAACCATGAGCAAATGCAATTGATGTACCTTCTCTAACTCTTTGCTCAATATGATTTTTGTAAATTGTAGCTTGAAGTTCGTCGGGTGTTAAAACCATTACAACATCGGCCCACTCGGCAGCATCTGACAAATTCATCACTTTTAAACCCTTAGATTCTGCTTTTGCCTTACTTGAAGAGCCATCTCTTAATGCAACAACAACTTCCTTAACTCCACTATCTTTAAGATTAAGAGCATGTGCATGTCCCTGACTGCCATATCCAAAAATTGCAATTTTTTTGTCTTTAATTAAATTAGGATTAGTATCTTTTTCATAAAACATTTTCATCGCTTTCTCCTTTGTTATAATACGTCAGATCCTCGTGTCATTGCGACAGCTCCTGTTCTAGAAATACTTTTTAAACCATATTTTTTAAAATTTACTGCCATTTTATCAATTTCTCTTCTAAGCGCTGTAACTTGTACAACACATGATTTATTTGTTTCATCCAATAATACAGGATTAAACTTTTTACAAGCTTTAACTGCTAGTTTCATTTTTTTAGAATTTGATACGAATTTAAATAGTGCCATTTCTTTAAATATTACTTTCTTATCTTCTCTTTTAAAGCTTGCTACTTTATGTACTGGTACTAATTTTTTTAATTGAAGTTTTATCTGATCTATCACCTCAGGTGAACCTGTTGTAACTATCGTTACTCTAGAAATATTTAGTTTTGAGTCTACTTCTGCAACAGCTAGAGACTCTATGTTATAACCTCTCCCTGAAAAAAGACCTACAACTCTTGCCAACACACCAGCCTCGTTGTCCACCCATACAACAATTATATGAGTATCCAATTTACCTTTTTTTCCTGCAACACTGTAAGCTGATTTTGACTTTGGCATTAAACTAATGCTTTTCCCTTACCTGTTATCTTATTATCTTTTTCATCCTCTGGACCTAAAATCATTTGATTATGAGGCTTACCTGAAGGAATCATTGGGAAGCAGTTTTCTTGTTTATCAACTAAACAATCAAATATTACCGGTCTATCAGTATTAAGCATTTCAATTATTTTATCATCTAATTCGTCTGGTGTTTTAGCTCTAATCCCTACACATCCATAAGCTTCTGCAAGCTTAACAAAATCTGGTAAAGCAGCAGTGTAACTTTCTGAATAATTTTTATCATGAAGTAGTTCTTGCCATTGCCTTACCATGCCCATGTACTCATTATTTAAAATAAATATTTTAATTGGAAGGCTATATTGTACTGCAGTCGACATCTCTTGCATTGTCATTAAAACAGAGGCCTCACCCGCAATATCAATGACTAACTTATTTGGATGGGCTACTTGCACGCCAACTGCTGCTGGTAAACCATATCCCATGGTTCCAAGTCCACCTGAAGTCATCCACCGATTTGGTTTGTCAAACTTATAATGTTGAGCTGCCCACATCTGATGTTGGCCAACCTCTGTAGTAATGTATGTGTCTTTTCCTTTTGTTAATTCATAAAGTCTCTGAACAGCATACTGGGGTTTTATTGAGGTATCACTATTAATATAATTTAAAGATTTTTTTTGTCTCCATTTGTCAATTTGTAACCACCATTTTGAAATATTTTGTTTATTAGAATTTGCAAAATTTGGTTTAGTTTTTTTTATATTTTTTATTATTGAAGATATAACTTGCTTTACATCTCCCACTATTGGTAGATCAACTTTAACATTTTTATTTATTGATGAAGGATCAATATCAATATGAACTTTTTTTGATTTTGGAGAAAATTCATCTATTTTACCAGTGATTCTATCATCAAATCTTGCACCGATATTTATCATCAAGTCACAATCATGCATTGCGTTATTTGCTTCGTAAGTACCATGCATGCCAAGCATGCCTAGAAATTGATCATCATCCCCAGGAAAACAACCAAGACCTTGCAAAGTCGATGTAATCGGAAATCCGGTTGATCTCACTAAATCTCTTAAAAGCTCGCTTGCCTTTGGACCAGAATTTATTACACCTCCACCAGTATAAAATATTGGTCGCTTAGATTTTTTCATTAAGTCAATCAATTGATTTATATCTTTTTGATTAAAATAATTATGACTATTGCCATTTAACTTTTTATTTATCTTTTTAAATGAAGTATATTTTGTTTTTTGAAACTGAATATCTTTAGGTATATCTACTAACACTGGTCCAGGTCTTCCGGTAGTAGCAACTTCAAATGCTTTATGTATAACTTTTTGTAAATCTTTAATATCTTTTACAAGCCAATTATGTTTAGTACATGGTCTTGTAATTCCAGTAGTATCACATTCTTGAAATGCGTCAGTTCCAATTAAGTGTGTAGGTACTTGTCCTGAAATACAAACTAGTGGCACAGAATCCATGTAAGCATCTGTCAAAGCAGTAACTGCATTTGTTGCACCAGGTCCAGAAGTAACTAGCACAACACCAGGCTTGCCAGACGATCTAGCATATCCTTCTGCAGCATGACCCGCGCCTTGTTCATGTCTTACAAGAATGTGTTTGATAGATTGAAAATTTTTAAGCTCATCATAAATTGGTAATACCGCTCCACCTGGATAACCAAAAATATATTCAACGTCTTGATCCTCAAGACATTTAAAAACTATTTCTGCTCCTGTGAATAATTTTGGCATTTAACCAATCTAGCTGAAGTTGTGCTGATTGGTCAAGTGATTGAACAGATTATTTAAAATTTTTTATATATTTTTTGATCTCATTTGGTGCAAGCCTTTTCCAATCTGACATGTGACCTCGAGCCCATGTTGCTTGCCTCTTTGCATATTGTCTCGTTTTTATGAGGATTTTCTCTCTTGTCTGGTCTAAATTATAATTTTTCTGTAAATAGTTGTTTATTTCGTTGATGCCTATAATTTTGTTAGCGCTTAATTCGTTTCTAACCTTCATTTTTTTAAACCTTGCCACCTCTTTAATCGATGCAGTATTAACAATTTTAATACATCTTTTTTCAATTCGTTTTAATAAGATATCTCTTGGAAAATCTAAATAAATTTTTTGGAATTGATCTTTTTTAAAATTACTTTTAGTTTTATCAAACCAGTCAAATAACGAAATTTTAGAGAGTTTTTTTACTTCAAAAGCTCTAATAGACCTTTGTACATCTTTTGGATTTATTTTTGATTTTGATTTAGGATCAATTTTAATTAATTGTTTATAGAACTTTTTTTGACCAACTTTTTTTTGGTAATCAACTATTTTTTTTCTAAATGAGACTGGTATATTGGGAATTTTTACCAAACCATCTGTCAAAGATTTAAAATATAATCCAGTACCACCTACTATTACTGGGACTTTTTTTTTATAAAGAATTTTTTTAATTAACTTATTTGCAAGTATAATCCATTTACCAACAGAAAATTTTTTTTTAACCGATACAAATCCATATAAATGATGTTTAACTTTTTTTGTAAGATTTTTATCTGGCCTAGTATTTAAAATTTTAATTTCTTTATAAATTTGCATACTATCTGCATTAATTATTTCTCCATTAACTTTTTTTGCGATTTTTACTGCGAATTCCGATTTTCCAGATGCGGTTGGTCCAGATATTAAAATTATTTTGGACATTAGGTCCTTAGTCTAATTTAACACCAATATATCTTTTTTGATTTTGATTGTTGTATATAGCTATTAGTAAAGTTTTATCAGAACTTCTTTTAGCCATTTTAACAAAATTATTTAGTTCACCTATTGTTTTAATTTTTTTCTTTTGAGCTTCAACAATAATATTATTTATTTTTAAGTAATTGACAGGACTATCTTGATCAATATCAGTAATAACTACACCAGTTGTGTTAGGTGGTAATTTTCTTTGCGCTATTTCATCTTTTGTTAATAACCTTACTGTAATTTTTAATTCTTCTATATAAGAGTTTTTTGGAACTTCCGGTTTTATACCTTGAGCAGCAAAATCATCTGATGTTTCAAGCCTTCCAAGAATAATTTGTTTTGATATCTCTTTTTTATTTCTCCAAATTTTAACATTTACTCTTTTTCCAACCTCTGTCTCGGCAACTATCTTAGGTAATTCTTTCATTTCATTTATTAATTTTCCATCAAATTCTAAAATTACATCTCCGTCTTTAATTCCACCTTTATCAGAGGGACTTCCTTTTGCAACACTAGCAACTAATGCGCCTCTTGGTCTATCAAGTTTTAAACTTTCTGCAATTTCATTAGTTACGACCTGAATTCTAACTCCTAACCAACCCCTTTTAGTTTCTCCAAATTTAATTAGTTGATCTATAACTTTTTCTGCGCTGTTTGATGGTATTGCAAAACCAATTCCTATTGAACCAGATTGACCTAATATAGCTGTGTTAATTCCAATGACATCTCCATCTAAATTAAAAAGTGGACCACCGGAGTTCCCCTGATTAATTGAAGCATCAGTTTGAATGTAATCTTCGTATCTAGAAAGTCCAATACTTCTATTTCTGGCTGATACTATTCCACTTGTAACTGTTCCACCTAAGCCAAAAGGATTTCCAATTGCAATTACCCAATCACCTATTCTTGCTTTATCAGAGTCTCCAAAACTCACGGGTTTAAAACTATCCTCAGACTCTATTTTAAGTACAGCAATATCTGATAAAGGATCAGCGCCTAATAGCTTAGCTTTATAATCTTTGTTCCCGTTTACTTTTACAAAAATATCATCTGCACCTTTGATGACATGATTATTGGTGATTACTATTCCTGACTTATCAATTATAAATCCTGACCCTAATGCACTAGTTTGTCTTTCTTGAGGTTCTCCTTCAAACATGTCTTTAAAAGGCGAACCAGGCGGAAATTGAAACGGAAATGGATTTGATTTAGTTTTTATAGTAGTTGTGGTTGAAATGTTTACAACTGATGGCATTAATCTCTCTGCTAAATCGGCAAATGATGCGGGTATTTCAGCAAATGAATTTTTAACAAATCCGAAACTTAAACATATTAATAAGCAATACTTAAATACTATTTTTTTCATTAACTTTTAAAATACCAGATTATTAAAAAACCAATAACCAAAAATATTAAGCCTCCAAATCTCAACTGATTATCTTTAATTTCACTTAGCTTCATTATCATATTTTTCATTTTTGATGGAAATATGGCGTACAATGCACCCTCAATAAATAAGAAAAGACCAAAAGCTATGATCAATTCATTCATAATTTTAATTTTTATTGAGATTTAGATTTTATATTTCCGAAGAATTTAAAAAATTCACTATCTGGAGATAATATTAAAGATGTTTCTCCTCCAATTAAAGCAGTTTCATACGCTTGCATTGCTCTGTAGAAAGCAAAGAATTCTGGATCTTGTCCAAAAGCATCTGCAAAAATTTTATTTCTTTTACCATCGCCTTCTCCTTTAAGAATTTGTGATTGTTTTTCTGCATCAGCTAATATGACTGTAACCTCTTTGTCTGCAGTTGATGTTATAGTAATTGCCATCTCTGCACCTTTGGCTCTAAATTCTTTAGCTTCTCTTTCTCTTTCTGTTTGCATACGTCTGTATATTGCATCACTGTTTGCTGGTGGTAAATCTGCTCTTTTAATTCTTACATCAACAATTTCTATTCCAAATTTTGCAGCTTCATTATTAACACCATCTTGAATCAAAGCCATCTGTTTAGTTCTTTCCTCTGATAACAATGTTTGTAGACGTTGTGTTCCTAAAACACCTCTTATTCTTGAATTAATAATGGTTGATAAACGAGATCTTGCAACTCTTTCATTGCCAACTGAAATATAAAATTTTAAAGGGTCTACAATTTTGAAACGAGCGAAAGCGTCTACAATTAATCTCTTTTGATCTGATGCGATTACCTCGGCTGGAGGAGCATCCAAGTTTAAAATTCGTTTGTCTAAGAAAACAACGTTTTGGATAAAAGGTACTTTAAAGTTTAATCCAGGTTTCATTAAAATTCTTTTTGGATCACCAAACTGAAGAACAATTGCTTGGTTTATTTCTTTAACAATAAAAATAGAGAAGTAAGCGGTTGCAGCGATTAAGATTAAAATTGGTATTAAAAACTTTCCTTTTTTCATTAGTTCACCTGTGTTTTTTTAAGCTCAGGTAAAGGTAAATATGGAACTACACCTGAACCTGCATTTTTTTCAATTATTACTTTATCAATATCTGCTAAAACTTTTTCCATAGTCTCGAGATACATTCTTTCTTGTGTAACTTCTTTTGCGTTTTTATATTCTAAGAAAATTGAAGTAAATCTACTTGCTTCACCTTCAGCTTTAGCAACAACTTCTTTTTTATATGCCTCAGCCGCTTGTAATATTTTTGCTGCTTCACCCCTTGCTCTTGGAATAACATCGTTTGCATATGCTTCTGCTTCATTTTTTGATCTTTCCATATCAGCTCTTGCCGCTTGTACATCTCTAAACGCATCTATGACTTGATCCGGTGGGTCAGCTTTTTGTGTTTGAACTTGTGTTATTTGAATACCTGATGTGTATTCATCTAAAATACTTTGAATAATTTCTTGTGTATCAATCTCAATTTTTGATCTACCTTCCGTAAGGATTGGTTGAATATCACTTCTAGCTATAACTTCTCTCATAGCTGTTTCAGCTGCGGCTTTTACTGTGCCTTGAGGGTCTTGTATTTTAAATAAAAAATTTCCAGCATCTTTGATAACCCAGAAAACTGAAAAATCAATATTTACGATATTTTCATCCCCTGTTAGCATTAAACTTTCCTCAGGAACATCAGCAACTCCCCCTCCACTTGAAAAACCACTTTCTCTCTCAGATCTAAAACCAATGTCCATTCTATTAACTTTCGTAACTTTTGGTGTTAAAACACTTTCTACTGGGAAAGGAAGGTGGTAATTCAATCCTGGTTGAGTCGTTTTAACGAATTTACCAAATCTTAAAACCACACCTTGTTCATCAGGCAAAACTCTATATAAACCACTACCTACCCATAAAAGAGCTAAAATTATTAATCCTACCACAATAGGTTTTGCTCCACCTGATTTGCCAGGTAGAAATTTATTTATTGTATCTTGTAATTTTTTTAAAATTTCGTCTAAATTCGGTGGAGTAGGACCTCTTCTAAAACCACCATCGCCATTTCCTCCACCTGGAGGTGATCCCCATGGACTTTGATTTTTGAAATCGTTCATATGACACTCTATATAGTGTCTTTATGTTCAAAAACAAGGTAAGTTAGCTAAAATGAGTAAAGAAAATCCGAGCATTAATGACGCTAGACGTAGAAAGTTTGAAAAAAACCCAATTAATGGAACTAAATTTACTATAGCTATATCTAGTGCTAAAGGAGGTGTAGGAAAATCTACTTTTGCGACTAATCTAGCTTTAGCATTAAAGAATCTTGGATTAAAAATTGGTATTTTAGATGCTGACATATATGGTCCTTCTTTGCCGAAGTTATTTTCAATAAAGGAAAAGCCGGAAAACAGAGATGGTAAACTAATTCCAGTCTCAAAATATAATATTCAGTGCATGTCTATGGGATTTTTAACGGATGAACAAACACCCATGATTTGGAGAGGGCCAATGGTTACAAGCGCAATTAAAACTTTTACACAAAAAGTTGAGTGGAAAGATTTAGATTTTATCATTGTAGACATGCCACCTGGCACTGGGGACACTCAGCTAACTTTTGCTCAAGAAATTAAAGTTGATGGAGCGATAATTGTATCTACACCTCAAGAGCTTGCTCTTCAAGACGTAAAAAGAGGTATAGCAATGTTCGATAAATTAAAAGTAAATATTATTGGCTTAGTAGATAATATGAGTTTTTTTACAGCTGACGATGGTAAAAGATACTCAATTTTTGGTGAAGGGGGAGTGAAAAAAACAGCAGAAGAATTTAATAAAAAGTTTCTTGGAGAAATACCAATAAACTCTGATATAGGAAAATACGGTGATCAAGGAAAGCCAATAGTTGAAAGCATGCCAGAGCACGATATTTCAAAGTTATATTTAAAATTAGCAGATCAGATTAAATCAATTTATCTTTAAGATTAAATGCATTCATTAATTCATTCCATTCTCTTTTTGATAAATCAGTCTCATCAATTGAAATATTTTCACCTTTAATCAATTTTTTTATTACTGCTTTACCTTTTGATGAAATCTCCGTGCCTCCAACTCTATAGTCCATAAAAGCTTCATATGTAATTGGGACCCATCTTTTTAAAGTATCTAACATTACATCTGCGTAAGCTCGTATTTCATACTGAGCATGATGATCAGCTCTAAGTCGTAAAAAATTCATTAAGTTTAACAAATCAGTTTTCCAATACCATTGTGTGTATGTGTTTAAAGTTAAGTTCATTCTTGCTAATTCCCTAGCTAAACCAGATTTTTTTTCATCTATAATCGAGCCATCATAACGTTCATTTAACATTGTTTCATAATTGACATATGTTCTTTCTGCATCTCCTTTTAATAAGTCTAAAACTTCTTTTGCTTGCTCTCCACTAATTACTTCGCCTCTTCCTTGTCTATTATTTTTTGATTGAGCTGCAAGGTTTTCTTTAGATGGAAGATAAAACTCTTTATCTAATATGGAGTATCTTGCTGAATATTCATTAACATTGGCAGTTCTATGTCTAATCCATTGTCTAGCAATAAATATAGGCAACTTGATATGATACTTTATTTCACACATTTCAAATGGAGTACTATGCCAATGTCTCATTAAGTATTTGATTAAGCCTGAATCTGTATTTACTTTTTTAGTACCTTTGCCATATGATACCCTAGCAGCTTGCACTATAGATGTATCATCACCCATATAATCAATAACCCTTATAAAACCATGATCTAAAATTGGTAGTGCTTCAAATAATATATTTTCTAAATCAGGCGCAATAACTCTTTTGGTTATAAATT
>CABZUW010000008.1 GCA_902529105.1 uncultured Pelagibacteraceae bacterium
TATGACAAAGAAATTTTAGAGTTCAAATATCCAATTTCTAAAGATAAATTATTTAGAGAATGTATAATTTCAAAAAATAATTTTAGGTTTCAAAAATTTTCAAAATATGTTGTTGGAATAAATTTATTAAATAGAAACCTACTAATATGAATAAATTTTTTTAAATTTTTTTGAGTTCAGAAAGATAAGGAAAAAAATTAATGACAAATTTAACTCTTATAATCCCGGCAAAAAATGAGAAAGAATCTCTTCCGAAAGTATTAGAACTTTTAAAAAAATCTAACTACGATGTTATAGTCTCTTTAAAAAAAGACGATTTAGAAACTATTAACTCAATTAAAAAATTTAATATTAAAATATATGAACAAAAAGGTTCTGGCTACGGTAATTCTCTTATCGAAGGTATCAAACAATGTAAAACTAAATTTTTTTGCATCTTTAATGCCGATGGATCTTTTGAAATTAATGACTTAGAAAAAATGTTAAAATCTTGTGAGCTAATTGACTTTGTATTTGCGTCAAGATATCTTAAAGGAGCTGGAAGTGATGATGATACAATTACAACTTATATTGGAAATAAAATATTTTCTTTTCTAGGTAAGATTTTATTTTCATTAGATCTCAGCGATATATTGTACACATTTGTGATGGGAAACACTTTTAAATTTAAAGAATTAGACATAAAATCAAATGACTTTCGATTTTGTGTAGAATTTCCGATTAAAATTAAAATATTTGGCATGAGTTATACCAGTTTACCATCATATGAAAAAAAGAGAATTGCTGGAAAAAAGAAAGTGAATGCTTTTAAGGATGGTTTTTTAATTTTATTAGAAATGATAAAATTATTTATAATTTTTAAAATTTTTAAGAAGAATAAAGTAAGATAGACAATATAATATTACATTTAATATTAATATAATAATCAGTATTTTAGTATGGAAAAAATAATAAGTACCAACAATAAAAGAAGGTAAGTTAAATATAATAATAATCATTCCAGAGATTGAATTAACAATTTTCAGATTAAATTTTTTTTTCTTCCTAATGTATCTATAAAGCAATTGATGCAAATGTAACTTATCTGCAATAGATATATTTGACTTTATAAGCACTCTTCTCATCAAAGAAAACAAATTTTCAAATGCAGGATACCATAACAGTAATGCCACATAATATGGTGAAATTAAAATATTTTCTGAATTTATGCTTATTAGAGTAGTACCGATAATAAATGAGGATAAATATGACCCACTATCTCCTAAATACACCCTCCCAAGTAAATTAAATACAAAAAAAATTATTATTGATATCGTAAATATTTCAAACAAATCTGGGTATAGAATATTTATAAAATTTGAACTTGAGGCAACAAGTGTTACAGAAGAGCAAATAAGGATTAAATAACCTGATAATAAACCATTTAAACCATCAATAAAATTACTACCATTTAATAAGACTGTTAAACAAAATACTGTAAAAAAAATATTTAATTCTTTATATCTTAATAGTTCATCAAAAAATCCTAAGCTCAGACTATCAATTGATAAATTTTGAGTGATCACAAAAAAAGTTATAATAATGATTTGTAAAATTAATCTTAATGAAGGATTGGGTAAATAATCAATATCAGATAAAACTCCAAGTAATAGTATAAGTAAATAAAATAATGTTATTAAATTGTCGTCAAATTTAACAAATATAAGTATAGATATAAAAATAAATATTCCTCCAATAAGAACAGGTGATTTATTTTCTGAGCCTATAATTTTATGATTAGAATAATCAGTATTATCTCTCAAAATATTGAACTTTTTTAAAATAACAAAAAGAATTAGAAAAACTGATATTAAAAATAAAGTTTCATATAAAAACATCTATTTTAATTTACTTTTGATTACTTCGGTTAGACCATTTCTAAGTTTAATTTTAGGTTTCCAGCCTAGCTTGCGGATTTTTTTCGAATTCAAATTTTTAATAAAAGTACCATCTGGTGATTTATGATCAAAAATTATTTTTCCTTTATAATCTAGGGTATAAGATATTATTTCGGCAAGCTTTGCAACAGATACACTTTCACCTGACCCAATGTTTATAATTGGTAAATTTTCACCAAAAATTTTTTTTAAACTTTTTTTTGAAGCAATTAGACAAGTTAGAATAGCTTGCGCAAGATCCTCAGAATTTATGAATTCTCGAATAGGTTTGCCAGTCCCAAGTAATTTTATTTTTGTTTCATTGTTTTTTTTTGCTTTTATAAATTTTGAAATCATAGCCGGAATTACATGACCATTCACAATATCAAATTTGTCATTTATCCCGTAAACATTTGTTGGCATCAGACATAAAATATTTAAACCATGATCCTCATATAGAGCCTCACATAATTTGATTCCAGCAATTTTCGAAATAGCATAACATTGATTAGTTTTTTCTAGCTCACCAGTTAAAAGACTTTTTTCATTTATAGGGCTTTTAGCAAATTTAGGATAGATGCATGACGTGCCTAGAAAAATAGTTCTTTTAATTTTTTTTTTCAATGCAAGCTTTAATAATGAGTTTTGAATCTCTATATTTTCAAAAAAAAAATTTACTTGATTATTTTTATTAGCTAATATTCCACCTGCCCTAGCAGCAGCCATAATCATATAATCAATTTTTATTTTATTAAAATATTTTTCAGTTTTATCTGAATTTCTTAGATCTAGTTTTTTTTTGTCAACTGTTACAATATTTTTAAATCCTTCAGCCTTTAATGCCCGATAAACTGAACTACCGACAAGTCCTTTGTGTCCTGCTAAAAAAATATAATCATTTTTTCTCATTTAAGTTTGTTTTTTCTCGCTAATCCAATATCTGCATCCAACATTTCTTTAACAAGATGTTTAATATTATATTTTAATTTATATTTCAGCTTTTTAAGTGCTTTTTTTGGATTTCCTTTTAGATAGTCAATTTCTAATGGCCTATAATATTTTTTGTCTACTTTAATAATTAAATTTTTTTTACCTTTATTAATTAGATATGCTTTCTCATTTAATCCTTTACCTTCCCATTTAATTTTTAGTTTTAAATATTTGCAACATTCATTAATAAAATCTCTAACGCTAATAGCTTTTCCTGTGGCAATTACATAATCATCTGGTTTTTTTTGTTGAAGAATTTTCCATTGAATTTCAACATAGTCTTTAGCATGACCCCAGTCTCTTTTAGCATCAAGATTTCCAATATAAAGTAATTCATTTGATCCACAAATTTTTTTTGCGAAAAACATTGTAATTTTTCTTGTTACAAATGTTTCACCTCGTCTTGGACTTTCATGATTAAAAAGTATTCCATTACATGCGTAAAATCCATAAGCTTGTCTATAAATTTTTGTAATCCAATAAGAGTAAAGTTTTGAGACACCGTAGGGAGATTTAGGCACCATTAATGAATTCTCATTGAAAGAATTAATTTTACCAAAAGTCTCTCCAAATAATTCAGAGGTGCTTGCCTGATAATATTTTGTGGTTTTCAACTTCAGAAACCTCATTGCTTCTAGTACTCTTAAAGATCCTATACCACTTACTTCTGAAGTGTACTCAGGAATTTCAAATGAATGTCCTACATGACTTTGTGCACCAAGATTATATATTTCATGAGGTCTAATTTTGCTTAATATATTAACAAGACTGTTAGAGTCTGTAAGATCGCCATAATGCAAAAAAAAGTTTTTTGCTTCATGAAAATCTTCATAAATGTGATCAATTCTTGAAGTATTAAATGTCGATGATTTTCTTTTTATTCCGTGAACAACATAACCTTTTTGCAAAAGGAATTCAGCTAAATATGAACCATCCTGTCCCGTAATACCAGTTATTAAAGCTTTTTTTTTCAAACTACTGATTATAATTTAATAATTTATTAATTGATAAAATTACTACACTAAAAATCGATGAAATTAAATTTTTATTTTCAAATCTATAAAAAAGTCTAAATGCATCTTTGATTTTTTGTAACGTATTTGAGGAAAGCGAGTGATCATCTTTCCTCCAACTTGTTAAATATAAATTAATTAAACCAAACTTATAACCATTTCTTAGAAGCTTTAACCATAGCGCAAAATCTTCCTGTGTTTTAAGAATCGGAAATTTATATAGTTTTAAAATTTCAGAATTTAATACAACAGTACTAAGTCCAATCTCACAACGTTTAATTAATTTTTTATACGATATAAGGCTTGATAAAGATCTTTCTCCAATAACTTTTCCTCTATTATTTATTATTAAGTAAGAAGTACAAGAAATATTAAACTTATTTTTTATCATAAAATTCAATTGAGTTTTTAACTTATTTTTTGACCAAATGTCGTCGCAATCTAAAAAGGCAGTAAACCTACCCTTGATATATTTAATTGCTTTATTTCTAGATTTTGCAACACCTATATTATTTTTATTTATTATTAATTTTTTATTTTTTATTTTTGATAAAATTTTTTTAACGAAATGAAGGTCTTGTTTGTTTGTTTCATCGTAAACAAATATTAGCTGAAAGTTTTTTAATGATTGGTTGTTTAATGACTCTACAGTTTTTTTTAAATATTTTTTTTTTTTATAGTAAGTCATTATGACAGTAATTAAAGTTTTTTTCATTTTCGTGTATATATTATGTATCCTTTTGTATATTGAATGTTAAGATTATCAACTGTAACGCACACACTAGGAGTTGCCCAACAAGATTTATTTTGCTCTATTAAATTTAATTTTATTAATTTTTCATCAATAGTTTTATAACTTATGTTTTCCACCCAAAAAAAAGGGAAATTTGAAAAATTATGATGTTCATTAATATTTAAAGAAAATTCATTGTAAATTCTATCTACATTTCTGACATTAAATATTGCAATTGATAATAAAAATAAAATTTTTACTTTTGTTTTAACTTTTTTGTTAGATAGATCTAATTGATAAGAAAGATAATAAATATAAGGGAGAGTTATAAACATAAATACTACTGAGTACCCTGCATATCTTAAAGTTGGAAAATTAAAAAACCAATAGAGTAAAATTATTATTACTGATAAGTAAAAAATAAAAAATCTTTTTTTTAAAATAATATTTTGTTTTAAAATTTTAAGATTTTTAAACACGATTATAAATAAAAGTAACATTATAAATATTACTAAGAAAATATAATCAGATATTTTGTTAAAAAAATACGTATTAAACCAATTTTTTACCCATTTAAAATTTTCCAGAAAATTATCTAGATTATCGACAACATATCCTGCTCCAATTCCAGATTTTGCCCAAGCATCATAATGCGACCTCATGTGAATTATTGTATCCATTTCTAAAGTCCATGAAAATTGATCATAAAAACAGGTTTTCGATATCGGATAAATCAGACATCCTGAAGAAGTAAAATTAAAAAATATGATAGAAGATAAACTTAACAGTGCTATAAAAAAGAGTTTTCGATTGAAAACATGATTAAAAAAATTTTTAAAACCTAAATAATTTATGTAAATAATTATTAGAGGTAAGAAATATATTACATACAAAATCTTTGTCGTACTAGCTAACAGAACTAGAAATAAACTAATATTAAAAATATTTGAGATAAAGATATTGTCAAGTTTTTTACTATCAAAATAAATTATTGAGCAAAGTAATATACTAAAAATTACTAATAACTGACCAACATAATCAGCTCCATATTCTGATAGCCTATTGAATTTAGTTATATAAATTACAAAAATTAAAATAATAAATACTTTTGAAAAATTTGGTATTTTTTTTTGATTTATAATTATCACAATTCCAGAAAAAAAAAAAATTTGAAACAAAAAATTTGTCAAATTAAATAAATATATTTTGGTTATAGGTAAATAAAAAATTGAATTTAATTGAAACAATGATGAAAAGTGATTATAGGCGATATTTAAATTACCCGTTCCAAATTGCAATTTTTGCTCTACGAAATGTAGTGACAGTGGAAGATGGTAATAAGGAAAATCCTCATTTGTTTTTGCTAAAATAAAACCTGAAAATAATAAAATAAAAAATGTAAATATTGTATTTAATTCTGATTTTTTTATATTTTTTTTTTGTAAATAAAAAAAAATTAACCCAATTAATAAGATTATAATGTTATGTATAGAATTATGAGATGTAAAAAGATGAGTTGTTGCTGATATAAAATACAAAAAAAATAAACCAAAAAAACCGACCGCGGCATTATTAATAGTATTTTTACTAAAAATTATAGAATTAAAAACTAATCCGTATCCCAATGTACTTATGAGAATTACAAACGAATATGAGGTTAAAATAAAAAGATTTAAGAGCATTTATTGTAATAAATCTTCAAATATTTTATTTTTATGATTTTCATAATCTTTAATTTTTAATTTCAAAACGAGGTAAGGGAAATATAAATTTAGTTCCTTTTTTTCTAATTTTTTTTTCTCTTATTAAAATTTCATTTTTAAAGTGCCAAGGCAAAACTAAATAATAATCAGGTTGCATTTTCCTAGAATTTTTTTCAGATATTATTTTTATTTTAGTTCCAGGGGTGTATAAATTTACTTTTTCGGGATTACGATCAGCTATATATTTTATTTCTTCGTTTGTAATATTGAAAAATTGAAGCAAAATATTACCTTTCGTAGATGCACCGTATCCGTGTATAATTTTTTTGTTTTGTAAAATGTGTGAAATCAATTTTTTTAATCTCCTTTTAATTCTTAAAATTTTTAGAAAAAAACGTTTATAAGTGGTTAATTCTTTAATTTTTATTTTTTTTTCTAGATTTAAATTTTTTTCTAAGTTTTTTTTAGCCAATTTATATCCACTTTTTATGTGACTGATATAGAGACCTAAACTTCCACCATTTATATTATTTCTAGACACTTTAATTAATTTAAGATTATTTTTTTTTAACATACTTAAAATAACACTAAGAGAGTAGTATTCTAAATGCTCATGGCATATCGTATCAAAAAGATTATATTTAATTATTGAATAGAGATCTTGAAACTCCAAATAAAAAATTCCATTTTTTTGATCTAGTAAATTTGATATATCTTTAAGAAAAATATTTGGTTTATCAACATCATAAAATACAGCACAAGCCGTTATTATTTTAAACTTATTTTTGATACCTTTTGATTTAATAGCTTTTATATTGAAAAAAGAGTTAATTTTATAGTCAATATTATTATAGAATCTAATAAATTTGTTTATGATTGGATCAATACCTACTTTAACAATATTTTTTTTTTTATATGAATTAAGTAGAGTGCCATCATTGCTGGCAATATCTAAAACGTGGTCATTTTGATTTAAGTTTGTGAGTTTTGAAAGTTTGATGGAAATATTTGATAGATGGTTTTTCATTGTGGTGTTTATACCAGATCTATAACCATAATCTAAATTATAAAGATATTTTGGATTAAATTTTCTGTCGAGCTGTACCAAATGGCACTTTTTACATTTTACAAGATTAATTTGATTTTGCGGAACATTTATACTTTTTTTTTTAGGAAATTTTCCTGAATAATTTAAACTCCCCAAGGAAAATAATTTATCGTATTTATTATAAAAACAATTTTTACATTTAAATTTTAAACTCATTTATATTGATTAGTTTTCACTTATTATTTTTGTTAAAGTTTTATAATGATTAAACAATGTATAATTTTTAATATATTTTAAATTATTAATTAAAATTTTTTTATTACCAATGTTTTTTTTATATATATCGAATTTAGCTGCAAAACTAGCTAAATTGTTATTTTCAAATGTAGTACCTGTTTTTTGATCAATAATTATTTCTATTGGTCCAGGTTTTGAATTAGCAGAAAAGATTGGTAGTCGAAAAAAACTAGCTTCAATAAGGACGAAGCCTGGATCTTCCCATAAAGATGTAAGGATAAATCCTTTTGCAGATGAAAAATATGGATAAATATTTTTTATATAACCAAGCAAGTAAATATTGTCTTCTAACTTATTTTCCTGGATAAATTTTTCAATTTTTTCCCTGTCCTCTCCTTCACCAGCTATAAGTAATTTTGCATATTTATCTTCTTTTACAATTTTGGAAAAAGATTTTACTAAAAATAAAAAGTTTTTTTGTTTTGTTAGCCTACCAACAGCTAAGTAATAATTTTTTTTTTTTATAATTTTTTGTTTTCTTAGATAATTAATTTTTTTGATATTTATTACGGGATCATATAAAACTTTAATTTTTGAATTATCTGCAAAATTCATAGATTTTATATAATTATATGTATTAATTGTGGGGCAAGTAACAGCATATAATTTTTTAAATGCAAGTTTCCATAAAATTTTTCTGAAAAAACCTAAATGAGGATATCCAGATATTCTTAGAATGAACTTTGTTTTATAATTAAATAATATTAGCATTAATAAGGGTAATGAGGTTATAAGATGAATAATTAAAAACTCAGGCTTGTGTTTTTTTAAGATTGAATGAAAAGGAAAAATTGAGAGAGAAAATATTATTAAAAAAGATAATCTACTCCTTATTTTTCCATATTTAGGCAACCTGTTAATTAAATTAAAATTAAAATATTCCAAAAATTTATTTTTATCAATTTCCACAGAATTTTTAAATATATCAAATTCTTTAAAAAAATTAATTATATACGCGCTATAATTTTGAGAATATTTGTTTATAGATATAACAGAGTTTATTACTGATTTTGGTGTTGCAATATTAACAATAAAAGGTGACCAATAAAAAATTTTTTTTTTTATTTGTTGCATGTAATAGTATATTACCTTTATCAAAAAATTTAAATCTAGTAAGAATAATATATGAGTGAATATAAATATAAATTAGACAAAACAATTGCAAAAGAAATTCAGAACTTAAGAAATTCAAATATTCTAGAGTTTGGTGTTAGAAAAGGTATTTCAACAAGATTATTTTTAGATCACGCAAACAAAACAAATTGTAAATTATATTCCGTAGATAATGTGGATTATTCAACGATGTTAGATGACAAAAACTGGAAATTTATTAAAGATAGAGATGATAATTTTGACAATATAAAAAAACAGATACCTAGTGAATTTGATTTAATTTATTTAGATACATTGCATGAGGCAGAACATGTAAAAAAAATAATATATAATTATTTTAATTTACTAACACAAAATGGTACATTTATTATTGACGACATTTCGCACCTGCCATATTTAAAAAATTCTAAAAGAACTAATTTTTATTGTGAGATTAATAATTTAGAAACCTTTAAAATCATCTTAGAAATTTATAATAATAACCAAGAAAATTTTGATCTCAGTTTTTCTTTCATAGATTCTGGAAATGCAATATTAAAAAGAAAGACTATGAAAAATTTAAACCCTTCAAAGAAAATAGTTACACGAGAATACAGCTTTAAGAATATTATAAGACAAATTTTATTAAGAAAAAAATGATTAATAAAATTTTAAATCATAAATCATTTAAAAATAACCCTCCAGTTATTATTGACTTAGGTGCATCGGGTGAAACGTATAATAAATGGAAAGATATTTACCCCCAGTCAGTATTTGTAGCTTTAGACGGTGATAAAAGGGAGAAAATAAAAAAAAAACATAAATTTAAAAAATATATTCAAATCAATAAAATAATTTTTAAAAAAAAAACAAATAAATTATTTTACTTTACGAAATCTCCTTATTGCAGCAGCTTATTAAAACCTATTTATAAAAAAACTAAAGAATGGTTTTTTCATAATAGCTTTAAGATAATTAAAACTACAAAAATTAAAACTGTTACAGTTAAGGAAATTATCTATAAAAATAAAATAGAAGGTATTGATATAATGAAAATTGACTTACAAGGAATAGACTTAGATATTTTAAAAAGTTTACCAAAAAAATTAAAAGAAAATATTAAATATATAGACATTGAACCTAGTATGTATGGTTTTTATAGAGGTGAAAAAAACAATGTCTCTGAGATTTTAAAATATATGCAAAAAGATTATTCAATTGAGGATATAGCTTTTGGAAAACATATAAAAGGTGATATTAGAAAAATTGAAAATTATTCTAACCTAAAGAAAAAACTTATTTATTTTTGTAATAAGAAGAGCATTAGTTATATGAATATTTGCTTTATAAAAAAGTTCAAAAACCACAAGAATGTAAGAGATACACTTATGTATCTATGTATTTTATTAATTAATAGAAGATATAGTGAGGTATATGACATTTTAGACATGACAAATAATAAAGACCCTATATTTAATGAAATAAAATCATTTTGTGATAATAAATTAAACTTTTCTTTGATCACATATATTTTATTTATACCTCTAATTATTTTTAAAAAGTTGTTGAAGAAAATTTGATGCAAAAAAAAATTATTTTATTTATGCCCTCTATAGAATTTGGAGGTGTAGAAAAAAATTTATATTTGTTATCAAATTTTTTGTCTAAAAAACTTAAAATAGCTATAATTACAGCTGATAATTTATCGAAGAAAAAGTTCAGCAAAGATATAGAATATATTTCTCCTAAAAGGAATTTTTTTTATAAAAAAAAAAAGTATTTAAAATACATGGTGTGTATAATTTTACTTATAAAACAAATATTATCTGTCAAAAATATTGCAGTATTTTCCTTTCAAGCCAATATTTACGCAATTATTGTTTGCAAAATATTTAATATTAAAATTATTACGAGATCAAATACATCTCCAACAGGTTGGTCTGATAATTTTTTAAAAATTTACATTTTTAAAAAAGTTTTAAGACTTTCTAACTTAGTAATAGTAAATAGTGCTGAATTTAAAAAAGAAATGAATAAAAAATTTAATATTAAAAGCAAATTAATATTAAATCCGCTCAACAAAAAAGAAATAATAAAAAATAGCAAATTTAAATTGAAAAAAGAAGTATTTTTTAAAAAGGATTATTTAAACATTATAAATGTATCAAGATTAACTGATCAGAAAGACCATATAACGCTTCTAAAAGCAATAAATATTTTAAAAAATAAGATTAAACTTAAACTATTAATAGTAGGAGATGGTGCTAATAAAAGTAAAATTATTGATTTTATTTATTTAAATAGACTGCACAAAAATGTAAAATTAAAAAATTTTCAAGCTAATCCTTATCCTTTAATAAAAAAGTCTGATTTATTAATACTTTCATCTAAATATGAAGGCTTACCTAATATATTATTAGAAGGTATAACTTTAAAAACATTTATTATTTCATCAAATTGCAATACAGGTCCAAAAGAAATATTAGATAATGGAAGGTACGGCCTTATTTTCAATGTTGGTAATGAGAAAGAGCTAGCATCAAAAATTTTGATGTACTATCATAATCCAAATAAATATGACAAAATGAAATTTGCTGCATACAAAAGTTTAGATAAATATGATTTCGAAAAGAACTGTGATTTATATTACAAATGTATCAAAAACTATTTATTTTAGTATTTAAGCTTTCTTTATAAACCTCAATATATTTATTTGCAATTATATGTGGATCAAAATTTTTTTTTATAAATTCTATTCCTTGTTTTGAAAATACTCTTAACTTTTCCTCAGAGTCCAATAATTCATTAACACAATTAACAAAATTTTTTTCATCGGCAACACACCCATTTATATTATCTTTAACAATATCCTCAGTGCCAGTCCCTCTCAATGTGATTACAGGTGTTCCTGTTGCTATTGATTCTGCTGCGGTTAATCCAAATACCTCCTCCTTACTTGGCACCAGCATTACATCTGACAAACTATATAAGGCTCTCAGTTTAGTGTTTCTATCATCAATTCGACCAAGCTTAATAAGATATAAATTGTTATTTATTCTTATATTTTCTTTTTGGTCGTCACCAAAAACAATAAATATAATTTTAAAATTTTTAGAACAATTTTTTGCTGCTTCAAATGCTAATTTATAACCTTTTCTCAAATTTTTTGTAGCTCTGTCGGCGCCAAATAGTAATATTTTATGTTTACTAAAATCTTTAAAGTTTTCTAAATTAAGTATTTTAAACAAAACCTCTCTTTCAAAAATTCTTTTCCATAAACTTATATCAATTGGATGTGGTATTACTCGGGCTTCGTTATTTTTTAAAACATCACTTTGCCTGACTTTTTTAAAAACCCAATTTGAGGGACATACAATTTTAAAAAGTCTATCCCAATTTTTTCTCTTCGAATTTTTTATAAAATTGTCAATAAATGAGTTTCCAATATTTTTTCTGTTATAATAGTGATCCTTGCCGCTTATAGGCCATAAATCGTGAATAGTCCAAATAATTGGTTTATTAATTCTGGTAACATCTTTAATAGACATCATCTCATTGTTAATCCAGTGTAAATTTATAATATCATGCTTCAATTTATTAATTTTATATGGAAGCAAAGACCTTAATAGCCCTGAAGATTGAGTATTGGTACTCTTTTCATTTAAATATTTAAATAAGTTTCTATTAAATTTTTCTCTAAATTTACGAGAAACACTTGCTAGAAAACTTTTATCTGTAATTACATTTTGATCACTTGAAATTTTTTCAGAAACTAATAACTGAGATTTTATTTGTTCTCTCAAAAGACAATTATGAATTTGATTAGCTGCAATACTAGCTCCTCCTTGATTTTCGAAGTAGTTTACATGTAAGACCTTCATACTAATTATTTAAAAGATTAATAACAAATTTTTTTCTTTTTTTTTTTAAATTATTGTCAAAGTATAATTTAAACAATTTTAATTCTTTTGAGTTTTTTTTAAAAAAATTACTAGATACAAATCTAGGTTCATTTGGTTGAAACCAGCATTCAAGATAGCGGCTTTTTAAAGAACTCATGACTGCAGCTCTATGGTTTCCACCAATTATGTGAAATAGAAATTTTTTTTTATGAATAAGAAATATGCCTCTAATAAAACCTGTTTTAAATTTTTTTGGCTTCCATCCATTTGTTTTTATAGATTCATATAAATTGTCAATTCTATTATACTCAAAATTAAGTAATCTTTCACTGATAGGTCCATTAAGAATATGGCCATCATTTTTATTAAACCCTAAGGTGTAAATGCCTCTGAAGTTCTGTTTAGCGTGATATTTAAGTAAATCATTTACTAGAGGGGTTGAGGGTTTTGACCGAGTTAATTTTGAAATTTTTAATGCATCTATTAAATTTTTTGGTCTAAATCTTTCGTAAAAATTTTTTAATATTTTTTTATTTTTATACTTTAAATATAATGACATAGGATTTTCCATAGTATTTAAAAAAAAACATGAGCCATAAATACTTTTTTGTATTGGTACTTTGAAAACAATATTAGTATCTCTATAAAAAATTAATTTTGATAAACTTTCGAAATTTGTTATTGGTCTTTTAATTACTTGTATTTTTTCTTTTTGACGTTTTATCTGTTTAATCTCGTAATTTTGTGTTCTTAAAAATTTGTTAATTAATTGTTTTGATTTTTTAAACATGAAAAGATAAATACATATACATAATTGTGAATAAATATTCTACTACATTTAACTTATACAAAAAAAAACCAATTATAAATAATTTTAAAATTAACAAAATAACTTCAAAATTATTAATCAAAAATTTAAGTAAGAATAGTTGTGGTGGACTGAGAATGAAAGGATTTTTTAAACATAAATCCACAACAATTCCACTAATTACAGTAATCACTGTAGTAAGAAATAATGAGAGGTATATAGAGGAAACTATTCTAAGTGTATTAAGTCAAAAATATAAAAACCTAGAATATATAATAATCGACGGCAACTCAACTGATGGTACAAAAAATATAATTAAAAAATATAATAAATATATTGATTATTGGATAAGCAAAAAAGATAGGGGTATCTATGATGCTTTTAACGAAGGATTAAAATTATCTAACGGTAATTATGTGGTATTCCTAAATTCTGACGACGTTTTTACGTCAAATGCCTTTTTATATTTAAATAAATACTTAAAAAAGAAAAAGGATTTTATATTTGGATCTGTGAAAAAGCACTGGGGTGTTTTACATGGATATAAGCCACAAAAAATTTGGTATTCATGGGGTTTTTACTCTAGCCATTCTTCAGGTTTTTTTGTTAAAGACGAAGCAATGAAAAAAATAGGAAAGTATAAATTAAAATACAAATATTCATCAGACTACGATTATTTCTATAGAATGATAGTAAAACATAAATTGAATGGTATCGCATCAAGCAAAAAAGAAATTTTTGGAGTTTTTAGACGTGGGGGTTTTTCAAGTAAAATATCTTTTAGGAAACATTTTATGGAAGAATTAAAAATTAGATACGACAATGGTCAAAATATTGTTTTATTATTATTTATTTGTATCGGGAAAATAACTTTTAATTTTAGAAGATTTATTTTAAACAAGTAAATTGTGTATTTAGAGTAAACCTAACTTTGTCTTTTCCTTGTATTTCTTTAAAACCATGAAAAAAGTTTTCTCTCGATCTATAAATAAGTGCAGAGTTGTTTAATTTCCTAGGTTCAAAGATAACTTTCTTAAATTCGTTATCCTCATACAAACCTGTGCCACCTGAGAACTCCTGATCATCCGTGCCTTTTAAAAATATAATTATATTTATCGCTGGATTAGAAATATTATTATTTTCTAAAGATATTGCGTCCTTATGAGGAAATAAAACTGATCCTTTTTTAGCAGTTGTTAGAGAAATACTAAAGCATGATCTATTGAACTTATCGTTGCATAAGTTATTAACTATTTTTTTAAACTCAGTAGAGTCTAAATAATTATATAATTTTTTAATATACAAATGATGTTCAATATACCTTGGTAATTCTTTGAGTGTATGGTTCCACTCAAATCCAAAATCATATTGTTTTGAGATATATTTCATGGGTCTAAAATAATGCCTGCCTGGCCAATTTTGAACTATTTGTTTGCATGTTTCCTGCGAAAAAAAATTATCTATAAAGCACCAATTGTTCTTATTAAAAAATTCTGAATACTCTTTCAGGTCTGAATTTAAACTAATTTCGAAACTAAAATTTTTTTCTAAATTATTTTTAGATTTTTTGTAAGAGTCGAATTTGCGAAATATTGATCTATATTTTGAAACAATTCTCCAATTTTTACACAACAAATATCTTATAGGAGTTTTTATAAAATTATATTTTTTAAAATATATTTCTGAATAATCGTAAGCCATTTTAAATAAGTATTTTTTTAATTATTTTATTCAAATTACTCTTATAATTTTTGCAATTTTCTGTCAAAAAGAAATCTCTATGTCGATCAATTTTTAAATATAAATTTTTATTAACTAATTTACTACATTTTATCATATCTTTTTCAAGATTTTGAATTTCGTTATTTTGAATTATAGCTGGTGATTTAGAAATATTTTTAAAATGAACGAAATTATTAAAAATATTATAAGGATTTAGCAATGTTTTTTTATTTTTGAAATTTAAAAGTAGTACAGGTTTTCTAAGAATTAAAGCTTCAATGATCATAGATGTAGGACCAGAAATAATAAATTCTGCATTTTTTAATAAAGATGGGTAATAATTTAAATTTGGCTGAATATGTGACTGAAAATTTTTTTTTAAATAATTATCTTTTACTTGTGGATCAATAATAACATTTTTAAAGTATTTCTGTTTGAAGATTTTTACGCTCTTTCTCCATGGGTGAGGTCTATAAATTAATTTAAGATCTCTCAAATAATTATTTCTGGAGATAATATTATCAACTAAAGGTAAAATATTGCTTTCTGTTGGCAAAGTACTTTCTAAAAACAAAATATATTTAAATTTGAAATTAGATGTAATATTTTTATTTCTCAACCTAAAATACTTTTCATATCTGGGAGTGCCCATTAAATAAACATTTTTTTTTTTAATTTTTTGAATTTTAACTGCATGCTGTAAAGTCTGCTTACCCCAAACAGTAAATAAACTATTTTTGTTGAAAAAAGTTGATTTACTTGAGAGATTGTCCCAATTATCAACTAGGTATAAGACTTTAATTTTAACTTTTTTTAAAATTTTATATAGATCGTATTTTGTTGGATTAATTGTATTTGTAGGCATAATGATTAAGTCTGGTTTATAAGTAAAAATTTTTGTTTGAAGAAACTTATTTATCTCAATTTTATCCTCGTAAAGTTTGTGTATAGGGGAAAAAATGATCAAAGTATCATATAAAAAACTAATATAATTTTTAATAAATCTTAAAAATCTGAGAGGGAATTTTATGATTTTTTGTAATAAACTTTCATCATCAGAATTTATGTATTTATTAAAATTTAAATATATCTTTAATTTAAATTTAAATGAGTCAGACTTGCCTCTATCTTTCCAAATTTTTCTTTGAAAAATTTTTAAAAATTTTTGTCTTTCACTGTTAGAATATTCAAAATATGAGGTTTTTATATTTTTTAGTTTTTTTTTGTTTAACTTTAATGATTTATTTATTAAAAATTCTATAGTGTAATGCTTTGTATTGATTATTTTGTTGAAAACTTTTGTTTCAAGATAGTTTCTTATAAATAAATAATCCGATAGGATTATTAAAATTTTTTTATTTTTCATTTACTAATGAAACTTGATTATTTTCGATTTTATATATTTTATTACAAATATTTAGAGTACTGATTCTATGAGTAATCATAACCACAGTTAAATTTTGTTGATTTTTTAATTCATTAATAAGATTTAAAAACTTTTCCTCAGTTGCAGTATCTAGTGCGTTTGTTGCCTCATCTAAAACCAATATTTGTGGATTATTATACAAAGCTCTTGCTATTCCAATTCTTTGTCTTTGACCACCAGATATTTTTACACCTTTTTCACCAACGTTGGTACTTAAGCCATCTGGTAAACTTTTTATAAATTCATCTAAATTTGATAATTTTAAAGATAAGTTTATCCTGTCAATATCAATAAATCTTTTATTTATGCCTATAGCAATATTTTCTTGAATTGAGGCATCCATCAAATAAATGTTTTGAGGGACATATCCTATATTAGATTGCCAATTCTTTAAATCATTATAAATGTTCTGATTATTAAACAATATCTTACCACTTGTGGGAGGCAATAGACCTAAAAGACAATCAATTAGAGTAGTTTTTCCAGAACCACTAGCTCCAACAAATCCTATAAGTGAATTTTTTTTAATTTCAAAATTAACATTTTCAAATATAAATTTATCAATATTTGAATATTTAAAAGATAAATTTTTAATTAATAAACTTTTAAATTCATTTTTTTTTTCATTAAATTTTTCTGTTTTTTCTACAAGAATATTTTTTTTAAGCTTTAATTCCTCGTAAACTAAGGTGATTGATGCTTTACTTAAATTTATTTGTTGATAAGAGCCAATAATTTTATTGACAGCTGGCATGAGCCTGATTCCAGAAATTGCAAATAGACCAGCGAGAGGAAGTGCTGAATTTAGATCATTTAAAACATAAGAAGAGTATAATACTATACTTGTAAGACTTATTATAAAAATTATTTCAAGCCAGTGTCGTGGTAGTGAGCTAATTATTGAAGTATAAATACCGACTTTTTTTGATATTTCTGCGTGCCCTATAAATCTTTGTAAAAAATTATCAGAACGATTATATAAATATATATCTTTTAAACTTCCAAAACTCTCATGTAAGGTCTGGTTTAATTTACCATCATGGAATTGATGAATTTTTCCATAATCAATTGATTTTTTAGAGATTATTTTATTAAATAAAAATGCAACAATTGAAACAAGCGCAATCAATATAATTGTAATTTGATAATTAAAATAAAGAAGGAAAAATATTATAGCTATTAAAATTAAGCTTTCATTTATAATAATTAGAATATTCTTAAGTCCATTAATAAAACCACTAGTTTCTTTTCTAATATTACGCATTAATATTGCGGAATTTCTATTTAAATGAAAATCATAAGGTTGCTTTAAGTATATATTCAAAAATTCTTTCATTAAAAAATTATAAAATGAAAATAAATATTTAGCTTGGTATAAATTAAAAAAATATACAAATATGTTTTTAATTATAAAAACCGATATGACTATTGATAAAAAAAAATAAATTGAATTATTGTTATCAAAATTAAAATTAAATTTTATAAAATTTACTTTTTCAAAAATATTATTATCTGCTGATAAAGAAGTGAGTAAAGGTATAACGGAACCTATACCAATCATTTCCATACAAGTTGTTAAAATAGAGAACAATATTATTATTAAAATTTTATGATTATAATAATTTTTAGATATTGAATTTATTTTTTTTATAGTCATTTAGAATAATGATCTCTGTACCATTTTACAAAATTATTTACTCCGATTCTAAAATTTACTTTAGGTTTATAATTTAAAATTTTGTGTAATTTTTTAGTATTTGAATGTGTCTTTTTACTATCTCCGGCTTGTAAAGGTAAATATTTTTTTTTAGCTCTTTTATTTAGGGATTTTTCTATTTGATGAATATAATCTATTAATTTGACAGGATTAGAGTTTCCAATATTAAATATTTCAGAATTTTTTTTAATTTTTTTTGTTTTATTTAATCTAACAATAATTTCTGTCACATCGTCTATATAAGTAAAATCTCTTATATGATTACCATAATTATAAATTTCAATTTCCCTATTTGATAATATTTTTTTAGTAAATTTAAATAAAGCCATGTCTGGTCTGCCCCAAGGACCATAAACTGTGAAGAAACGCATACCAATGGTTTGAAAATTAAATAAGTGAGAATAAGCTTTTGCCATTAATTCATTGCTTTTTTTTGTTGCTGCATAAAGTTGAATAGGATTATCTGTATTGAGATCCTCTTTTAAAGGAAATTTTTTTTGATTTCCATAAACACTGCTAGTGCTTGCATAGAGAAGCTTTACAACACCATAGTACCTGCAGCACTCAATAATATTAAAAAAACCTTTGATATTTGAATTTATATAACTTTTTGGCCTCATTAAAGAATATCTAACACCAGCTTGTGCAGCAAGATGAATTATATTTTGAATTTTGTTTTGTTTAAAGATGCTGTTTAGTTTAGTTGAATTACATATATTAATTTTTTTAAAAGTGAATTTTTTAAAGTTTTTTAGAATTTTTAATCTCTTATTTTTTAAACTAATATCGTAATAATTATTCAAATTATCAATACCAATAACAACATTGCCATTAGCAAGCAGTTTTTTTGCTACGTGAAAACCTATAAATCCTGCACATCCTGTTACTAACACTTTCATAATTTAGCAATCAATAATCTTATTAGATTTTATATTTAACTGATTGAATTTTCCCCTACAATCAAAAATTAATTTTGAAAAATTTAATATTTTTTTATAATTAAAATTATCATGATCTGTCATTATTACAGAACAATCATATTTCGAAACGGTTTTTTTTGAAAATTCTATGCTTGATTTATTAAAATTGTTATTCCTTCCTTTTCTCAACTTCAAAAAATAAGGATCATAATAATCAAAATATATTTTGTTTTTTTTTAATATTTTCATAAAATAATATGAAGGACTCTCTCTGTCATCGTCTACATTTTTTTTATAAGAAATACCAAAAATTAAAATTTTAATTAATTTTCTCTTTGAGGCTTTAAAGTAGTTACTTATTTTCTTATATATCCACATCGGCATTAAATTATTTACATTAGTTGCTGTTTCAATAAATTTCGCTTTATAACCAAGTTTTTTTGAGGCCCAAGATAAGTAAATTGGGTCAATTGGAATACAATGCCCACCATAACCTGGGCCCGGATTAAATCTAACAAAACCAAAGTTTTTAGTAGCTGCCGCTTTAATTACCTCGTAAATATTAATTCCGAACTTATCAGCAATTATTTTCATCTCATTTACTAAAGCAATATTTACAGATCTGTAAATATTTTCTAACAACTTTGACATTTCAGCAACACGTAAGCTTTCTGTGACATAAATTTTTTTTACAATAGGTTTGTAGATCAAATTTGCTAGAATTGTACATAGTTTTGTTTTTCCACCTAGAACTTTTGGTGTCTTTTTATATGAAAAACTTCTATCACCGGGATTTTCTCTCTCGGGAGAATACGAAAAATAAATATTTTTTTTATGAGCTTTAATATTTTTTAAAAAATCCTCACTTGCACCTGGATAAACTGTACTTTCAAGGATAATTAATTTTTCACTATTCAAGTATTTGTTAATTTTTTTAGCACAATTAAAAACGTATCTCATATCTGGATAGTTATTTAATTTTAATGGGGTGGGTAAACATATAATAATTACATCACATTTTTGGATAAATCTGTAATTATTAGTTACTAAAGACTTATTTTTTTTAAAGTATTTTAGCTCAGTATTACTTATCGATCTTATATAAGATTTACCCTCTTTTAACATTTTGATTTTTTTAAGATCGCTATCTATTCCTAGTACTTTAACCTTTTTTTTTATAAATCTAATCGCTAAAGGTAGTCCAACATAACCTAAACCTATTATAGCAATAGTATGTTTTTTTTTTAAAATTTTAGATCTCAACATGTTAAAAATAATTTATAAGTATTTTAAAGCTGAATTGTGTTAAGTATGCAAAATTACATTTTTTTGTTTTTTGAATATATATAATAAAATCCTAAAAGTTAATAAAATATTGGCAAAAAAGCATATATTCTGATATTTAAACTAATCTTTCTTAAAAATTGATTATTAAAAATAAATGCTTAATAATAAAATTATTTTGATAACTGGTGGCACTGGTTCATTGGGAAAAAAATTAACTCATTATTTATTAAAAAATTTTACTCAAATTAAAAGAGTGATCATATTTAGCAGAGATGAATTAAAACAATACGAAATGTCTCTTCAGTTTTCAAAGACAGATTTAAAAAAATTGAGATTTTTTTTAGGTGACATAAGAGATCTAAGCAGAGTTACTTACGCATTCAAAAATGTAGATTATGTAATTCATGCAGCAGCTCTCAAACAAGTAAATACTGCTGAATACAATCCTTTTGAGTTTATAAAAACAAATATTTTAGGTTCTCAAAATATAATAGAGGCTGCCTTAAATTCTAAAGTTTCAAAAGTTATGGCTTTATCAACCGACAAAGCTGCTGCCCCGATAAATTTATATGGAGCATCTAAACTTTGTTCAGATAAACTTTTTACAGCAGCTAATAATTATATAGGGTCCGAAAAAAAAGTTTTTTCAGTTATCAGATATGGTAACGTGTTTGGTAGTCGTGGATCAATTGTGCCTACATTTATAAATTATAATCTTAACTCAAAGTATTTACCCTTAACAGATCCTAAAATGACTAGGTTTAGTCTTAGCATAGATGAGGCTGTAAAATTTGTAATCAAGTGCTTGTTCAAAGGAATAGGTGGCGAAATATTTGTTCCAAAGATTAAAAGTTATAAATTAATTGATCTTGCTAAATCACTAAATAAAAATAAAAAAATTAAAATTATTGGTGTCAGACCAGGTGAGAAAATTCATGAGGAATTAATTACACGAGGAGATAGCTCTACTACATATGATCAAGGGGACTATTATGTAATTTTACCACCTCAATTAGAGCAAAAATATTATAAAAAAAAATACAAAATTTTTAATAAAAAAAATAAAGTACCATCAAATTTTAATTATAATTCGTTTAATAATAAAAAATTTCTTTCAATATCAGAAATAAAAAAACAAATCGAAATTTTTAAAGAAAATAATGAGTAAAAAGAAGTGGGATCTTTGGAAAAAATATCCAATGATGGAGAGAAGAACATTTTTAAGAGCAAGGGGCTTAGTGCCTGAAATGGAGTGCACAAAACAATTAATTAAAATAATAAGACCATTTTATAAAAAGGATATGACTATATTAGATGTTGGGTGTGCTGCTGGGCATTATTACAACTCTATTTCAAAATTAAATAATTCTGTAAAATATTTAGGTATTGATGGCAATAAAGTTTATATCGATTTTGCTAAAAAATTTTACAAGAAAAAAAAAGCAAATTTTAAAGTGCTTGATATTTATAATATGTATAAAAAAAAAATAGATACTCATGACATAGTTTATTGTTGTAACGTAATTCTTCACTTGCCAGATGCTTACACAGCAATCAAAAATTTGATAAATATTACAAAAAAAGTTTGTATTATAAGAACTCTTATTGATATAGAGACGCATCTTTCACAAATAGTTTTTAAGGAAAATTTTGACAAAAATTTCAAACCAAAAAAATTCACTTATCAAAACACTTATAGTTTTAAAGTAATAAAAAAAATGGTTAGAAATGTAGGAAATTTTAAAGTTTCATTTATTGATGATGAATTTAATAATAAAATGATTAATAAAGAATATAAAGATCACTCTAAAATACAAGGTCCAGCTACGACAAGAGTAATAAACAGCGTTCAAATTGCTGGAAATAAAGTTTTTAAATGGAAATGGGTTATAATACAAAAATAGCTAGAATAGGTATAATTGGATCGAACTCTGGAAACGGTCATCCCATTTCTTTTTCTGCAATGTTTAATGGATATGATCCGAAATATTTAAATAAATTTTGTAAATTTGATTTAATAAAAGACTATTTACCTAAACAACATAGAAATTTAAAAAAAAATATTTTTAGAGATGCAAAAGTTACTTGTATTTGGACACAATCAAAAAAAACATCTTATGAAATATCAAAAATGGTAAGAATTAATCATATATGCAAAACCTTAAACGAAATGTCGTCAGTAGTGGATGGTGTGATTTTAGCAAGGGATGATATAGAAAACCATTTAAAAATTGCAAAAATATTTCTTAAAAAAAATATCCCGATTTTTATAGATAAATTAATTGTGCCTGATGTTAAAAGTTTGAAAAGGTTTAAAAAAATTTCTAAAAAAAAGATTTATATGTCAGCATCCTCAGCAAGATATACAAGAATTATAAAAAAATATAAAAATTTAAAAGCTGAGGTTATAAATAAGACTATTTTAATCTCAGGATATAGTAGATCAAATTGGATCAGATACTCATATCATCTGTTAGAAGGAATTTTTCAAATTTATGGAAATAAAATTTCTAAAGTAAGGTGTTTAGATACTAAATATAACAAAAAAGAAACTTATCAACTTATTTATGAAAATGGAACAAATATTTATCTACATTTTTCGAATAACTTACATCTACCAATTCACTTTAATTGTTATGGTGAAAAAATGAAGCCAGTACATATTCCCTATAATGATTATTTTTATTCAATAAAATATATGATGAGTGAGTTTAAAAAAATGATAAAAATGAAAAAGTATGTAATTCCGATTAATGAAATGATTAGTTTGACTCGTACAGTAATAGCTGGAAATTTGTCAAGAAAAAATAAATTTCAATTTTTCTCTCCAAAAACTTTAAAAATTATAAAATGAAAAATAAAACTGTTGTAATTACTGGTGCAAGCGGAAAAATTGGAAGTGCATTATTAAAATACTTTTCTGATCAAAATTATAATGTAATTGGAACTTATAATAAAAATAAAATTAATATTTTAAAAAGTAATATTTATATTAGAAAAGTTGATCAATCTAAAGAAGTACATATTAATAACTTATTAAAATTCATAAAAAATAAAAAAAAATTTAATGTTATAGGTGTTGTCAACTGTTCTGTTTTAAGACCTATGAAAAAAGGATCAAAAGATAGTTTTAAGAATTGGTCGAGATCAATTAACATAAATGCAAATTCAACGTATCTTATTAATAAAAAATTCTGTGAGTATTTTGCAAAAAGAAAGTTTGGTCGTGTAATTAATATCGGTTCAATTTATAGTGTAGTTGGACCTGACTTCAATCTATATAAAAATGAAAACTTTGAGCTTGAGCCGGACTACATGTATAACAAATTTGGAATGTTGGGATTAACAAAATACTTTGCATCGAAATATGGAAAAAATAATGTAACTGTAAACATGATTTCACCCGGTGGGGTCAGAGCCAAACAATCAAAAAGTTTTAATTTTAAGTATTCTAAAAAAACGTTCTTAAATCGTATGGCTAACTCGAACGAGATTAGTGGAATAATAGAATTTATATTATCTTTCAAATCGAGTTATCTTACTGGACAAAATATTATTGTAGATGGTGGATATACTTCAAACTAAAAAAAAAATTTTAATCATTGGGTATGGTGCGATGGGTAAAAGGTATGAGAATGCTTTACAGAAAAATTTTTTGATAGATATTTACGATAAGAATAAAAAAATAAGAAATGTAAATATTAATAATATTAATCTCAAAAAAAATAAAAATAAATACTATTTTGCAATAATATCTACTCCAGCAAATTCGCACTTAAAATACTGTTCAATTTGTGCGAAGGCAGGTTTAAGCTTTATTGTAGAAAAGCCATTATTTATAAAAAAAAATGGATGGCATGATGTGATAAATCATATAAAAAAAAATAAAATTGTTACGTCAGTGGCATACCCAAGGAGATATGGTAAAGCTTATAATTTTATAAAAAAAATAATCAAATCTGGAAAAATAGGAAAATTAAAAATTATTAAATCAAATTATAGTCAAAATTTTAGAATTTTAAGAAAAGATTATAAGAAAATATATTATTCAAATGAAAATAATAGCGGTGGTATAATTTATGATGCTTTATCACATCATTTAAATCTACAATCTTTCTATGGAGGTAAAATAAAAAATATTACAAAAGTAAAAAAAAGATTAGAATTTAAAGATGTAAAGGTCAGTGATACCGGTATTGTTATAATAAAGTTTAAAAAAAATATTCTGGGTTTAATTTTTGGCAATCAATTTCAAAGTCCAAATATAGATGAGATTGAATTTGTAGGATCAAAAAAAAATCTTATTTATAATAGAATAGACAATAAAATATTTTTAGCTTGGGATAAAAAAAAAAAAATAATTAAAAGATTTAACGAAAATTACGAAAATTTATTCAAAAGTCAATTAGATGACTTTTTAAAATGCTTAAAAAAAAAAAGTTTACCAAAGACTACAGTTGCCGAGGAATGGGATAATTTAATCAAATTAAAATGAATACTGGCATTTTATTACAAGCAAGATGTAACTCTAAGAGATTTCCAGAAAAAGTTTTAAAAAAAATAAATAAAAAAACAATGTTGGAAACAATACTATTAAGACTTTCAAATCTTAAAAAAATAAAATTAATTGTCGTAACAACTAAACATAAATCTGACAACAAAATCGTAAATATTTTAAAAAAAAATAAAGTTAGCTTTTATAGAGGTAAGACAAAAGATGTATTATCAAGATTTTATTATGCATCTATTAAATATAAAATTAAAACTATAATCAGATGTAACGCAGATTGTCCTTTTATTGATTTCAGACTTATAAATAAAATGTTAAGAAAATTTAAAAAAAAAAGATACGATTACCTCTCAAACATTTTAGAACCATCATATCCGTCAGGTATGCATATTGAAATATTTAATTTCGATACATTAAAGAAAATAAATAAACTTGCCAAAGATATTTCTGATAGAGAACATGTAACTCCATATATTTACAACAACCCTAAAAAATTTAATATATATTCGTATAAACAAAAAATTGATATGTCAAAACACAGATGGACTGTTGATTATCCTGAAGATCTTTTATTTACTAGAAAAGTTTATAATAAATTAAATTATAATAATAATTTTAACACGAGTGATGTTTTGAAAATTCTAAACAATAATCCCGACTTAAAAAAAATAAATTATTTTTTAAAAAAAAATCAAAATTTATTAAAATGATATTAATTTCTGGAAGTAATGGATTGCTTGGTAATGGTTTAAAAAATTATTTCAAACTTAATAATATTAAATTTAAAACAATTGGTAGAGAAAATTGTGATTTTAATGGCGATATAAAAGACAATGCTTTTGTTGAAGATAAGATTAAAAATATCTCACCTAATATATTCATTAATCTTGCTGGATTAACTAGCGTTGATGAATGTGAAAAAAATTTAACTTTAACTTATAAATTAAACGTTGAGTTTCCAGAGGTAGTTTTGAAAGCATTAAAAAAAAATCAAAAAAATTATTATTTTATTCAATTCTCAACTGATATGGTTTATAACAATGAAGGACCTCATACTGAAGAAAATGTTTGTCCTATAAATGAATACTCAAAATCAAAAGTAGAAATTGAAAAGAAAATAATAAATTATAACGCCATATCATTGAGGACTAACTTCTTTGGCAAATCAAGAAGTAATAATAAATTGTCATTTTCAGACAAAATATACTTAGCTTGTAGCAAAAAAAAAAATATTGAATTGTTTAAAGATGTATTTTTTTCTCCGGTATCATTTAATACAGTGTACAGTATTATTAGTATTTTGATAAAAAAAAATATTTTGGGAATATATAATATGGGCTCAAATAAAGGAATGACGAAAGAACAATTTGGCATTGCTTTTTGTAATGAGCTTAAATTAGAAAAAAAGTATATAAAAAGTAATTCGCTTAAAGAAATAAATTTATATGCAAAAAGACCTCAAGACATGAGGTTAGATAATACTAAATTGGAGAAAAAACTAAATTTAAGATTTGACGACTTAATTGACGAAATTAAAAATACAAAAAAGGATTATTTGTTATGAATGAAAGTTTTAATATTGGAAAAAAAAGAGTCGGTAAAAATTGTCCAGTATATTTTATAGCCGATATAGCTGCCAATCATGATGGAAAATTAGATAAAGCTATTGAGCTTATTAAAAGATCCGCAGAGGCAGGTGCTGACGCTGCTAAATTTCAACATTTTAAAGCTGAAACTATAGTTAGTGATTATGGTTTTAAAAGTTTAGGTAGTCAATTATCTCACCAGTCTAATTGGAAAAAATCAGTATTTGAAGTTTATAAAGAAGCATCAATACCTTTAAAATGGACACCTATTTTAAAAAAAGAATGTCAAAATAATAATATTGAGTTTATGACAAGTCCTTACTCCATTGAGCTTGTTGATTTTGTTGATCCATACCTAGAGGCTTATAAAATAGGATCGGGTGATATAACTTGGTATGAAATTATTAAACATATAATTTTAAAAAAAAAGCCTTATATTTTAGCAACTGGAGCATCAAATGAAATAGACGTAATTGATGTTATTGAAAGATCTGTGAAATTAAATCAAAATATATGTGTTATGCAATGTAATACAAACTATACGGCGGATAAAGAAAATTTTAAGTATATAAATTTGAATTATTTAAAAAAATTAAGGAGTAAATTTCCAAAACTAGTATTAGGATTAAGTGATCATACTCATGGCCACTCTAGTGTTTTGGGTGCTATAGCTTTAGGGGCAAAAGTAATTGAAAAACATTTCACATTATCAAATGATTTTGAGGGTCCAGATCATAAGTTTTCAATGACACCCAAAACATGGCAAGAAATGATTGATAGATCAAGAGAATTAGAGCTTAGTTTAGGGGATGGAAATAAAAAGATAGAAAAAAACGAATTAGAAACGGTTGTTCTTCAAAGAAGGTGCATAAGAGCATCTAAAAAATTAAAAAAAAATGATATTATTAAAAGATCTGATTTGGTAATTTTAAGACCATGTCCTAAAAATGCCATAGACCCAAAAAATATTGAAAAAATCGTTGGTAAGAAATTGGTAAATAATATACCTGAACATGAAATTATAAAATGGGAAGATATAAACTAGTTATATTAATTCCAGCTAGAAACGAGTCTAAAACAATTATAAATGTAATAAAAAAAATAAAAAAGTTTGGTGATATTCTAGTCATTGATGACTATAGTTCTGATAATACAATCAAATTGCTTAGATATAGAAAAATTAAATATTTAAGGAACAAATATAGTTTAGGTTACGAAAAAACAATTATTAAAGGGTTAAAATATTTAATAAAAAAAAACTATAGTCACATTGCTACATTTGATGCTGATGGAGAGCATGATGCTAATTTTTTTTTAAATATTATAAAATTTCAAGAATATGATTTAGTGATTGGAAGAAGAAAAAAATTTAATAGAATTATAGAAGGTATATTTAGTTTTTTCACTAATTTTTTTTTAAAAATTCAAGATCCTTTAAGTGGTCTTAAAGTATATAAAATAAATACATTGAAAAAAATAAAGCTGGATTGTGATAATTCACTTAGTACATCCATAATATTGAAAATAATGTTTTTAAATGGCAAGATTATGCATAAAAATTTAAATGTGTTTAAAAGGAAAGATAATTCTAGATTAGGAAATAACATATCTGCAAATTTAAAAATTATAAGTTCAATAATAAAATTTTTTACTTATTCAAATAAATTTAAAAGTAATGTTTAATTTTTATATAAAAAATTTGCTATTTTAAGATCTAAATAGTCATCAATAGAAACTTTGAAGTTTTTTGTTATAACTGCTCCAGTTTTTCCCGTTATAAGCTTTCTCTTTTTTAAAAGCACATCTCTTCGAATTACATAAACGGAACCATCCCTAAAATAAACAGAGCTAAGCTGTTGCCTTGCAAAAATTTTTTTTCCTTTCTTATCATAGAATTTTAATCTATTGTTTTTTAAAACTAACTGTTTTAGAGGATGGTTTTTAGTATCATTTAATTTTACTGTCCAAACTGAGTCAAAATTTTTATAAATTAAAAGTTTTATTGCCTGAATAACGTCTTTTTTTTCCCTAAATGGAGATGTTGGAGGTAAAGATAAAACAATATCATATTTAGTATTATTATAATTCTCTGTCTTTTTAAGAACGTCAATAAGAACTTTTTCATCAGATATTAAATCTCCTGAGAGTTCTTTTGGTCTAAGAAATGGCGCTTTTAAGCCGGATTTCAAACCTTCCTGAATAATTTTATTATTATCTGAAGAAATAATTGCTTCGTCTAGAAATTTTAATTTTTTACAGAACAGTCCTGTTATTTTTACAAGAGATTTTCCTTTAATTTTTTTAAGATTTTTTAGTTTTATACCCTTGCTGCCCCCGCGCGCTAAAACTATTGCTAAAATTTTTTTTTTAAATAACATTTATTTTTGTGCAAGAATAGAAAAACTTACTGGGAATGAAGAATTTGATCTAATTTTGTTTTTTTTATATTTTTTTTCATAATTTGTTAGTTTTTTAATTTCTTTTTTTAACCATTGTAATTTTTTAATTCTCTTTTTAACTGGAAAATATTGAATTGCTTGATCCCAGCAATAAATTATTGCGCTAAATGGACCGCCAGAAGTTCTGACTTTTTTAACTTTAAAATTATTTTTTTTCATTAATTCACTTAATCCAAATGGTGTAAATCTTAAGTAATCATCAGGTGCTTGATGCAATTCTCTTAATATTGGTTCAAAGGTATATAGCTTGCCTTTTTTTTTTAAAATTTGGTAGCATTGATAAATTAACCTTTTATGATCACTAATGTGATGTAATAAATTTGGAATTATAATCAAGTCGAAACTATTTTTACTTAAATTTAATTGCTTATAATCAGAAAAATTATTTATAGGCCACTTTATAATATCTTTGTGTTCTACATATTTTTTGTTGTATGACCCTTTTTTTTTGATCCCTTCTGGGCTGCAGTCAATTGAAACTACAATCGATTTATGAAAAAGGGGTGCCCATATACTAATCTTTCCATATAAACCACCTCTTTCCAAAAATAATACTTTTTTATTTTTTCCAAATTTTTTTGATAAATAAATTATATCCTTGAATAAAATGTCAAAATGAGGCCATTTAGTATCACTAAAAAAAACTTTCTTTTTTAAATATAAAATATGTTTAGTGATTTTAGATTTTTCAATTTTAATCATAATTTAATTTCTTTTTTATATTTGGTTTAACTTTATAAAGAATATTTGCAATTGTTTTGCCGGCATTACCACTTCCAAAGATTTTTTGAGGTTTAAATCTTTCGTTTTTTATCTGTTTTTTGATAGATTTATATATTTGATTTTGATTATAATTACAGTGAATAACATTTTTTCCGTGCTCTCTTCCGTTTTGTCTGTTACCGATATTTATAGCCGGTACACCAAGAAAACTACCTTCTCTTATTGCTGAACTAGAATTGCCAATTATACATCTACAGTTTATGAAAATTTTTAAGAAATCTTCTGGTGTAAAATTTTTATAAAATCTAACATTTTTTAACAAATTTTTTTCTCTATATATTCTTATGGTCTTAGATATTTCATCAGACCCTGCATCAACATTAGGCCATAACCAAATTGTTTGCATATCTATTTTTATGATTGCTTTTAAGGTTTGTTCTATCTGATATTTTGCATCCTCATATTCAGTTGTTACAGGATGTTGTAGAACAATTACATAAGGTTTTTTTAAGTTTATTTTAGACCCAACGCCGTGATAATTTTTTAAGACCTTATAATCTTTTTTTACTCCGACAGCTAAATCCATCGCAGGGCATCCAACTAGAAAAATATTTTTTCTATCTTCTCCTAATCTAATTAAGTTTTGATAAGATTTTATTGAAGACGGAAAATGTATATGAGATAATTTTGTTATTGCATGTCTTACACTTTCGTCTATTGATCCCGTTACTTCACCTCCTTGTGTATGCGCAAGAGGTATGTTCATATAACTTGCTGCAATAGCAGTAGCCATGGTTTCAAATCTATCTGCAACAGTAAGCACAATGTCAGGTTTAATATTTTCAAAAATTGTAGATAATTCTATAATTCCTAAGCCAGTAGATTTAGCCATAGTAGTTAAGTTCTCTCCCTCTATAATTGAAAAAAGCTTAGCAGAAATTTTAAACCTGTCTTTTTTAATTATTTTGGTGAGTTCACCAAATTTGTCTAATAATGCAGATGCACCTACGACCAACTTAAGTTCAAGACCTTTGTGATTCTGAACAGATTTTAATACAGTTTTTATTCTAGCATAATTTGCTCTATTATTTACAACTATACAAATTTTTTTTTTATTCAAAGTCGCTCCATTTTAAAATTCTTGTATCATCTAAATGTTTTTTTAATTTTTTTCCAATTATTTTTTTTATATTTGCATAACTAATACCATTGCCTGGTTTTTTCATAATCAAATCGTTTTTTTTAATTATATGACCTTTTTTAAGAGTTTTGTTTATACATACACTTTTAGTAAAATTTTTTTTTAAATTAGAAACCGTTTTATATGCTTCGTCTTTATTTATTTTTGAATTTTTTAAAATATTCAAATTATTCCTAAAGTCACAAAGAATTTTCAGTTGATCAAAATTTAACGATGATGATGAATCTGGGTTTTTTGATTTCTCAAAATCTACATGAACTTCAAGAATATTAAATGAATTAGAGATAGTATATATTCCTGGTTCTATCATACCAGAGTGATCAGACAAACCAACTTTGCAATTATATTTATTTTTAAATTCATGCATTACATTGATGCCTATATCCTTTAATGTTGCTGGATACTTAGAGGTACATTGTAGTAAAGTAAAATTAATTTTTTTTTTTTTTAATAACTGTACCCTTTTTGTAATTTCTTTTGATTTAGCTAAACCAGTGCTTAATATAATTTTATCCCTCTTCTTAATTATTTCTTCAAGAAGATCATCAGAGAAAAACTCTCCTGATCCAATTTTCCATTCTTTCAATCCAATTTTTCTCAACAATTGAAATGAGTATATTGAAAAAGGTGAACAAAGAAATTTGATCTTTTTTTTTTTTGAAAATTTTATTAATTCTATCCATTGTTTTTTTGTAAATTCAAAATTTTTCCAATATTCATATCTATTTTTTTCTTTAAAATTGAAACCTTTTCTAAACTTTTCATCAAAGGTGGACTCATAATTTGAGTAATGAGCTTGAAATTTTACATAATCTGCACCAGCTTGAGATGATAACTCTATCATTTTTTTTGCTAAGTTAATGGAGCCTTTATGTGACTGTGCTATTTCAGCAATTATTTGTGTTTTGAAATTTCTTAAATTCATTGTTATATAATTTAAATATATTATTACATAAATTTTAAAACAAAATAATAATTACCTTTGAAAACTATAAAAATACTCATATTTAAATTAATTGTTAGAATTATTTCTCTAATAAGGCTTGTCTTTCCAATTAAAAGAAAAATGTTAATTGTTTACGACCTTGCTGTTAACGGAGTAGGTTTCGATTTTTTTATTTTTATGGAAAATGCATTACAAATTAAAAAGAGAGAGAAAATCTCAAATTTTGATTTATGTATATTAGGTGCTGGCAGTGAAAACAGTGGTCTATTTTTTAAAAAACAACAATACCTTAAAGAGAAAAAATATTCGTTTGAAAATGGTAAAGTAAGGTTGAGCAATATTATTTTGAACACTTTAAATTTTTATCCCAGTTTAGACAATGTTATTATCAATAAGTATAGAATTAGTTTTTTTAAATATTTGTTTCTATATGATACTTATTTTCCTACCAATTTTAATATTTACGATGATTATAATAACCAAATTAAACAAATTTCTTGGGCAAATTTAGAAAGAGATAAAAGAGTTGATTCTCTTATAGGTATAAAATTGTTAAAAAATTATTTAAATAAAGCAAAAAATTTAAAAAAAATTTATGGCAAGAGACTAATAACTATTAGTTTAAGAGAATCCTCATATTCAAAATATAGAAATTCACAAAAGAGAGAATGGTTAAAGGTCTGTAAATATTTAGAAAAACGTAATTTTCAACCAATTATAATTAGAGATTTTGAATATTTAAAAAAATTAAATGACCCTTTAAAAAAATATGAGATAGCACCAGAAGCTACATTTGACCTAAATTATAGAGCAGCGATTTATAATATTGCTTTTCATAATTTTTTTACAGATAGCGGATATTTCCCCTTATCGCTATTACAAAAAAAACCTAATTTATCTAGATGGAAATACGATATTAAAAAGAATAGAAAATCATATATATCGCATCTCGAAGGAAGTGTAGCTGATAAAAAATTTCCAAATAGTTATAGATTAGGTGGGAAAAAACATTATATTTTTTTTAAAGATGATACATATTCAAATATTAAATTATTCATTGACAAATATTTGTTAAAAATTAAACATTAAATAATTTTTTGATTTTGTCTTCTTCCGGTAACTCATATAAAATATTAAATAATTTTTCAGTCTTAATCTTTTGATTGATCCAATAATTTTTATCTTCTAAGTATTTTTTTATAATATTTTTATTTTCTATTTTATCATTTTTATCAATTTTATAATAATTAATATATTGTCTTAGAATTTCGTCAATTTTATCATGAAAATTTTTTCTATTATCATGATCTAAAATAAGTATTTTTGACTTATTATAAATAGCACTAAAAAAAGGGCCAGAAAATTCACAAAATATAAAGTCTACTGATTTATAAATTTCAACTAATGATCTTGTTGCATTTAAATCTATATAAAAATTAGATGTGCTTATTTTATTTAATAATTCTTTTGAAGCAAAGATTCTTTCGGGGTGAGGTCTAATAATTACGTTAAAATCGTCTGTAACAAATTTTACCTTATCAATCCATTCATCTATGGCTAAATCAGGATTTGATACTTTTGATGATCTGTAAGATGGCATCCAGTAAATTATTTTTTTTTCATTATTTATCCCAAATTCTTTTAAAAGAGAGCGTCTCGTATTATAAGTGTTTATATTAATATCATATCTAGGATATCCAATATTAATAACTTTTGCTTCGACTGTTGATTTAATGATCTCTTTGTCTATTTTTCCATGACACATAAAATAATTAAAGGTTTGAATTCGACTTATTCCTGGATATGAAGTTTTGAGATCATATCCCCTTGGAAAAAAAAATCTTTTCTCACTAATTACATAATCAATTTGTTTAAAGTTTATTTTTTCTTTAGGTTCTAAGTTCATTAATTTACGAAATTTGTTAATTATTTTAATAGTAAGTCTAGATAATTTAAAATAAAAATTATTTAAATTTAATTTTATAGAAATTAAGTAAAATAAATTTAAAGGAGGGCTATCTCCAGTGCTTATTAAAATTTGATATTTTTTTTTTAAAAAATATACAGAAGACAATTTTTTAAATTCTAAATTTGTATTCTCAGAAGTTATTTTTTTTAAAGCTATATTGTCCCAGTTATCTCTAAAATCATTATATAAAATATCTACTTTTTGTATATCGTATTTAACAATAAAATTCACAAAGTAATCTATATCTTTAGGGTTAGCTAAAATTATACAAATTTTATTCATTGTAATTAAGGAAATTTTTTGATTCAAAAATAGAGTCGAAAATAACTAACGCTTCATCAACAGTGTAATAACCTCTTGCAACACCTGCCCATGATTTTACTGACTCTCTATTGATAACTTTAGGTAGCACTTTAATTGCAATCGGTAAGTTAATATTTTCTAAAGCAGTCAATACCGCAGCCCTGTGAACACCATCAGATATAAACAATAACCAATTATTTTCTTTTTTCAAAAACTGACCTGAAATGTGGGGATTATTTTTATAGTTTGGTTTATATCCAAAATTATTTATAGAATTTAATACATGTTTATATCTTTCAAATTCTATCTTGCCCATTTCTTTATGTACAGGACCAAAGTTTTGATTGCCGTAAAAAATATTTTTATCAAATTTAATATTATACTCTTTACACTTTCTCAAAATATTTTTTTGCTGATCTACTTCATCAACAATCTCTTTAATTGTTTTTTTGTAGAAATTTTCATCCCATGGCAATATATGACTAATATACCTAGCTTTTAAAGAAAAAATTTTTGAATTTTTTACGTTTTTAGTTAAAGGGTACAAATCATAAATTTTAATAGGGACATTTTTTTTGTAGTAAATTTCAAGGTTACTGCCCTCATATTTATAAACATTTTTTATATTTATTTCTTGAATAAGTTTCACAAATGGATCTATTTTAGGATTAAACCCCTTGAATGCAAGTGTAGTTCTTAATATTTTGTTTTTATTAATTGCAAAAACCGGGGAAACGAAATTTGGGATAAACAGAAGAATGTTTAAAGATTTTAAATTTAGAAATTGTAAATTTAAAAAAAACTGATTTTTTCTACAAAAATTTAAGTAGTTTACTTTTAAAAAATTCTTAAAACCATATCTATTAATAGATTTTAATATTCTGTTAAATAGATTCATTAATTAAATTTTTTAAAGAAAGTTGTCCAATTTTTTTTAAAAAAAATAGATTTATCATCAACAACTATGTCGAATGACGGCTTTGCAAAGAAAATTTTGTTATAGTTGACACCCCATTCCTTTAGCTGTTTTAAAGTATGTTTTTTTCCTAATTCTGTTGCTTTTTTTGAATTATTCTTAAACCTGCCCATATATCTAGCCGTAAAAAGAATGACGTTATATTTTTTATCATAGAGTTCATTTATTATTTTAATATTTTTTTTTAGTGGGCTAGAATTTTTATAATCACTTTTGTTTGTCTTACATATAACGCCATCAATATCAAAACATATTGTTTTTTTTTTCATATTTAAATAATGTGTTTTTTATTATGTTTATTAATTAAATTATGTTAATATTAATTTCAATTTAAAATTAATGCTTAAGTTCCCCCATAGCAAATATAAAATTAGAGATGCTAATTTTGAATTAGATTACATAAAAATTCTTACTAAAGTTCATAAAAAATTAGATATTAAAAAACTTGTTAAATTGTCAAATTTATTTGAAAAAGTAATTAATAGTAATAAGAGAGTATTTGTTTTAGGGAACGGTGGTAGTGCAGCAGTCGCAAATCATTATGTATGCGATTTCAACAAAAATTTGAGTGATTTAAAAAATAAAAAAAAACCTAAATTTATTTCGCTGACAAACTCAATTGAAACAATAACAGCAATTGCTAATGATATTAATTTTAACCAAATATATGTAAAACAATTGGAGAATTTTTTTATTAAAGGAGATTTAATATTAATTATGTCGTGTTCAGGTACATCGAAAAATATAATAGAAACTCTTAAATTTTGTAAAAAAAATAATGCTAAAGTAGTTTTTCTTACGGGTTTTTTAAAAAAAAAAATTAATTATAAGTTTGAGATTTTCATAAATCTAAATTGTGAAAATTACGGTATTTGTGAAGATATATTCTCAACGATCATGCATATTACTTGTCAAAAAATTAAAGTAAGAAACTCGAAAAAAATAAAAATAATTTAAAATTGATTTAAATATTTATTTAAGCTTAAATTTAAATTTTTGTAATCTAATTTAAAATTATTTGATTTGTAAAAATTTTCAAATACTTTATTAATTTTATTAAAATTTTCCCTAGAGTATTCATCCTGAAAGCACTCATATATTTTACTACTATACATCTGTGAATAACTTCCACATTTTTTTTCCACAGCCTCAATATTTTTAAATATCCAATTTTTTGGATGATATATATGCATCATAAAATAATATTCGAAAATTTTATTTTTATTAATTTTTATTTTTTTATACTTTGTTAAATTATTCAAAATTTTATCGTACTCAAAAAAGTTTTTAGGATTTATATTAAAGTTATAGTTATAATGAGGATTATTTGTAGAGGCGTTCACTACAGTTTTATTAAATAGAGCATATTCAAAACCAATAGTACCCATACAAGTTAAAACTACATTTATACCCTCACTTATGAGTTTATGATGTGATGTATTAGGTTCGATAATATTTATCTTTTTATATTTCTTTATAATTTTTTTGATTTTATTGTAACTTTCTTTAATGAAATATGGATGAGCTTTTAGGTACCATTCATAATTAGTTTTATTAGATAAATTGCCTAGATAATGTAACCAATCTGAAAAATCGTTGAAAAAGAAATTTCCCGAAACATGTGGCGAGTCAAATAAACAGTGAGTTGCAATTAAAACTTTAAGCTTTTTAGTTTTATTTAAAACTTTTTTATTATTAGTTATTTTTTTAAAAGATGATGCCTTAGAATACCACATATCTACACCCACCTTGCCATTAAATCGATCTTTTATTCTTTTTTTTGATATCTCAATACCTCTTGTCCTTAAATCTTTATTTAGCTTAGAAAATTTTTTTTTAAAAAATTTAAATTCAAGAAACGACAATTTGTGTTTATTAGTCAAATTATATATTGAAGAATGATTCGGTATAAATACTTTAATTTTGTTTTTCATAGCTATTCTTGCGGGAATTGCCAATGTATAAACAGCATGAGAAATAATCACTGAACTAACTCTATTTTTTTTAAAATAATCTAACCAAAAATAATATAAAACAATGGTATTTTTAAAAAACTGAAAAAAGTTTGGATGTTGCAAATCAATTGTGTCTGATTTAAATTTTTTTAAGTATGTATCATATATCAAGTCGCCTATTAACACTCCATTAACAGAAATTGACAAAATTTGTTTTTTATTCTTTATTTTCTTAAATATTAGTATAGCTTTCTTTTCTCCTAAAGTTTTGATTTCTTCTGAGATTGATGGAAATAAAATTTTTTCAGTTCCAAAAGACTTATAAACCCCAAAGTTTTTAATACTAAGCTTAAAGCCTAAATACCACTTAATTTTGCCTAAGAAATTTTGCTCTAAATTTTGAGAAATGTTAATATATCCTGGATACGCTATTATACTAGATGAGTTAATTTTAGAAAGATAATTTGCAACAATCGAAAAAGCTATATGTAACGGATGCCAATTATGAAACTCGACTAAAATTTTGCTTTTTTTATTTAATTTATTTTTTTTATAAATATTATTATTAAATTTAATAAAATTGGCTGTATTTTTATCAGCTAATATAAAATTTAAAATATATATAAAAAAATTTAACATCTATTTAAATTATCTTCCAAATTGACTTTCCTTTTTTTTTCTTTTTCGTTGATATTTTGCTGGATTACCAAAGTAAATTTTATTATCTAGACAATTTTTATTTACATAAGAATTAGCTCCTACTATTGTATTTTTACCAATTTTAATATTATGTTTTAAAACAGATGCGATCCCTATATAAGAAAATTTTTTCATTTTAATATTACCTCCTGTGGTAACCCCAGGTCCAAGGGAGCAATAATCCTCAATTTCACTGTCATGCTCGATAATTGAGCCAGTATTAATAAGACAATTTTCACCAATTGTAGTATTATGATTTATAATACAGCCTGGAGCAATAAATGTCCCATTACCAATATAAGCCCGCTTCGAGATTATAGTTTCTTTAGAAATAATTTTTTCAAATTTAAAATTTTTATTTATTTTTTTAATTTGATTAAATATTTTAAACCTAGTTTGGTTTTCACCTATACCAAATACTCCTCTTGTATTTTTAAATTTATTAATATGGGAAATATGAATTTTTTTTATAAGTTTATTTCGAAATTTAATTATTTTTTTTACTTCTAAAGTGTCAACATATCCTATTACAGAATATTTTTTAAATTTTTCGATTTCAGCCAATACAACTTTTGCATGATAGCTTGATCCAAAAATTATTAGTTTAACTTTCACGAAATCGGTTTATAGCTTTACAAAAAATATAAAATTTTAAATTTTATCTAATATGAGTTTTATATCAGAAATTATCTTTTTTTCATTAAATAACATTTCAAATTTTTTCTTGGCATTATTTATAACTTTACTGTTGTTTTTACTAAAATGGGTTTTAATTTTTTTATATAAACTATCGATTGATTTAATATCTATCAAGTATACAAACTTTTTAAATTCATTAGAAAGTATTTTTTTATTATAGAATACAGGTTTTCTAAAATAAAAAGCTTCATGCATTGGAAAACTGTGACTGCCAATTAAACTTGGAAATATTAATCCTATAGATTGTTTGTATAAATAATAAAGGACATCATCTTCTAAATATTTTAACAAAATTATTTTTTTTTCAAGCTTTTTTAACTTAATTATTTTTTTTAGATAACTAAAGTTACCTTTATCATGGCCTGTACAAACTAAATTAAAATTTTTAATCAATTTGTTATCTTTATATTTTTCAAAAAAATTAACTAAAAACTTGTGATTTTTGTGTTCCCAGTATTGAGCGGGATATAAAAAAAAGTTTTTTTGTTTTCTATAGTAAGCATTAATCTTAGAAAGTTTAACATTTTTTTTAGTGCAAATATAAGGTTTAAATTTTAAAATTTTTAGCTTTTTATTTTTACACTTATATTTTTTTATAAACTTGTACTTATTCTCTTTTGTACCTATGACTATATACGAAGCTTTCTTTGCAGCAAGTTGATAACATTTGTCCCTAATATTTTTAACAATTTTGTTATGCTCAGGTAATTTATCTAAATTTTTCTCAGTATGTGATAAGTCCCAAATGGTATATATATAACTAATCTTTTTTATGAGTAAATTTAAGTATGAAGGATTTAAAAAAAAAATTTTATTTATATTTTTTTTTAACAAAAAGTTTTCGAACGAACTTGAAAAAAAATTTGTTTTTTTTGAACAAAGATTTATAATTTTATTTATTGCACTATTTTTATTGTAAAAAATATTGTTTATTTTATATTTTTTTTCAAGCAATAAGGATGTAGATTTGTATGTGGTTATAATTAAAAAATTTTTATTTTTAATTTTTTTTAGATAATTTAGTTTAGTTAAACACATTCCTATACCACCCCCGGCATTTGTCTTTATGTCAATTATAATTGCAATTTTAATCATCTTTTTATTATTTAAGATCAGGTATAAAAGATGTTCCGGTAAAAAAGCCACCATTTATTTTATAATTTTTTTTTAAATTTTTTTTATAGAATTCTACAGTTTTAATCATTCCATCAATTACAATTATAAAATCTGTTTCTGAATTATGTTCTAAAATTAATGCATCTCCTGCAATTTTATGTGTATCATGATCTGTTCTATCTTCATAAAAAAAATCAATTTTATTTATATTTAAATTTTGGCATCTACTAACTTTAGTATTAAGAAAGTCTGAAATTTCTAAATTAGTTTTTTTTAAACATAAAAAATCATATGTGGCCAAGCTTAAGTTTTCTTTGAGAAATTTTTTATGAATTTCTAAATATTTTTCATCTTGTTCAAAAGAGAGTAAAGACGGTTTAATACCATCTTTTTTAAAATTTTTCTCAAGAGCTTTTAAAATAAAAAATGTACTGTATCCACCACCGATTTCCACACATCTCTTTGGATTATACTTTAAAATTATTTTTATGAGGAATAACAAATCACTGAAATTTGGATAAAAATATTTTTTTTGCTCAATAAACTCAAATTTATGGACATATTTTATTACAAGTTTACTATAGTAGAAGTGTAATAATTTAATATCAGACTGAAATGTTTTTGAAGGTTTAGTTAAGTAGAAATAAAACTTTTTAAAAATTTTTATCATTTTTTTACTTATATTTTACTTATAATTATTGTATATGAATTTATTAAAAAAATTGAATTTTAATCAAAATGTACAAAATTCCTTCAATGATTTCTATATGTAAGGAACTTTGGCCTTATAATAGATCTATAACAGGTAATGGAACGAGAAAAAGTTTGTCCATTATCAAAAAATATACAAAAGTTTTAAAAATTAAGAATTTCAAAACTGGTGAAAAATGTTTTGATTGGAAAATTCCAAAAGAGTGGAATGTAAAAGATGCTTACATTGTTACACCAGAAAAGAAAAAAATATGTAAATTTAAAGAAAATAATCTTCACTTAGTTGGGTATAGTGAGAAAGTAAACAAATACATAAGTTTAAAAGACTTAAAAAAAAGATTACATTCAAATAAAAAATTAACCAAAGCAATTCCGTATCTAACTTCCTATTATAAGAAATATTGGGGTTTTTGTATAAGCCAAATTGAAAAGAAAAAACTTAAAAAAGGCAAATATAGAGTTTTTATAGATTCAACTTTTAAACAAGGAAAATTGAACTATGGTGAGTGCTTAATAAAAGGGAGAGTTAAAAAAGAAATATTTTTTTCTACTTATATATGTCATCCTTCTATGGCAAATAATGAACTTTCTGGACCTGTTGTAATGATACATTTGATAAATTATCTATTAGCTAGAGATAATTTTTACTCATATAGATTTATTTTTATACCTGAAACTATAGGTTCAATAAGTTATTTAAATAAAAATATAAAAAATTTAAGAAAAAAAATGTTAATGGGGTTTAATGTTACCTGTGTTGGAGATGATAAATCGTTTTCATTTTTACCTAGCAAATATAAAAACTCACCTGGGGATAATATAATAAAAAAATTATTGGGTAAGAATAAAAAATTTAAAGAATTTGCTTGGAATAACAGAGGAAGTGATGAAAGACAATATTGTTCTCCCGGTATAGATTTACCTGTGTCTTCTTTGATGAAAACAAAATACGAAGAATACGATGAGTATCATACATCTGAAGATAAAATAGGTAAAACTGTTACATCAAAAGGTTTAAAAGAAACTTTAATAGTATATAAAAAAATAATTAAATTAATTGAAAAAACAACTTATCCGGTCGCAAAGTTTCCTTGTGAACCTTTTTTAACAAAATATAATCTTTATGAAACTTTAAGTGGAAAGGAAAAAACAAATAATAAATCAAAAGAATTTCTAAATTTTTTAACATGGTGCGATGGAAAAAATTCTTTAGAGGATATTGGTAATTTAGCTAAAATATCTAAAACTAAAACCTTAAATTTATTTAATATTTTGCGCAAAAAAGATTTAATAAAAATAAATTAAAATTATAACAATGAATAATAATTTGATAAATAAAAATATTAAAATAAATAGAAAAGTCTTTGTACCGACAGGTACTACTGGATTGTTAATAGACAGCGCATTGAAACAAATAAAAAAAAATCATTTAAAAATTTTAGATGTTGGATGTGGCTCAGGTGTTATAGGAATTTCAATTTATAAGTCTTTAAAGCAAAAAAATAAAATTTATTTTTCTGATATATCTAGACACGCCTGTAAGAACACATTAGAAAACTGTAAAAAATTTAAAATTAAATGTGAAGTGAGGCAAGGGGACAATTTAGTGCCTTGGAAAAATGAAACATTTGATTACATAATTTCAGATATAGCTGCAATATCTAAGGAAATATCTAATTTTACAAACTGGTACAAAAATTGTGAGAACAACTCAGGTATTGATGGAACTAAGCATGTGATCAAATTTATAAAAACAGTAAGAAATAATTTAAATAAAAAGGGAAGCTTTATTTTTCCGATTATATCATTATCAAATGAAAGAAAAATCCTGTATTATTTAAAAAGAAATTTCAAGAATATTAAAAAAATTAAATCACAAATTTGGCCTATGCCAAAAGAAATTATTAATAAAGAAAAATTGCTATATAAGTTAAAAAAAAAGAGTGTTATTAATTTTGAAAATAAAATGGGTATTTTAACTTTTAAAACGGATATTTATTGTGTTAAAAAGTAAAAAGAAAACTTCAAATAGTAATAATTTAAAAATTGAAAGAAAAATAATTTCGTCTATTTCCAAAATATTAGGTGTAAAAAATGAAGTTCTAGTTAAAAAAAATGATTTTAGAAAATTTAAAGAATGGGACTCGTTAAAACATCTAGAAATAATAACACAATTAACAAAAATTGTAGGCAACAAAATAAGCAGTAATAGAAATCTATCAGAGGAAACCAATTTGAAAAAAATTCTTTCAATAATTAAAAAATAGTAATGGGTTTAAAAATAATAAATATAACCTCATCATTTCCAAAAAATTTTGAGACAATTAAGAACTTAAAAAAAAGTGAAGGCTGGGAAGTAGATAGAGTTTTTAATGCAACGGGCATCAATAAAAGATATATTTCTTCCTCTAAAGAGGATGTTTTAAATTTATCAATAAAATCTGCAAAAAAAATATTAAACAGAAACAATAGAAAAAAAGTTGGGTTTTTAATATTTGTCTCTCAAACCTCTCCTTATAGGTTTCCTTCTTTATCATGTGTATTGCAGGATAAATTAGATCTGCCTAAAGATATTTTTGCTATAGATGTAAACATGGGTTGCTCAGGGTATATTTATGCTATGAAAATTGCATCATCATTAAATAGTCTAGATAATAAAAAAAAATTTGGTTTAATAATTTGTGCAGATACATACACGAAATTTATTAATAAAAAAAACAAAAGTTGTAGACCAATATTTTCTGATGCTTCTACAACAACTTTAGTTAAAATTTATAAAGACTCTAAAAATGAAAAATATTCTTTCGGTGTAGATGGTAAAGGAAGTAAAGATTTATTTTTGAGTAACAATTCTACTAATATGTTTATGAATGGACCAAAAATTGCAATTTTTACACTTAATGAAATTCCAAACTTTTTAGAAGGGTTTATGAAAAAATTTAAAATTAATAGAGATAAAGTTAAATACTTTTGCTTTCATCAAGCTAGTAAGTATATTTGTAATAATATAAGTAGAAAACTTAGGCTGAGAAATGATCAAATATTCAATAATTATCAAAAGTACGGAAATACAATCTCATCCTCTATACCTTTAATTTTTAAAGATTTAATTGAAAAGAAAAAAGTTAAGAAAAATGATGTTATAATCGCATGTGGTTTTGGCGTAGGATTATCATGGGGAGTAGTCAAATTTAGATGGTAAAAAAAAAATGTTTAATAGTATTAGGTGGAAGCAGTGGAATAGGTAAGGAAATAATTAATAAAATTCAAAATAGGTACAATATTTGTGCCTTATACAATAAAAATAAACCTATATTAAAAAAAAATGCTAAAATTTTGCAATTAGATTTAAATACAAATTTATCTAATCTTAAAGAAATCTTAGGACCAACTTTGAAAAATAATAAAAAATTTGTTTTAATTAATTTTGCTGCAGTGAAGATAGATAAAATTTCTTTATTTATAAATGATAATGAATTTGATTATACAGTTAATGTAAATATAAAAAGCTTTTTAAAAATAATACAATTTATTCTCCCAAAAATGATGAAAAATAACTGGGGACGAATAATTAATATTTCTTCGTCAGGGGGATTGAAAGGAGATAAAGGAACTGCACTTTACTCTTTAAGCAAAAGTGCTACTCAAACAATGATGAAAGTAATGTCTCAAGAATATGGTAAATTTAACATAACTTTTAACACAATTAAACTTGGAAATTTTAATTATGGTCTTTTTAAAGTACTAGATAAGAAACTTAAAAGAAAAATTATTCAAAAAATTCCCTCAAACAAAACTGGTAAAATTTCTAATATATTATCAGCACTTTATTTTTTAATAGATGCAGATTATGTAAATGGATCTACTATCGATGTTGATGGAGGCATGAATTAAATGATTGACGAAGCAATATTTAAAAAAATTTTTAATGAAGTAATTGATAGGAGAGATAAAATAGTAGTTATTTATAGTGGTATATGGTCATTTATAGGAAACCTAAATTTTAATGTAAAAGAAAGATCTCAAATTCCCCTAAGATTGCTGGAGACTATTGAAACAGAGATAGGAACAGGTCGAACATTAGTTTTACCATCGTTTTCTGGTAATCACTATATTATAAATAAATCATTTGATATAAAAAAAAGTATAGACAAAGAAAACGGATATTTATCAACTTTAGCTCTAAAAAGAAATTACTTTAGAACAAAACAACCCATACATTCATATTTAGCTTATGGGAATGTTTCTGAAATTAAAAAGCTCAATTTAGTCTCGTCATGGGGAAAGAATAGTATGCTAGAATTCTTTTCAAGAACAAATGCAAGAATTTGTACTTTGGGATTACCTTGGAACGAAGGCTGTTCTTATTTACATAGATTTGAAGAGTTATTTAAAGTACCCTGGAGATATAATAAAAAAATATCTGCTAAATTTTTAATTAATAAAAAAAAAAGAGGTATTTGTCATGAAATTAAGTTTTGTTCCTCTAGTAAAACTAAACTCAGATACGACTATAAACCTTTCATTAAGTATATTGAAAAAGCAAAGTCATTTCGTAAGTCTGATAATAATCTTGTAAAATTTGAAACTATTAAAGCCTCTTGTCTAAATAAAATTGGAAAGAAATTATTCAAAAAAAACCCATGGATTATTATCAAAAACATCAAGGAAACAAAAAGATGGATAAATTACCATAAAGATAGCGAAATAATTGACTTACAAAATAAGATTTAATGAGTTTTTTTAATAATAAAGCCTATACCCTAATTAAGCTTAGTAAATTATTGAAAAAGTCTAAAATCCCAAAATTAAAGATCTATAAAATTCAGGATTTCAAAACTAAAAAGTATAAGATTATCAGTGATATTAAGAAAAATTTTAAAGGCAAAGTTGCAGTTAGATCCTCTTCAATCAATGAGGATAATAATAAAACAACAAACGCGGGAAAATTTGTTTCAGTTTTAAATGTACCTTTAAAGGAATTAGGCTTAATTGATGCGATAAATAAGGTTGTATCATCATATAGAAGTAAAAAAGAGCAAAGTTTTTTTGTGCAATCTATGGCGGATGGTATTGTTTTTTCAGGAGTTTGTTTTTCAGAATCTTTAAGCAATTCTTTAAAAGGCTATGAGATAAATTATACTAGTGGCAAAAGAACAAATCTTATAACTTCGGGCTTAAGTAATGGAAAAAAAATTTTTTACGTAGATAATAAAAAATTTAAACTCAATATTTATTTTAACAAGTTATTAAATGCAATAAAAGAAATAGAGCAAATAACCAAAAATAATAAACTTGATGTAGAGTTTGCGATATCAAAAAATAAAACAATTTTTGTACTTCAGGTTAGGAAATTGTTGTCTACCAATTCCATCGGTAGTAAAAATACAAAAATTGTTTTAGAGAAATTGTCAAAGAAAATTTTAAAATTAAAAAAAAGGACATCAAATCTGTATGGCAAAAAAACGTATTTTGGGGTGATGCCTGATTGGAACCCTGCTGAGATAATAGGTATAAAGCCAAAAGCATTGTCACTATCATTATACAAATATCTTATCACCGATAATATTTGGTCAGAGAATAGAGAACGATATGGATATTACAATGTTTATCCATACCATTTATTGACAACATTTTATGGCACACCATTTGTAGATTTAAGAATTGACTTTAATTCTTGGCTTCCTTCAAGTCTGCCAAATTATTTGAAAGAAAAAATTACAAATTTTTACTTAAAAAAATTCCTTAAAAATAGGGAAAATCACGATAAAATTGAATTTGAGATAATATATACCTGCCTATCTTTTGATACTAAAAATAGAATTATTAAAGAGCTAACTAAAAATAATTTCACAAAAAGTGAGATTAACTTATTTATAAATAGTCTTAGAGAAATTACAAAAAATACAATAAAGTACTTTAATGAAGACTATAAAGTAATAAAGCTTTTGCCAAAAAAACAAAATGAATTAGAAAGTTCTAACATTTACGAAGTGGATAAAATATTTTGGCTATTGAATGACTGTAAAAAATTCGGAACACTACCTTTTGCAGGATTAGCTAGATGTGGATTTGTAGCAATGGAGTTTTTAAATTCATTAGTTAGAATGAAAATAATTACATCAAATGATAAATTTAGATTTTTATCATCGATTAAAACAATAACGGGAAGAATAATTAGTGATTATAAAAAGCTTAATAAAAAAAAATTTTTACATAGATATGGTCATTTGAGACCAAATACATATGAAATTTCAGTAAAGAATTATACTGAAGGATATAACTATTATTTTAAAGACAACCACACTGAAGGTTTTAATAAAATCAAAACTGAAAATTTTATTTTTACAAAAGATCAGCAGAAAAGAATATTAAATCTTATGTATAAAAATAATATTAATTTAAACTATTCTAGTTTTATAAAATTTTTAAAAAATAGTATTAAGTACAGAGAGGAGGCTAAGTTTATTTTTACAAAAAGTATTGATATGATATTCAAAAATATTAAAATTTTAGCCAGAAGAATAGGCTTAGATTATAACGAATTTTCTCACGTTGACATAAATTCGATTCTGGAATTACACAATAATTTAGATAGTTCTGACTTAAAGGACAAATTTAATAAAGAAATTTTAATTAACAAAATGACTTTTGAGTTTAATAAAAATATAAAATTACAAGATGTAATTTGTGAATTAAAAGATATTTTTATCCATAGTGAAATCCTTACAAAACCAAACTACATAGGATCAGAAAGAATTTATTCAAAATCGATACTTATAAATCCTGCTATAAAACAAAAATTAAATAAGAGCATTGTATTGATAGAAAATGCAGACCCAGGTTATGATTTTATATTTAATTCAAAAATTTCTGGACTTATTACTAAATATGGTGGAGCTAACTCTCATATGGCAATAAGATGCTCTGAGCTTTCAATACCTGCAGCTATTGGTATTGGTGAAACTAAGTTTGAAGAATTAAAGTTTAAAAAATTTATTAGTATTGACTGCTTAAATAAAAGGATACATTAATGAAAATAGGTATATTTCCCAAGATTGTCGAAACATATAAAAATCAATTTGAATTATGTTTGGATATACGCTTTAAAAAATTTTTTGAAAAAACATTTCCCGATTATAGTACAAATTTAATATTTTCGCATAAAGAAGTTAAAGAATATGATTTGATTGTTATAGCTGGTGGGAATAATCTAAAATTATCAAAAAATCAAATTACTTCAAGTGACTATTTAAGAGAAAAATTATCAAAAAAAATTGTTATGGAAAGTCTAAAACTAAACAAAAAACTACTTGGTATTTGTTACGGTGCACAGTTAATTGCAAAATTATTAAATTCAAAAATTGTAAAAAAAAAACACGTTGGTGAACATCAAATATTTACAAAACAAAAAAAAATTAAAAAAAGAAATATGGTAAATTCATACCACAATTATGTTATAAAAAAATTAGGAACAAATTTGAAAATACTTGCTTGGGCTAATGACGGAAGTATAGAGGCATATAAACACAAAAAAAAAAAAATTTTAGGGATTATGTGGCATCCAGAGAGAGATAAAAATATAAGAAAGATTAGTCAAGATTTATTAAAAACTTTATGGAAAAAGTAAATTTAATTTATCTAGCCGCAGGATCTGGCTCTAGGTTGAAAAATAAAACACAAAAATATCCTAAGTGTATGATTAAAATAAACGGTAAAAGACTTATTTCTTATAATTATAAATTTTTTGATTACTTTCATAGAGTATATATAGTTACCGGTTACAAATCTAAAAATTTAAAAAAAAAATTGTTAGGTCGCAAATTTAACTTTTGCAATAATAAGAAATATAAATCTACCAACATGGTTTATAGCTCTTTTATTCCTAATATAACTTCTGGAGATGTTGTTATCTGTTACGGTGATATCATTTTTGATCACAGAATTGGTAATAATTTATTAAAAAAAAAATATAATTTTATTCCAGTAAAAAAAAAATGGATTTACTTGTGGAAAAAAAGAATGTCTGAAAAAGAAATCAAAAATGATGCTGAAAATTTAATAATAAAAAACAATATAGTGAAGAAAATAGGTGAAAAAATTCAAAATTCTTTTCCAAAATATCAATTTATGGGACTAATCAAACTTACAAATAAAACCTATAATAAATTAAAAATTTTTTTCAATAAAGAGAGTATGAGAAATGTTGATTTTACAAACTTTTTGAATTTATCTATAAAAAAAAGACTTTTAGTTCTCCGAACTTATCCGACTGATCTATTTTGGTATGAAATAGATACATTAAAAGATTTTAAAATAGCTGAAGACAATCTAAGAGATTTATAAAAGATTTAGAACTTTTTTTTTAAAATTATTAGTCATGTCGTTAAATATGATTTTAGTTTTTATTCTTGGAAGTTTTATATCAACTCCAACAATATTTTTTTTTTTTTTATAAGTTGGATGTTTTTTATAAACTTGAACCATATTTCTTTCTATTTTAATTATTTTAAATTTATTTTTCTTTAATTTGTTGAAAGTAACTTTGTCTAAATATACTGTTGAAACAATTGGTATCAAATTTGAGTTAATAGCTAATTTAGCAATACCAATCATTCTGGATAGTTGAACCTTTCTATCTTGAATATTATAAGATAAATCTTTACTAATTATTTTTCTAACTAAATCGCCATCGACTATTAGACAATTTTGAATTTTTTTTTTTAGAATGTTTGAGGCAAAAGTTTTTCCAGATCCAGATAGACCATAAAACCAATAACCTTTCGTTCTCATTTTTTTATTTAAAGCTTTTTTTCATTAATTTATGAAGCTCTATCCAATTCAAGTTTTTTTTTTCTAAGTCTGGAACATTTTTAAATATTCTTGCTTCTTTACAACAGCTATCTAAAAAGACCTTACCGGATCCACTTAAACCTTCTAAAGCAAAATGAAATGTGACCTTTCTTAATTTTTTTATTAAAATTTTAATTTTGTTTTTTTTTTGAGGAAGTTGATGAATTGATGTTAATATTATATGTTTAAATTTATAATCCTTATGAAGCCATTGTGTTGTTGCTAAATCATTAGACATCATGGGTTCAGGAATAACTAACTCTACAATTAAATTATTTCTATTAGCATAATTATTCATAATCATATTTTGTCCATTACTTGGTATTTTAAATGGCCCAATATTAATATCTGTTGTTACCGTGGCAATTGTCATTAAGTTATTTTTAATTTAACTTATAAAATTTAAAAAAATCAGTATTTTTTTGAAACAATGGTTTTGTTTTACTTTGAAATCTTATGCTACATGCGATTCTAGCTAGTTTTGATTCAAATCCTATATTACCATGAAGTATGAATGGGTTAAATACAATAACTTCTCCATATTTTAATCTTGTAGGTTTTTGATTATGCATCATATCTAAAATTATTGGGCTATTAACTATTCCTTTTTTTTGCTCATATTTAATAATATTTAGTGAATTCTTTTGACTATAATAATAAACACCTCCTTCATCATCTAGATCGTGAAAAGGAGCCCAAAGAACAAAAGTAAAAGGAGATATTCCTGACATAAGCTCATAATGAGGCCATTGTCTTCTTTGTTCTTTTCCTGGAAGATTAAAAATTGTATTAAGTCTGCGTTGCACCAAAATTTCATTACCACTTAAATCCCTAACTATATCCTTACAAGAGTCAATCATCATTTCGGAGGCTTCATTAAAAGATAACAAACTAACCATAAGTTTATTGACATCTCCATTTGACATTTTTGCAATTTTTTTTCTCAAAATTTTAATATTATTAAAGCCCATTTTTTTTAAAAATAAACTTCTCAGTTTATTGAATGTTTTGATGTTGCTTATAGGGAGAACTTTATAACCTTTTCCGAAAACTAGTTCATTTACAATATTCATTAAAAATTATTATACACAAGGGTTAGGATCAGATAAATGAATTTTTTCAATTTCATTTAATATTTCATTATCTAACTTTATATTACAACTTTGTAGATTTTCTTTAATTTGTTTTAATGATGTAGCTCCTATTATACTACTTGTGACAAAAGGTCTGCTTAAAACGAAACCATTAGCAAGATTAAGTAAGCTTATATTATATTTTTTTGATAATTTCATATATTTTAGTATCGATGTTTCTCCTCTCTTGGTCAAATGTCTTGAAAATCTACCTGGCCATAAAGAATACCTCGAATTTAATGGTCTTTTATTTTTAAGATATTTACCAGTTAACCTTCCGCCCGCTAAAGGTGAATATGCTAATAAGCTACATTTTTTTCTTATAACAACTTCAGAATTAGCAATATCAAAAACCCTATTAATTAAATTATACCCATTTTGTACAGATTGTATTCTTGGTAAGTCATGTATTTCAGAAAGATTGATGTACTCAGAAATGCCCCATGGTGTTTCATTTGAAACGCCTATATATCTAATTTTTCCAGTTTTAATTAGTTTGTTTAAATTATGCAATATTTCTAAAAATGGCGTCCAGTTTTTGTCATTCTTGTCATAATTAAAATCTAATTTACCAAATATTGCTACTTTTCTTTCAGGCCAGTGTAATTGATATAAATCAATATAATCAGTTTTTAACCTTTTCAAACTTTCATTAACAGCTTTTGAAATATTTTTATAATCAAATTTTAGTTTTTTTCCTCCACCTCTAATCCATTTGAGCCTTGTGGATCCTATGCCATCTGGGTGTGATGAACAAATTTTTGAGGCAATAAATATTTTATTTCTATTTTTTTTTTTCTTTAACCAATCTCCAATTATTCTTTCTGTGTCACCTTGAGTTTTTTTTTTTGGATAAACAGGATACATCTCAGCAGTATCAATTAGATTAACTCCATTTTCGTATGAATAATCTAGTATTTTTAATGACTCATTTTTTGAACACTGCTCACCAAATGTCATGGTTCCTAAAGATATATTACTTATTTTTAAACTTGTTGTGCCTAGTTTTTTATATTTCATCTTTGAAGATTAATTCCATTTCTCATGGACATCTTTTTTAATAAATTTTTCATAAATATTTTTTATTTTTGACATAATTTCTGATATTTCAGGCATATCAGTTACGGAGGCATTGCTTTCAACTTGTTTTTCGTTAATCGCACCAGGTATCACCGCGGTAATTTCCTTGTGCATTAGTATCCATTTTAGAGCAAGATTTGACAATGAAAATTTGTTTGGTAAAATTTTTTTTAGTTCCTCAACTGCCTCTAAACCCTTTAAAAAATTTACACCTGAAAATGTATCTCCAATGTTAAAGGCTTCTCCATTAATATTATAATTTCTATGATCATTTTCAGGAAACTTGGTATTTCTATTTATATCACCACCTAACATGCCGCTAGCTAAAGGTCCTCTGGCTATTATGGCTATTTTTTTTTCATGTACAATTTTTAAAAATTTTTCTAAAGGTTTTTGTCTGAAAATATTAAATACGAGTTGAATACTTTTTACATTAGGATGTTTTATAGCTTCGTAAGCCTCAGATAAATTATAAACACTTACACCATAAAATTGGATTTTACCCTTTTTTACAAATTCATCCATTTTTTCATATGTTTCTTTATTTTTGCATACATCAATAGGTGGGCAATGTAATTGTACTAAATCAATTTTTTCGACATCTAAATTTTTTAAAGATCTATTTATAAACTCTTCCATTGGTTCATGTTTATAACCTTTTTTATAATTAGTTCCTCTAATTCTTCTACCAAGCTTAGTTGTTACATAAATTTGATTAGATCTAATTTTTTTGATTTCTGATAAAAATTTTTCACTTCTTCCGTCACCATATGTATCTGAAGTATCAAAAAAATTTATACCTTTGTCTAAAGCTTTATGTAGTAAATTTCTAGCATCTTTATTTGAAACATCGCCCCAGCACCAGCCTATTTGCCAACAACCCAATCCAATTTCAGATACTTTCCATCCAGTATTACTAAATTCGTTATATTTCATATAGTATTCTATAATTAATATTTAATTTAATTACTAAATATTTTTTTGTACAATTGACTGGGCCTCTTTTGCTTTTTTAACAGTTGCTAGACGGTCGGAGTATGTTTTTGAAGGAGGATCGTATTTATCAAAAATATTCATTATATTTTGCACAAAATCCTGACCAATATCGGTAACAATTATTTCATTTTCATTTTTCAAAACTAGTCCATCCTTAATCATTTCATTAATAAATTTCATCTCTTTTTCAAAATATTTCTTAAAGTCTATATTGAATTGTTCTTTAAAATTTTGGTAATTTAGTCTGAAATAACTTCTTAATTGTTGCGTTGCATGTTGCCTAATTTTATCATCATCAGACAATTTCATTCCTCTAAAAATTGGCAACTGGTTCTTATCAATAGATTTTTTATAAGAATTTAAATCATAAAAATTTTGTAAGTAATAATCATTGCCCATATTACTCATAGAAGAGCTTCCAACAGCAATAAAATTTACTCTACCTCCAGGTTGATGTCCTGAAGCTCCATAATGTGCTTCTCCATCTTCAAATGCTTTTGTCATTGGACTATCTGGTAATGAGTAACACTCAAACCCAGTTCTTAAATAGCCGCTGTTTTTAAATTTTTTATGTATTAAATTAAGTATTTCTTTTCTTTCCAAAAAATCTGGCAATGGTCCTTCAGCAAGCATATTTACCTGATACTTTGCTACCCATGGCTTGTATGCCATTAAAGATAATTGAACAAGGGTCGGTTGTAATCTTATTATTTCGTCACAAGTCTTTGACATAGTCTTTACTGTTTGGCCTGGTTGACCGATTAAAAGATCAA
>CABZUW010000009.1 GCA_902529105.1 uncultured Pelagibacteraceae bacterium
GGTGTTGTTACAGGTTTAGCTTGGACAGAGTTTGGTGGTGAAATTCTTAAAATAGAAACAGTTAATATGCCTGGCAAAGGTAGAATGCAAATTACGGGAAAACTTGGCGATGTAATGCAAGAGTCAGTAAAAGCTGCGAAATCTTTTGTAAGATCTAAGAGTTTAGATTTTGGAGTCATTCCTCCGATTTTTGAAAAAAAAGATTTCCATATTCATGTGCCTGAAGGCGCAACACCAAAAGATGGACCTTCTGCAGGTATTGCAATGGTTACATCTATTGTGTCATCAATTACTGATATTCCAGTAAATAGACAAATAGCTATGACAGGTGAGGTAACAATTACAGGACAAGTTCTTCAAATTGGAGGATTGAAAGAAAAACTTCTAGCCGCACACAGAGCAGGAATTAATCATGTTTTAATACCTAAAGATAATGAGAAAGATTTAGTTGATATACCAAAAAAAGTTAAAGAAGATATAAAAATTACTCCAGTTAAAGTTGTTGATGATGTATTAAAAATTGCACTTACTAAAGAATTGAAAAGAGTAGAATGGGTCGAAGTAGATAATATTTCTAAATCAGAGAACAAAACTGAAAAAGTCCTTACAAACTAAAGATAATTATAATTTACTTTAATAATTTGTTGCTGTAAAAGATAAAATTATTTTTGGGCGGTTAGCTCAGTTGGTAGAGCATCTCGTTTACACCGAGGGGGTCAAAGGTTCGAGTCCTTTACTGCCCACCAAAATAATTGGGGGTGTAGCTCAGTTTGGTTAGAGCGCCTGCCTGTCACGCAGGAGGTCGCGGGTTCGAGTCCCGTCACTCCCGCCACAAATATTTGATAACTATTCTCAAAAGCTAAAATTACTTAATAAATTAGCCTCAAAGGACGTGACTAAATTTCACTGTTATTTAAGATAAATATACATATAAAAAATACTAGTATTTATGATGATTAATTACTCTTTATATAACAATAGAATAGAATATAATAAGAATCTTTTCAGAATTCTCTTATTTAAATATTTTAAAAATTAAACTTTAATTATTATGATTGGTGAAACATTTTTACAGGATTACTTTTCGATTATCTTATTTTTAGTGATAGCGTTACTATTGAGTATTGGATTTATAACTTTGAACTTTATTTTATCTCCAAAAAATCCTGACCCCGAAAAATTATCACCTTATGAATGCGGTTTCGAACCATTTAATGACTCCAGAATGGAGTTTGATGTGAGATTTTATTTAGTTGCAATATTATTTATTATATTTGATTTAGAAATTGCATTTTTATTTCCTTGGGCGATTTCCTTAGGAAAAATTGGAATATTTGGTTTTATTTCAATGATGATATTTTTAGCGATATTAACTATCGGTTTCATTTATGAATGGAAGAAAGGTGCATTAGATTGGGAATAAAAAATGGATACTGTAAATAAAATAGACAAAATACCAGATGAATTTAAAGATTTAGCCAAAGACTTTAGCGATAATGGATTTATCACAACATCAATGGATAACTTGGTAAATTGGGCAAGAACAGGTTCATTACATTGGATGACATTTGGTCTTGCATGTTGTGCAGTTGAGATGATGCAAACGTCAATGCCAAGATATGATCTTGAAAGATTTGGTGCGGCTCCCAGAGCTAGTCCAAGACAATCTGATGTAATGATTGTTGCAGGAACTTTAACAAATAAAATGGCTCCTGCATTAAGAAAAGTTTATGATCAGATGCCAGAACCAAGATATGTTATCTCCATGGGTAGCTGTGCTAATGGAGGAGGTTATTATCACTATTCTTACTCTGTAGTTAGAGGATGTGATAGGATTGTTCCTGTAGATATTTATGTACCTGGGTGCCCACCCTCAGCGGAGGCTTTATTGTATGGAATAATGCAACTTCAAAAAAAAATAAGGAATAAAGGATCACTAGAAAGATAATAAAATGAATCTTGAAGATTTAGAAAAATTAATAAACTCAGAGCTTACAACTAAAATTAATTCATCAGCAATTAATCACGACGAATTAAAATTAAAAATAGATGAAGAGGATTTGCATTCTGTTCTTTTGTTTTTAAAAAATGATACTAGGACTAAATTCAGGCAATTAATCGACATAACAGCTGTAGATTATCCTGAAAGAGATGCAAGATTCAAATTGATTTACTTCTTATTAAGTCATGAAAATAATTTAAGATTAAATATTGAATTTGAAATTAAAGAAAGTTACCAAGTTAAGTCTATTACGTCTATTTTTCCATCCTCTAACTGGATGGAGAGAGAAGTTTTTGATATGTATGGAATACACTACAAAGACCATCCTGATTTAAGAAGAATATTAACAGATTATAATTTTTCAGGACACCCACTTCGAAAAGATTTTCCGCTTACTGGTCACAATGAAGTTAGATACAATGAGGAAGACAAGAAAGTTATCTACGAACCAGTTAAACTAGAGCAGAATTATAGAAATTTTGATTATGAGAGCCCTTGGGAGGGGACAAAATATATTGAAGAAATAACAAAGAAATAATGCCTAAAGAAACAAAAACAATGAATTTAAATTTTGGTCCACAACATCCTGCTGCGCATGGTGTGTTAAGATTAATTCTCGAACTTGACGGTGAGGTAGTAGAGAAGGCTGATCCTCATATAGGGTTATTGCATAGAGGAACTGAAAAACTTATTGAGCACAAAACATACACACAAGCAGTTCCATATTTTGATAGACTTGATTATGTAGCTCCAATGAATCAAGAGCATGCATTCGCACTGGCAATAGAAAAAATTTTAAAAATTAAAGTACCTATCAGAGCCCAATATATTAGAGTGATGTTTTGTGAGATAGGTAGAATATTAAGTCATCTTTTAAATGTTACAACACAAGCAATGGATGTTGGGGCACTGACACCAACACTTTGGGGTTTTGAGGAAAGAGAAAAATTAATGGGATTTTATGAAAAAGTGTCTGGTTCAAGACTACATGCTAACTATTTTAGAGCGGGAGGTGTTCATAAAGATTTACCAATTGGTCTAGATAGCGAAATTTCAGAGTTTTGTAATTCATTTCCAAAAATAATTGATGATTTAGAAACTTTACTAACAGATAACAGAATTTTTAAACAAAGAAATGTAGATATAGGTATAGTATCTAAACAAGATGCTCTAGATTACTCTTTTTCGGGAGTTATGTTAAGAGGCTCAGGTGTACCTTGGGATTTAAGAAAATCCCAACCATACGATTGTTATAATAATTTTGAATTCAACATTCCAATCGGAAAAAATGGTGATTGTTATGATCGTTATCTTTGTAGAATTGAAGAAATGAGAGAATGTGTAAAAATTATTAATCAATGTTTAGAACAAATGCCAAAAGGCCCGATAAAAACAAATGACGGAAAAATATCTCCACCGGCTAAAAAAGATATTAAAGAGTCTATGGAAGCGTTAATTCATCATTTCAAGCTTTTCACAGAAGGATATAGAGTAGATAAAGATGAAATATACACAGCTGTAGAGGCCCCTAAAGGAGAATTTGGTGTATATTTAATTTCTGACGGTTCAAACAAACCTTATAAGTGCAAAATAAGAGCACCAGGTTTTTCACACCTGCAAGCGATGGATTATTTAATTAAAGGCCATATGCTAGCTGATGTTCCTGCTGTTTTAGGTTCTATGGATATTGTATTTGGAGAGGTGGATAGATGAGTATTAAAAAGGTTTCTAAAGAGCAACCAGATAGTTTTGAATTTAATGAGGAAAATTTAAAAATCGCTAATGATATAATTAAAAATTATCCCAGTGGTAAACAACAAAGTGCTGTTATGTCTTTTTTATATTTGGCGCAAAGACAAAATAATAATTGGATACCATTAGTGGCCATGAAATATATAGCTAAGTTGTTAAATATGCCTTACATAAAAGTATATGAAGTAGCTACATTTTACTCCATGTATAATCTATCACCAGTTGGTAAATATTTTGTACAGGTATGTACTACTACGCCATGTATGATTAGAGGTGCATATAAACTAGTTGAAGCCTGTAAAGAAAAAATATCGAAAAATCAAAACACACTATCAAATGATGGTAAGTGCTCATGGGTCGAAGTTGAATGCTTGGGCGCATGTGTAAATGCTCCTATGATGCAAATTAACGAAGATTATTTTGAAGATCTTGATAAAGAAAAAACATCTAAAATTTTTGATAAAATGTTAAACGACGAAAATGTTGAACCAGGCTCATACAGAGGAAGAGTTAATTCAGAGCCTGAAAATAACAGAAAAACTCTAATGGATTTAAAAAATGCTTCAAGATAAAGACAGAATATTTCAGAATTTGTATAATGATGGGGACTCAGGAATTAACGGAGCCATAAAAAGAAATGATTGGTCAAATACTAAAGATTTAATATCTAAAGGTAGAGATTGGATAATAGATGAAGTCAAGTTATCAGAATTAAGAGGAAGAGGCGGCGCTGGTTTTCCTACGGGTTTAAAGTGGTCATTTGCACCTAAAGAAGTGGGTTCCAGACCTCATTATCTTGTAATAAATGCAGATGAGTCTGAACCTGGAACATGTAAAGATAGAGACATATTAAGATTTGAGCCCCATAAATTAATTGAAGGATGTTTATTAGCATCTTATGCAGTAAACGCGCACATTTGTTACATTTATATTAGAGGCGAATATTATTTTGAAGGTCAAAGATTACAAAAAGCAATTGATGAAGCTTATAAAAAAAATTTAATTGGGAAGAATGCCTCTAATAGTGGTTGGGATTTAGATATTTATATTCATTATGGAGCTGGAGCTTATATATGTGGAGAGGAAACAGCATTGTTAGAAAGTCTAGAGGGTAAAAAGGGTCAACCAAGATTAAAACCACCTTTTCCGGCTTTAGTTGGGTTGTATGGTTGTCCAACAATTATTAATAATGTTGAAACTATTGCTGTAATTCCAACAATATTAAGAAGAGGTGGAAAATGGTTCTCTTCACTTGGAAAAGCAAAAAATACAGGTACTAAAATTTTCTGTATTTCAGGAAATGTTAATAAACCATGTAATGTTGAAGAGGAAATGGGAGTACCTTTAAAAACATTAATTGAAAAACATGCTGGTGGAGTTGTCGGTGGTTGGGACAATCTAAAAGCAGTTATACCGGGTGGATCTTCGATGCCTTTATTACCTAAAGAAATTTGTGATACAATTACAATGGACTTTGACTCGTTGGTTAAAGAAAAAAGTGGATTAGGAACAGCTGGAATTGTTGTTATTAACAAAGACCAAGATATTATAAAATGTATGGCACGAATAGCCAGGTTTTATAAACATGAAAGCTGTGGTCAATGTACACCTTGTAGAGAAGGTTCTGGCTGGATGTGGAGAATGTTAGAAAGAATGGCTAAAGGTGAAGCATCTAAAGATGAAGTAAATATGTTAATGGATGTAACAAAACAAATTGAAGGACATACTATATGTGCCTTCGGTGAAGGATCGTCTTGGCCGGTACAAGGTTTAATTAGACATTTTAAAAAAGAGATTGAAGAAAGAAATAATTTTAATCCTTTAGTTAAGAAGGACAGAAATATTCCATATTTAGTGGATCAACATTTGCTTGATAAATAATGATTAAATTAAAAATAAATGATAAGAATATCGAAATTGAAGATGGTTTAACAGTTCTTCAAGCCTGTGAAAAGGCTGGAGTTGAAATACCAAGATTTTGTTACCATGAAAAACTGTCAATAGCTGGAAATTGTAGGATGTGTTTGGTTGAGATGGAAAAATCTCCAAAGCCAGTAGCCTCATGTGCGATGCCTGCTTCTGAGGGTATGATAATAAGAACTAATACTGAAAAGGTTGAGAAAGCTAGAAAAGGTGTAATGGAATTTTTATTAGCAAATCATCCATTAGACTGTCCTGTCTGTGACCAAGGTGGTGAATGTGATTTGCAAGATCAATCGATGTTTTATGGAATTGATAAATCGAGGTTTAAAGAAAATAAGAGACATGTGCCTGAAAAATATATGGGTCCACTTATTAAAACTCAAATGACCAGGTGTATTCATTGTACGAGATGTATTAGATTTGCAACAGAAGTTGCAGGGGTACCTGAATTAGGTGCAATAGGAAGAGGGGAAGATATGCAAATTACAACTTATTTAGAAAAATCAATGCAATCTGAACTGTCTGCTAACGTAATTGATTTATGTCCTGTAGGAGCACTAACATCAAAACCTTATGTATTTGAGGCAAGACCTTGGGAGCTTAAGAAAACAGAAAGTATAGATGTTATGGATGCAGTAGGTTCAAATATTAGAATTGACACTTATGGATGGGAGGTAAAAAGAATCCTGCCTAAGATTAACGATGATATAAATGAAGAGTGGATTTCAGACAAAACAAGATACGCGTGTGATGGATTAAAAAATCAAAGATTAGATACCCCATTTATAAAAAAAAATGGTGTTTTCGAGAAGACAGATTGGAATAATGCTCTTGAAATAATAAAAAAAAAAATAATTAGCACAGATCCTTTAAAAATTGGTGGTTTTACAGGCGATTTGACAAATATGGAAACACAATACTCTGCTAAAGAATTTTTTAGTAAAGTTTTGAAATCTAAAAATTTAGACTCTCGACATGATTATACATATTTAGATTTAAGTAATAGATCTAATTATATTTTTAATTCTGAAATTAACGGAATTGAAGATAGTGACTTTATTTTATTAATTGGAACAAATCCAAGATATGAAGCCACAATATTAAATGCGAGAATTAGAAAAACTTATTTAAACAACAAAACAAATATTTATTCAATAAGTGATCAAGGTGATTTAACATATCCATATAAAGTCATTGGTAATACGACGGAAGATGTCAGTAAATTTTTCGAAAAACAAAGTGCTATTTACAATGAATTTAAAAAGGCAAAAAAACCTTTAATTATTTTAGGTTACTCGTTTTTCTTACTACAATCTGCAAATTATTTATTAAATAAATGTAAAGAATTTTTAAATGATCATATAAGTAATATGGATGAAGATTGGAAACCTTTAAACATTATTTCTAAAGATGCAGCCAATGTTGGAGGATATGATTTGAAGATAGTAGGAGAGTCTGACGAATTTAATCATACTTTAGATTTACTACATAAGAATAAATTAGAAATTGTCTTTTTATTTGGTCAGGACAATATAAAATTTAAAAAAAATAAAGAATTTGTAGTTTATATAGGAAGCCATGGTGATAAAGGTGCTGAAAGTGCAGATATTATACTTCCTTCTCCAGCTTATACTGAGCAAGATGGTTTTTATACTAACTTAGAAGGAAAGCTGCAGAAAGCATTTAAAGCATCATATCCAACAGGTAATTCTAAAGAAGAATGGATTATAATAAATGAAATTTCAAAATTATTAGAAAGTAAAAATCTTTTTAACAACAAAGACCAATTAATTGATAATATGTTAAATTATTTGAATTTAAACCTCAAAGAAAAAAAAAATATTTTTGAAAAAAGTGTTAAAGGTAAATTTTTTGATGAGGAAGTAATTACCGTACCAATTGATTATTATTATTCTAATGTAATTGCTAGGGCATCAAAGACAATGTCTGAGTGCAGAAATTTGAAAATTGATTTTCAAAAGACCGGTACTGAGGGATAAATGTCGTTATTTTATTTAGAAACACTGTTAATAGAAACTTATAAAATTATTTTTTTAGTTTTGCCAGTTCTTACAGCAGTTGCTTTGATAGTATGGCTAGATAGAAGAGTTTGGGCATTTGTGCAAAAAAGAAGAGGCCCTAATGTGGTTGGTCCATTTGGATTACTACAGTCGCTTGCTGATGCGTTAAAATATATTTTTAAAGAAATCATAATACCGGCCACTTCAAACAAAATAATATTTATACTTGCACCTATTGTGACAATGACCTTAGCATTAATTGCTTGGGCAGTTATACCTTTTGATGAGAACTTAGTTTTAGCAGATATAAATGTTGGTATACTATATTTGTTTGCAGTTTCATCTTTGGGTGTATACGGGATTATAATGGGTGGATGGGCATCTAATTCAAAATATCCTTTTTTTGGCTCAATCCGATCTGCTGCCCAAATGGTTTCCTACGAGGTTTCCATAGGAGTAATAATTATAAATGTTTTGCTTTGTGTTGGATCACTTAACTTAACCGATATAGTTTTAGCTCAAAAAGATATGTGGTTTATACTACCTTTGTTCCCGATGTTTGTAATATTTTTTATTTCTGCCTTGGCTGAAACAAACAGACCTCCATTTGATTTACCGGAAGCTGAGGCCGAATTAGTTGCTGGATATCAAACAGAATATTCAGGAATGATGTATGCAATGTTTTGGCTTGGTGAGTATGCTAACATTCTCTTGATGTGTGCGTTAGGGTCTATTTTATTTTTAGGTGGATGGCTATCACCAATTGATTTGTATCCATTAAATTTAATACCTCCAGTAGTGTGGTTTATAATAAAAATGTTGTTTTTATTTATTTTATTTGCACTGGTTAAAGCAATAGTTCCTAGATATAGATATGATCAATTAATGAAATTGGGTTGGAAAATATTTTTACCTTTTTCTTTAATTTATGTGGTTTTGACTTCGAGTTTTTTAATATATTTTGATTTATTGCCAAAGGTTTAATTATGAAATTAAAAAGATTTTTAAAAACAATTTTTATGACCGAGTTTATAATCGGATTATCTATTGCGATTAAAGAGGTTTTTAAAAAGAAAAAAACAATTAATTATCCATTTGAAAAAGGTAAAATCAGTCCAAGGGCTAGAGGTGAGCATGCGTTAAGAAGATATCCAAATGGAGAGGAAAGATGTATTGCATGTAAACTTTGTGAAGCCGTATGTCCTGCACAAGCAATTACCATAGAATCTAAAGAGAGACCTGATGGAAGTCGGAAAACAACAAGATACGATATTGATATGTTAAAATGTATTTATTGTGGTCTATGTGAGGAGTCATGCCCAGTTGATGCAATTGTTCAGGGTCCAAATTTTGAATTTGCAACAGAAACTCGAGAAGAGTTGTTTTATAATAAAGAAAAACTTTTAGAAAATGGTGACAGATGGGAAAATATATTAGCTGCTAATATTAAAGCTGATAATGCTCATCGATGATCGAATGATTCAAGGAATTTTTTTCTATATTTTCGCATTAATTGCTATCGTTTCTGCAATAATGGTAACTGTCTCTAGAAATACAGTTCACTCAGTTTTCTTTTTAATATTAGATTTTGTAAGTATTTCATGTCTTTTTATTATGAGTGGTGCAGAATTTCTCGGTATGATCATGTTAATAGTTTATGTTGGCGCAGTAGCAGTATTATTTTTATTTGTTGTGATGATGTTGAATGTTGCCCAACAGGAAAATGAGTGGTTTCAGAGTAAAAAAAGTAAAGAGCAAAATAGTTCACATATACCTGTTGGTTTTTTAATTAGCACAATCATTTTTTTTGAATTAATTGTGGTAATTGGTGGTTGGAAACTTAAACCTGAAATATTTTCTAATTTGAAACCTGAAGTTATGTCAGGCGCTACAAATACTCACTCAATTGGATCAGTGTTATATACCGACTACATTCATCTATTTCAAATCTCTGGCATGATATTATTGGTCTCAATGATCGGTGCAATCGTTTTAACTTATAAAAAAAGAGTTGGTTTGAAAAGACAGAGCTATATAAAACAAATTTCGAGAGAAAAAATAAGTGGAGTTGAAATTGTTAATGTCGATAAAAATAAAGGGGTAAAAATTGATGTTTGAAATAAATTTAGGACACTATTTAACCTTAAGCGCTATTATTTTTACAATAGGTGTTGCTGGAATATTTTTAAATAGAAAAAATATTATTGTAATTTTAATGAGTATTGAACTTATACTTTTGGCTGTAAATATAAATTTAGTATCTTTTTCAGTTTTTCTAGGCGATCTTACGGGTCAAATATTTACACTTTTTATTTTGACTGTAGCTGCTGCCGAAGCTGCGATTGGACTTGCCATAATAGTTGTTTATTTTAGAAATGCAGGAACAATTCGTGTTGAGGAAATAGACAAATTAAAAGGATAAGATGGAATACATTGTTATATTTTTACCTTTATTAGGTGCTTTTTTTTCAGGTTTTTTTGGAAAATTGATAGGTAATAAATTCTCTCAAATTTTAACCTCTGCTTTTGTATCTATCTCGGCAATATTTTCAATTTTAATTTTTTATAATGTTTTAACAAATAATTACGAAAGCAACCTAATAGTTGCTAAATGGATTAATTCAGGAACACTCAATGTAAATTGGTCTATCAAAATTGATGCATTATCCTCTGTAATGCTTGTGGTGGTTACATTTGTATCATCTTTAGTTCATATTTACTCTATTGGATATATGTCTCATGATCCTCATAAACCAAGATTCATGTCTTATTTATCCTTGTTTACTTTCTCAATGTTAACTTTAGTTACATCAGATAATTTTTTACAATTATTTTTTGGATGGGAAGGAGTTGGATTGTGTTCATATTTTCTAATTGGATTTTGGTTTAAACGTGAAACTGCTAATGCTGCTGCTATTAAAGCATTTTTAGTAAATAGAGTAGGTGATTTCGGATTAGCGTTAGGCATATTCTTAATTTTTTATATGTGCGGAACAATCAATTATGACGAGGTTTTTGAACAAATATCTACATTTAGTCAGAGTGAACTCAATTTTGTAGGTATAAATCTAAATCCGATCAATCTTATTTGCTTACTTTTGTTTATAGGTGCAATGGGTAAATCTGCACAATTATTCTTACACACTTGGTTACCTGATGCAATGGAAGGACCTACACCAGTATCTGCATTAATTCATGCCGCAACAATGGTTACAGCAGGAGTTTTTCTTGTTGTCAGATGCTCTCCAATTTATGAGTATTCACCTTTAGCTTTAGCAATAGTGACGATTGTTGGTATGACCACAGCTTTATTTGCTGCAACAATAGCATTAGTCCAAAACGACATAAAAAAAATAATTGCTTATTCAACATGTAGTCAATTAGGGTATATGTTTTTTGCAGCAGGAGTAGGTGCGTATAATGTGGCGATGTTTCATCTTTTTACTCATGCCTTTTTTAAAGCACTTTTATTTTTAGGAGCAGGCTCTGTAATTCATTCGTTTAAAGATGAACAAGATATAAATTTAATGGGTGGAGTGAATAGAAAACTTCCATACACCTATGTATTGATGCTAATTGGAACACTTGCGTTAACAGGTTTTCCTTTACTTTCAGGATTTTATTCTAAAGATGCTATTATTGAATTTGCTTATCTTAAGGGAACAAATCTAGGTTATATTGCAGCAAGTGTAGGAATATTTACTGCTTTACTAACTTCAATATATTCTTGGAGATTAATCTTTAAAACATTTCACGGAAAATATAATAACCCAAATGTTTCAATTAATGAAATGCATGAATCACCCGCAGTAATGATTATACCTTTAATGATTTTGGCATTAGGGTCAATTTTAATAGGATTTATATTTAAAGATTTGTTTATAGGGCCAGACAGCTTTAACAAATTTTGGAAATCGTCAATTTTTTTGATAAATCCGCTCAGTACAGAGCATCCTCCATTATGGTTTTTACTAACAACTCCAATTATAGTTACTTTGAGTATACCATTTACTTTTTATATATTTGTAAAAAAAACTAAAATACCATCTTTAATAGCTGAAGCAAATAAGCCACTTTATAATTTTTTTAAAAACAAATGGTATTTTGATGAACTTTATGACTTTATTTTTGTTCAGCAATCAAAAAAAATTGGTTTGTTTTTTTGGAAAAAGATTGATGGTTCGATAATTGATAAATTTGGACCAGACGGAATATCTTTATTAATTAAAAAAATCTCAAACAAAGCTGTCAAATTTCAATCTGGTTTTATATATCAATACGCCTTTATAATGTTATTGGGATTTTCTGTATTTTTAACAATTTTAATAATTAATTAATGAATTTTCCAATTTTATCCTCTTTAATTTTGCTTCCTTTAATTGGATCAGTTTTTATATTTTTTAACAAGTCTAGTGAAAAAAATAGAGCAATTAAATATGTTTCAATCTTTATAACATTTTCTAACTTTTTACTGTCATTATATCTTTGGTATATTTTTGATAAAAGCATCTCTGATTTTCAATTTATTGAAGATAGAGAATGGATATCAGGACTTATTAATTATAAAGTAGGAATTGATGGAATTTCTATTCTGTTTGTAGTGCTTACTGCTTTTATTACTCCCTTATGTGTAATTTCTGTAATTTCTACAATCAAATATAGACTAAAAGATTTTTTAATAGCTATTTTGATAATGGAATCACTAATGATTGGTGTTTTTTGTTCACTAGACCTAGTTGTTTTTTATCTTTTTTTTGAAGGTGGTTTAATTCCTATGTTTCTTATAATTGGTATATGGGGCGGTGAAAGAAGAGTTTATTCCGCATTTAAATTTTTTCTCTATACATTGCTCGGTTCTGTATTAATGTTAGTTGCTATAATATCCATATATTGGATAGCAGGCACGACAGACGTTCAAGAACTTTATAAAATAGGAATTGATCAAAAATATCAAAATTTGTTATGGTTAGCATTTTTTAGTTCATTCGCGGTTAAAACTCCTATGTGGCCTGTACACACATGGTTGCCAGATGCACATGTCGAAGCACCCACTGCAGGCTCAGTGTTGTTAGCAGCTATTTTGCTTAAGATGGCAGGCTATGGTTTTATTAGATTTTCTATTGGATTATTTCCTGTTGCCTCAGAATATTTTGTACCACTAGTTTACGTCTTAAGTATTATTGCAATAATTTATACCTCTTTAGTTGCTTTAATGCAGGACGATATGAAAAAGCTAATTGCATATTCTTCAGTAGCACATATGGGTTTTGTTACACTTGGAATATTTACAATGACACAACAAGGTATCGAAGGAAGTATAATACAAATGATCAGTCATGGATTGATATCTGCAGCTTTATTTTTATGTGTTGGAGTTATTTATGATCGAAGACATACCCGACAAATTAAAGATTATGGTGGTTTGGTTTCAGTTATGCCTAAATACGCAATTTTATTTATGATATTTACATTAGGTGCCGTAGGTCTTCCAGGTACAACAGGATTTGTAGGGGAATTTTTGATTTTATTGGGAGCATTTAAAAAGAGTTTCATAGTTGCCATTTTTGCAAGTATTGGCGTAATATTAAGCGCTGCATATATGCTTTGGCTATATCGTAGAGTAGTCTTTGGAAAAATTGTTAATGCTGATTTAAAAAATATTGTTGACCTTAATAAGTCTGAAAAAATAATTTTGTGGACACTTGCGATACCATCTATATTTTATGGTTTCTACCCAGAGCCAATTTTTAATACAATAGATGTTTCTATAAACAGTTTAATCCAGACATATAATGCAAATTTAGATATCTATTTTGCGGGTAAAAATTAATGGAAAATATAAACTTAATTACATCTGAAATATTTATTTCTTTGTCATTAATGTCATTGTTAATTCTGGGCGTTTTTAAGAATAATAGTTCAAGCATTGTATACAATTTATCGATTTTTACTTTATTCCTGTCTCTTTTGATAAATTTAAATTTATTTAGTTTTAATAATTTTTACCTTTTTAATGGAGCATACAAGGTTGATCACTTATCAAATTTTATGAAAGTTCTTGTTATAGTTTCTGGAATATTTGTTATGCTTTCTTCATCTAAATATTTAAAAATTAATAAAATTTTCAAAATCGAGTATCCAATTTTGTTGTTAAGTTCAATTTTGGGTATGTTTATTATGATTAGTTCTAACGATTTAATGGTATTTTATTTAGGTTTAGAATTACAATCCCTTGCATTATATGTTTTAGCCTCTTTTAAAAGGAACGATCAGCTTTCTTCAGAATCTGGGTTAAAGTATTTTGTTTTGAGCGCTTTATCATCTGGATTACTTTTGTATGGATGTTCTTTAATTTATGGTTTTTCAGGATCCACAAATTTTGATCAAATATCAAACAATATTAATGAGGTACAGTATGGTCTAACATTAGGAATAGTATTTATACTGGTTGGTTTAGCATTTAAAATTTCGGCTGTTCCTTTTCACATGTGGGCACCAGATGTTTATCAAGGTTCCCCAACATCAGTTACAATATTTTTTGCTATTCTACCTAAGATAGCTGCGTTATCAGTATTTATAAGATTTTTATATGTTCCATTTATTAATCTTATTGATCAATGGCAAACCATAATTATTTTTGTGTCCATTGCCTCAATGGTCTTTGGGGCGGTTGCAGCTATTGGACAAAGAAATTTAAAACGTTTGATGGCCTATAGTTCTATTAGTCACATGGGTTTTGCATTAGCTGGACTAGCAGTAGGTACTAATGAGGGGATTCAAAGTTCAATTATATATATTTCTATATATTTATTAATGAACTTAGCTTTTTTTAGTTGTTTATTTATGTTGAAAAGAAATGATATCTACTATGAAGATTTAAGTGATTTATCCGGTTTATCAAAGAATCATCCAATTTTAGCTTTATGTTTATTAATTTCATTGTTTTCATTAGCTGGAATACCACCATTGGCGGGTTTTTTTGCAAAATTTTATATTTTCTTGGCAGTTATAAAAGAAGAAATGTATTTTTTAGCTATAGTTGGATTGCTTTCAACGGTTGTTGCAGCCTTTTATTACTTAAGAGTAATAAAAACTATCTACTTTGATAGTCAAACAGAAAAATTCGATATTAATCATGATATTGGACTTAAGATTTCTTTATTAGTTTCTACGGTGATAATTTTAATTTATTTTATTTATCCAAGTCCTTTACAGGCACTAATCTCTAAAATAGTAATTTTGTAATGAAACTATTAAAATTTACTTATAAAAAAGTTATGAGTACAAATGATGTTGCCATAAGAAAAATAAAAAGTGGTATTGAGCAAGGAATCATAATTACAAATGAGCAAAAAAAAGGTAGAGGCAAATTTGGTAATAAATGGATTTCTTTGAAAGGAAATTTATTCACAACAATTTTTTACAAAGTAAATTCAAATTATAATTTAAAAAAAATTACCCAAAAAAACTGTTTATTAATATTCAAAACATTAAAAACTATTATAAAAAAAAATATTTCTATAAAATATCCAAATGATATTCTTATTAATAGTAAGAAAATATGTGGTATTTTACAGGAGATAATAAAGTATAATAATAAATATTTTATTATTGTTGGCATCGGCATTAATATTGTAGAAAGTCCTAAAATAAATAAATATCAAACTACATACTTGAATAAACATTTAAATAGAAACGTATCAAAATATAAGATTTTTTTTAAAATAAAAAAAATTTTTGAAAACAATATAATAAATCTTCAACAATGTTCTTAGTAGGTGATATAGGAAATACAGAAACAAAAATTTGTTTACTTAACAACCGTTATAAAAAGATTAAAAAAATTACGTTAAATACCCAAAAACTTTCAATTAAATATCTAACACATAAAACTTTATTAATAAAAAAAAATTTTAAAAATATTGAAAAGTTGCTATTTTCAAGTGTTGTTCCCGATAAATACAAAGTTATTAAAAAATTTTTTAAAATTAAAACAAAAAAAAATTCTTTTGAAATTAAAGAATTAAATCTAAATAAAATAATAAATATAAAAGTAAACAAAAAACAAATAGGTTCAGATAGACTAGCAAATGCAATCAGTGTTTTTAAAAAATATAAAAACTATATAATTATAGATTTTGGCACAGCTACTACTTTCGATGTGGTAAAGTCTAACAACTACATTGGTGGGGTTATAGCACCAGGTGTTCAAACATCTTTAAATAACTTATCTAGCAAAGCTTCATTAATACCTAATATTAAGTTAAAAAAAATTAAAAAAATACTTGGTAAAAATACTAATAATTCGGTAATCTCTGGCTTTTATTGGGGTTATATTGGACTTATTAACAAAATCATTTTTTTAATTAAAAGAGAAACAAAAATAAATTTTAAAATAATAGTTACTGGTGGTTTAGCCCATATATTCAAAAATTCTTTTGATTATAAGATTAATTTAAATAAAGATATTACTCTTAACGGTATAATAAAATTAGTGAGGTTATTGAATTAGATGAAAGATGAACTTCTTTATTGCCCATTAGGTGGCGCTGGTGAAATTGGCATGAACATGAATTTATTTGGATATGGTCAAGAAGATGATCATAAATGGATAATGGTAGATGTTGGTGTTACTTTTGCAGATGACTCAATCCCAGGTGTGGACCTGATATACCCGGATCCAGGATATGCAGAGGATAAAAAGGATAACTTTTTAGGAATTATTCTAACACATGCCCATGAAGATCACATAGGCGCGATAACACACGTTTGGCCAAAATTTAAATGTAAGATTTATGCTACACCTTTCACAGCTGCACTCGTTACTGAAAAATTTAGAGAAAAAAAGATTGATATCACATCTTATTTACAAATTGTGCAGTTAGGCTCCACAATTAATTTAAAACCATTTAAAATTGAATTTATTACAATGACTCATTCTATTGTTGAACCTAATGGACTTAGAATAGAAACTCCAGCAGGAAGTATTCTTCATACAGGGGATTGGAAGTGTGACCCAAACCCTTTAGTTGGAGATAACATGAATTCAAAAAGATTAATAGAAATCGGAAAAGAAGGTGTTTTAACGATGATATGCGATTCTACAAACGTATTAAGCGTTGGTAGGTCGGGCTCAGAAAAAGATGTAAGAGATAGCATGTTAAAGATTATAGAAAAGCAAAAAAAAAGAGTGATAGTTACATCTTTCGCATCTAATGTTGCTAGAATGGAAACAATTTTTTACTGTGCAGAAAAAACGGGAAGAAATATCTCTCTTGTAGGAAGATCTATGCACAGAATTTATAAGGCAGCAAAACAATGTGGATACTTAAGTGATGTTATAGAACCAATTGATCCACGTGATGCTAAAAATATTTCAAGTGAAAAAATAATCTATTTATGCACAGGTAGTCAAGGTGAACCTATGGGAGCTATGAACAGAATATCAAATTATATACATCCAGATGTATTCGTCGAAGCAGGAGATACTGTAATTTTTTCATCAAAAATAATTCCTGGAAATGAGAAAAAACTTTATAAACTTCACAACCAATTAGTCAGAGAAGGTATAAATGTTATTTCAGAGGAGACAGATTTTGTTCATGTATCGGGTCACCCGAATAGAGACGATTTAAAAGATATGTATGAATGGATTAAACCGAACTCTATTATACCAGTTCATGGTGAACAAAGACATATGTTAGAGCATATTGATTTTGCAAAAAAGTTAAATGTTCCCCATCCTATTAAGGTAGAAAATGGAGATATTGTAAGAATATTTCCTGGAGATTCCCCAGAAGTTTTTGATAAAGCGCCTTATGGAAAAATTTTTTTAGATGGAAATATTGGGGTGGAAGAGGAGTCTAAATCTATTAAAGAGAGAAGAAATATTTCACAGAATGGACATTTAGATATTACTCTTATTATAACAACACAAGGAAATATTCATAATACGCCAATTGTTAATTTTATGGGAATACCGATTTTAAATACTGAGGAATTTAAAATTTCTATACAAGATGAAATTGATAAAATAGCTAAATCATTTTCATTAAATAACAAAAAACAAGATGAAAATTTTAAAGATGCTTTAAAAGTTACTTGTAGAAAATTTACTAAGGAAAAGACTGGCAAAAGACCAATAACCAATATAAATCTAGTAAGAATTTAAAAGAATGTATTTTTCGAAATCTTTAATCCCTATCCTTAAAAATAACCCATCTGAGGCAAAAATTAAATCTCATCAATTAATGTTAAGAACTGGGATGATTAAACAGTCATCAGCCGGAATTTACTCATGGTTACCATTAGGATTTAAAGTCATGAAGAAAATTGAACAAATAGTTAGAGAAGAGCAAGATAGGATTGGAGCACAAGAAATATTAATGCCAACTATTCAGTCTAGTGAAATATGGAAAGAGAGTGGTAGATACGAGGATTACGGTGAAGAGATGCTAAGAATTAAAGATAGACAAAACAGAGAATTATTATATGGACCCACAAATGAGGAATTAATAACTGAAATATTTAGATCTAGTATCAAGTCATATAAATCCCTTCCTCAATTGATGTACCATATTCAATGGAAATTTAGAGATGAATTAAGACCAAGATTTGGTGTAATGAGGTGTCGTGAATTTTACATGAAAGATGCATATTCTTTTGACTTAACGGATGAAGAAGCTCAACACTCATATAATAAATTCTTTTTATCTTATTTAAAAACTTTTAAAAAATTAGACCTTTCAGCTATTCCTATGGCGGCTGATACGGGGCCTATTGGAGGAAATCTATCCCACGAGTTTGTAATAATTGCCAATACAGGTGAGAGCAAAGTATATACTGATCGAAGGATATTCGATGTTAATAATGATGAAGTAGCTTTAGATAAAAAATCATTAATGGATTTACGTAAAGAATACAATAAATATTATGCTGTAACAGACGAGAAATTTAATCAAAAAGAATTTGATAGCAATGTGAAATCTGAAAATAAATTAGAAACGAAGGGAATTGAAGTTGGTCATATATTTTACTTTGGCGACAAATATTCAAAACCAATGAACGCGTCTGTAGATTTTAATGGATCAAAAGAATTTGTAAAAATGGGTTCATATGGTGTAGGTGTTTCTAGATTGGTTGGTGCTATAATTGAAGCGAAATATGATGAGAAGAATGAAATTATGAAATGGCCCTTGGCTATATCTCCTTATCATTGTGCAATATTACCCCAGATAAATAAAAATGATAAAACAAATTTAGAAAAAGCGCTAAATATTCATGAATTTTTAAAAAGTAAAAATATTGACACAATTATAGATGATACTGATGAAAGTATATCATCTAAAATGAAAAAATTTAATTTGATTGGCGTCCCATTTCAAATTATTCTTGGAAAAAAATCTGAGGATGATCTTATCGAGTTTAAAGAAATCGGCAAAGATGTGACTAAAACTAAAATGGAAGAAATTTATAAAATAATAATTAACAAATTATAAAATTGATCTCTGAATTAGAAAAAAAAATTACACTTAGATATTTAAGAACCAAAAAAAAAGAGGGTTTTATTAATATAATATCAGCTTTTTCATTTGCTGGAATCAGTCTTGGTGTAGCTGTATTGATAATTGTTATGTCAGTAATGAATGGTTTTAGAACTGAATTAATAAATAAGATTGTAGGATTTAATCCACATGTAATAATTAAACCTTATGAGAAATCCATAAATTTTAAAAAATTTGAGCGAAAAGAAATAAAAAAAATATCTGATGAAATTTTAATAACGAATAGTGCAGAAGGACTAATTATTAATAAAGAATACACCAAAGGTATTTTACTTAGAGCATATAAAAAAAATGATTTTAGTAAATTATCTTTAGTAAATAAAAAAGAATTTATAGGAAATAAAAAACTTAATATTAAACACATATCTATAGGTAAAGAGCTTAGTTATATAATTAACGCTAAAATTGGAGATAAAATTGTTATTATGTCTCCATTTGGTATAAACACCATTGTAGGTTCTTTGCCGAAGCAAGAAGCGTATATTGTCGACTCTATATTTGAAAGTGGATTAATAGAATTTGATCAAAGTGTGGCGTTCCTTAATATTAGAGATATTGAAGAGCTGTTTAATTTAGATGTTGATAGTAGATATTTTGAAATTTTCCTTAAAAGTCCAAAAAATATAAGCTCAGAGAAAAAAATTTTGAAAAATATATTTAACGAAGAGCTTATTTATACCTGGGATGAACAAAATAAATCTCTTTTTTCAGCCTTGAAAGTAGAGAGAAATGTAATGTTTATTATACTAACTTTAATTATAATTGTTGCAGCTTTTAATATTATATCTGGTCTTACAATTCTTGTTAAAAATAAGACTAAAGAAATAGCAATTTTAAAATCATTTGGTGTACAAAATAATTCTATTAAAAAAATTTTCTTTTTAGTGGGTTTAATAATCGGAACTAGTGCTACAATTTTTGGAATTATTTTAGGCGTATTATTTTCAATTTATATTGAGGAGGTTAGAGTTTTGTTAAGTAACGTTTTTGGTATTACTTTATTCCCTGAAGAAATTTACTTTTTAAGCAAAATGCCTTCGGAAATAAATTTTTTATCTATCTCAATTATTGGTCTTGTATCTATTTTAATCACGGTCATTGTTTCTTTATATCCAGCTATAAAGGCTGCAAATATTGATCCAATAAAATCACTGAAATATGAATAAACCACTTATAATACTAAAAAATATTTCAAAAAGATTTGAAAAAAATAATATTAAAGTATTAAAAGATATTAATTTTACTTTCAAAAAAGGTAAGACTTACTCAATTATCGGACCATCAGGATCAGGAAAATCAACTTTTTTAAATATTTTATCATTAATAGATAGACCAACTTCAGGCAGTTTATTTTTTGAAAGCTCAAAAATTGATTTCAATAATATTGAAAAAAATGACCACTTAAGAGCAAGTAAAATAGGTATAATTTATCAAGAAAATAATTTGCTATCAGATTTTAACGCCTTAGAAAATGTATATTTGTCAAAATTGACAATAAACAATGATTTAATTACTGCAAAGAAGGATGCAAATAAAATATTAAACATGATGAATCTTAAAAATAGACAGAATCATTATCCATCAGAATTATCAGGTGGTGAAGCGCAAAGAGTAGCTATTTCTAGAGCTGTTATAAATTCTCCTGAAATCATACTAGCTGATGAGCCTTCTGGAAGTTTAGATCACAAAAATTCAAAGGAAATATTTAAACTCCTTTTTAAATTAAAAAGCAAAAGCAGAGTATTAATTTATGCAACCCACAATTTATATTTCGCAAAAATGGCAGATTATAAATTGCAAATTCATGATGGTAAGATAAAAACTTACAATGCAAGAATTTGAAAACCCAAAAAAATTTACACATTTTAAGATACACACACAATATTCTATATGCGAAGGGGCTTTAAAAATAGATGATCTTAATACTTATTGTAAAGAGAATAAAATATTAAGTTTAGGAATATCAGATACATCAAATTTGTGTGGAGCTTTAGAATTTTCTGAAAAAATCGTTAAGGGTGGAACCCAACCAATAATAGGTACCCAAATAATTTTTAAATTTGAGGATCAAGAAGGTTTGCTGACTTTAATTGCAAAAAATGAGCAAGGTTATAGAAATATGATTGAATTATCATCAAAATCTTACCTTGAGAATGATAATTTATCCAAGCCTCATTGTAAATTAAGTGATTTATTTGATAAAAATAAAGGTTTAATAGTTATGTCCGGAACAATAAATGGTTTAATTGGTAACTTATTTAATAAAGGAAAATTTGAATTAATAGAAGATATCTATAAAAAATTAAAAAATTATTATAGCGATAATTTTTATATAGAAATTCAGAGGCATTCAGATAAAGACGAGAAATCTTTTGAAAAATTTAATTTAAACCTATCTTTAAAACATAATATTCCCGTCATTGCATCACATGAGGTTTTTTATATTGAAAAAAATATGCATGATGCACATGAAGCATTAATTTGTATTGGTAATAAATCTTATTTAAATGATAAGACTAGAAAGTCTTATACCAGCGAACATTATTTGAAATCACATCTTGAAATGGAAAAAATATTTGAAGATATACCTGAAGCTTTAGAAAATAACTATAACTTACCATTTAGATGTAGTTTTAGACCAACACCCTCAGATCCAATTTTACCAAATATAAGTTCTGAAAAAGACGAAAGTGCTGATAATAAATTAAAAAGGTTATCAAACGAGGGTTTGAAAAAGAAATTTAGAACTGTTTTCTGTAGAGATGATCAAAAACCTGAAGATCACGAATTATATAGCCAGTACACAAAAAGACTAAATCATGAGCTAGACATCATAATTGAGATGAAATACTCAAGTTATTTCCTAATTGTTTCTGACTATATAATATGGGCAAAAAATAATGAAATTCCAGTTGGGCCAGGTAGAGGATCCGGTGCTGGATCCTTAGTGGCATGGTGTCTATTGATTACAGATGTTGACCCAATAAAGTATAATCTTATTTTTGAAAGATTTTTAAATCCTGCGAGAATTTCAATGCCTGATTTTGATATTGATTTTTGTGAGGAAAAAAGAGATCTAGTTTTTGAGTATTTAAATAAAAAATATAAAGATAGCGTAGCACATATAATAACTTTTGGTAAGCTGAAGGCTAGGATGGTAATAAGAGATGTTGGTAGAGTAATTGGATTATCATATGGTTTTGTTGATAGTATTGCCAAACTTATACCATTTGATCCATCCAGACCTAAAAGTTTGATTGAATGTATAAATTCAGAACCAAGATTACAAAAATTAATCAAAGATGATGCCAGAGTTAAAAAATTGATTGACCTATCTCTTAAATTAGAAGGCTTGAATAGAAATGTTGCAACACATGCTGCTGGTGTTGTTATTGCTGATAGGAAACTTACTAATTCAGTTCCACTTTATAAAGATGCATCCTCAGAATTATTACTTCCATCTACACAGTTTGATATGTATTCTGCTGAAAATGCTGGTCTTATTAAATTCGATTTCTTAGGTTTAAAAACTCTTACAGTCGTAGATAAAGCACAAAAACTAATACAGAAAAAAAATAAAGAATTTTCAGTTGATAAAATAGATTATGATGACAGGGAGGTTTTTAATACCTTATCAAATGGCAATACAGTTGGTTTATTTCAATTAGAAAGTTCTGGAATGAAAGATGCTTTAGTTAATATGAAACCTACACATCTTGAAGATATTATAGCCTTGGTTGCTCTTTACAGACCTGGGCCTATGAGCAATATACCAATCTACAATGATTGCAAAAATGGTTTAAGAGAACCAGACTACATACATCCAATGTTAGAAGATATTTTAAAACCTACATACGGTGTAATAATTTATCAGGAGCAGGTTATGCAAATAGCTCAAAAACTTTCAGGTTTTACCGCAGCTGAGGCTGATATTTTAAGAAAGGCAATCGGAAAAAAAAAGCGTTCAGAAGTTGAAAAACAAAAAATAGGATTCATAGATGGAGCAATAAAAAATGGAATTAGAAAAGATATAGCTGCAGGCATATTTTTAAAAATAGAACCATTTGCAGAATATGGTTTTAATAAAAGTCATGCAGCAGCATATGCAATTATTGCTTATCAAACGGCTTTTTTGAAAACTTATTATCCAAATGAATTCTTTTCCGCATCTATGACAATGGATATATCCAATCAAAAAAAACTCAGTGAATTCTATGATGAAATTAAAAGGCTTAAACTAAATGTAATAAGACCAAATATTAATAGTTGCTATGCAGATTTTAAAGCTGATGATAAAAATTTTTATTACGCTTTAGGATCAATTAAGAATGTTGGATATGATGCAATTTCAAATATTGTAGACGAAAGAGAAAAAAACGGAAAATTCAAATCTATCAGTGATTTTATAAATAGAGCAAACCACAAAGATATTAATAAGTTACAGTTAGAAGGTTTAGTAAAAGCTGGTGCTTTTGATGAAATAAATAATAACCGTGCGGCCCTTTACGAAACTATTCCTAATTTAATTTTGAAGTCAAAAAACTTAGATGATAATAAATTATCTAATCAGTTCAATTTGTTTAATGACAATGATGTCCCTAAAGATGATTTTATTAACGATATTGATGACTGGAAATTTGAGGATAGACTATCAAAAGAATTTGAATCTATTGGTTTTTTCATTTCTGACCACCCATTGAATCAATTTAAAGATATATATGGAGAATTTAAAATTGATAATTATGAAAATTTTTCTAATAGTGGTAATTTAAAAGAAGCAAAAATAGCTGCTACAATTTTAAAAGTACAAGAAAGAAAAACCAATAAAGGTAATCCATACGCAGTAATAAAATTTTCCGATCTTTCATGCGTTTTTGAATTATTTGTTTTTTCAGAGATTTTAGAAAAAAATAGAGATATATTAAAAGAAGGTAGTTCTGTTCTGCTAACAGTTCTCAAAACTATAAGTGATGACGAAAAGAAAACTAAGAAATTTAATGTTTATAAAATATCTTCATTAAAATCTTTATACGAAACTCCAATTAAAAATATTAAGTTTTATATTAACGATCTTAATCAATTAAATAAATTGTCAGAACAAATTAACGAATTAGGCAATACAGAAATAACTATAAAATATAAAAATAATGATAAGTATATGGTTTTCGATTTAGATAATAAGAGAAAGGTAAATAGAAATGCTATAAATGAGTTAAAAAAACATAATATTTCCCTAGAAATTAACTAAAAAAAAGCTTGTTATTGTCATAAATTATTAGTAATTACCTCTTTTAAAACGCACACAATTAATGGTTTAACACCACCGGTCCTGACTATTAAGGAAGTAATTGTGGAGGCATAACCGGAAATAAATATGAAAATACCAGAAATAACAATCCAACAACTATTAGAAGCAGGAGTTCATTTAGGTCACAAAACTTTGAGATGGAATCCAAAAATGAAAAAGTACATTTTTGGAAAAAAAGATTCCATACACATTATAGATTTAACCCAAACACTTGAATTAACTCAGCTTGCTTTACAAAAAGTTTATAAAACTATAAGCGAAAACGGAAAAATTTTATTTATATCCACAAAAAAACAAGCTTCAGATGCAATTGCTGAATTAGGTAAAAGCACTGGTCAATACTATGTCAATTATAGATGGTTAGGTGGCATGCTAACTAATTGGGGAACTATATCGAATTCTATTAAAAAATTAAAAAAAATAACAAAAGATTTGTCATCTGAAAATAGAGGATTTACAAAAAAAGAATTATTAAAAATGAGTTCTCAAAAAGATAAGTTAGAAAGATCTTTGGGGGGTATTTCTGAAATGAAAAAAACCCCTGACTTAGTATTTATTATTGATACAAACTATGAGTCATTAGCTATTAAAGAGTCTATAAAATTAGGTATACCAATTATTGCTGTACTAGACACAAATTCTGACCCAGAAGGAATTGATTTTCCAATTCCAGGAAATGACGACGCTCGAAGATCTATAGATTTGTACTGTAATTTAATTAAATCGACAATTGCTGAAGCTAATAAAAATATTTTAAATAATACTGAAGATGAAAAAATAGATAAAAGTAAAATAACAAATAATTTAAAAAAAATAGAAGATACTGAAAAAAATAAATCATTAAATTAAAAAATGAGTGATATCCAAAAAGTTAAAGAGTTGAGGAGACTCACAGGAGCTGGATTTAAAGATTGTAATAGTGCCTTAAAAGAGTCTAATGGTGATTTAGAAAAATCAATTGAGATTTTAAGAATTAAAGGAATATCAAAAGCTTCAAAAAAAATGAGCCGTGATGCAAATGAAGGTTTAGTTTGTATTAGTGAAAATGCAAATCAAATATCAATGCTTGAAATTAATTGCGAAACTGATTTTGTTGCTAAAAATAACGATTTCTTAAGTTTTGCTGAGGAGCTTAGTAAGATTAATAATAATGTAAATTCTGATTTATCACAACTTAATAATGAAAAAATGAATAATGGTAAAAAAGTTAGTGAAAATTTAGTTGAACTAATATCTAAAATAGGTGAAAAAATAACTATCGGAAGATCAAAAACTTTTTCAAACATAAATCAAAAAAACTATTTTTATTTACATTCTATAATTAAAAATAATATTGCTAAATTAGGAGTTATTGTATCTATTGAAAACGATAACTATGACGAAAAAATAGATAATTTTGGTAAGCAATTATCTATGCATATAGCCGCTACTAGTCCACTAGCTATAAATGAAAATGATATAGATAGCGAAATCATAGAAAAAGAAAAAAAATTGATTGATGAAGAACTTAAAAATTCAGGTAAATCCATAGATATAATAGAAAAAATAAGTCTAGGTAAAATAAAAAAATATAAGCAAGATAATAGTTTAATGTCACAATTATGGGTAATGGACTCAAAAAAAAAAGTTTCTGATATTATAAAAGAATTAAATTTTTCTGCACTTAAAGTGAAGGATTTTTATAGATTAAAAATAGGTGACTAATGTTTAACAAAAAAGATTATCAAAATAAAATGAATAAAACATATGATAAACTTAACAAGGATTTAAGTACATTAAGCACAGGTAGAGCAAATTCTAATATGTTAGATTTAATAAAAGTTGATGTCTATGGTCAAAAAATGCCAATAAATCAATTGGGCAGTATTACAACGCCAGAACCAAGAGTTATAAATATACAAGTTTGGGATAATTCAAATGTTGTTCTTGTAGACTCAGCCATAAGAAAATCTGACTTGGGTTTAAACCCACAAATAGATGGACAATTAATTAGATTACCAATTCCAAACTTAAGTGAAGAAAGAAGAAATGAGATTAAAAAAAAAATAAAGCAAATGGGCGAGCAATGCAAAATATCGATAAGAAACATTAGACGTGAAGCAAATGAGGAATTAAAAAAACTTCTTAAATCAAAAGATATTGCTGAGGATGAAGAAAAAAAAGAGGAAAAAAATATTCAAAATATTACAGACGAGAGTATTAAAAAAATAGACGATAAAATCAATTTAAAAGAAAAAGAAATCATGACAATATGAATCCAATTAAACACGTAGCCATCATAATGGATGGTAATGGACGTTGGGGAATTAAAAAAAAAAAATCAAGAAATTACGGTCATAAAGCTGGTTTAAAAACTGTTGAAAAAATAATTAAAATATCATTAAAAAAAAAAATCCCATACTTAACTTTATTTGCCTTCTCTACAGAAAACTGGAAAAGACCTCAAGAGGAAATTAATTTTTTACTTAAACTGTTAGAAAATTTTTTAAAAAACAAACTGGAAGATCTTGTTAAACAAAATATAAAATTAAAAATAATTGGAAATAGGAGCAAATTTCCAAATAACATAAAAAAGATAATAAATTATTCAGAAGAGAAGACTAAAAATAGCAATAGATTACAAATTAATCTCGCACTTAATTATGGATCAAAAAGTGAGATAGTCGATACAATTAAAAAATTAATTAAAAATAAAAAAAACATTACACAGAAAGTTATTTCACATAACTTATATACTTCTAATATGCCTGATCCTGATATATTGATTAGAACAGGTAATACAAAAAGATTGAGCAATTTTTTACTTTGGCAATTAGCATATTCTGAAATATTTTTTGAGAAAAAGTTGTGGCCTGACTTTAATGAAAATGATTATTCGTTAATCTTAAATAAATTTAAAAATATCAAAAGAAACTTTGGAAAAATATGAAATTTAATGAATTGGTAAAAAGAGTTATTAGTTCAGTAATTATTATTCCAATTGTTATTCTTCTGGTTTATTTAGGATCATATTATTTTATCTTTTTTTTATTTTTATGTTTTACTATAGCTACATATGAATGGACAAAAATAGCAAAGTTAAAAAATTATTTAATACCAGGATTTATCTTTATTGGATTGTCATTTATATCTGCTTACAATACTAGATATATAACATTTTATGACTATGAAGGCGTACTAACATTTTTATTTATTTTACTAATATGTATATTGACTGATATAGGTGGATATGTTTTTGGCAAAACATTAAAAGGGCCAAAATTAACCAGAATAAGTCCTAATAAAACTATTGCTGGTTTTTTAGGTGGAATTTTTTTACCTGTATCTGTATTTTACATAATTTTAAATAATAATATTTTTTTAAAAAATCAAAACCTTCAGAGTGATTTAACTTTAATTTTATTTTTTATTGCAATTCTATCTATAATTTCTCAATTAGGAGATTTATCAATTTCCTATTTCAAAAGAAGATCAGGTTTTAAAAATACTGGTAATATAATACCAGGTCATGGTGGAATATTAGATAGAATTGATGGTATGATATTTGTATTTTTATTCTCTTACTTTTATTTTTTAAATTTATGAAAAAAAGAATTGCAATTTTAGGATCTACTGGTTCAATTGGAAAAATAACCTTAGACATTATTTCAAAAAATAAAAAAAATTTCGAAGTAAAATTACTTACAACAAACAAAAATATTGATGAGATAATAAAACAAGCAAAAAATTTTAATGTTAAAAATATAGTAGTCACAAGTAAAAAACATTATTTATTATTAAATAAAAAAAAAAATTTAAAAAAAAAATTTAAAATTCATAATGATTTTAAAGAAATTGATAGTATATTCACAAAAAAATTAGATTTAGTAATGTCTTCGATAACGGGAATTGCTGGTCTAGAACCAACCCTTAAAATTATCAAACACACAAAAACAATCGGAATAGCAAATAAAGAGACAATTATTTGTGGATGGAATTTAATATTAGCTGAATTGAAAAAATACAAATCTTCATTTTTTCCTATCGACTCTGAACACTTCTCTATTTACTCGTTAAATAATGGATTTGACACATCTTTGATTGACAAAATTTATATTACCGCTTCTGGAGGACCTTTTTTAAACTTACCTGTAAATAGTTTAAATGATGTAAATCCCTCAAAGGCTATTAATCATCCTAATTGGAAAATGGGAAAAAAAATTTCTATAGATTCCGCAACGTTAATTAATAAAGTTTTTGAAATAATAGAGGCTCAGAGAATATTTAATTTAAAAAAAAAGTTTTTTGAAATAATAATACATCCTAAATCCTATTTACATTCAATAATTAAATATACAAATGGAACTTCAAAATTATTAGTACACGACACTACAATGAAAATACCTATTTTTAATTATATTTGCAAAGATTTAAAAAAAAAATTAATCACTAAAAGCTTAGACTTTGATACTTTAAATAATTTAAAATTATCTAAACCAAATAAAAAGCAATTTCCTTTGTTAGGTATATTAGATTATATACAGGAGGATATATCATTATTTGAAACAGTTATTGTAGCTGCAAACGATGAATTAGTAAAAAATTACTTAATTGGAAATATAAAGTTTAATCAAATTAGCAAACTATTATTCAATATAATTAGTCAAAAAGAATTTAAAAATCTTAAATATAAAAAACCTAAAGATTTAAAGCAAATTATTAAATTAAATAAATATGTAAGATTGAAAACGCTAAATCTATGTATAGAATAGAAATGTATGAGAATATTATTTAAAATTTTTGCTATAATCTTTATATCATTTAAAGCAAACGCTGAAGTTATAAAAAAAATTGAAATAGAGGGAAATAATAGAATTTCAGATTCAAATGTTATTTTATTTGGAAATATAAATATCGATGAGGATTATGATTTTAAAAAAATAAATAAAGTTTTAAAAGATTTATATGAAACTGAATTTTTTGAAGATGTTTCAATAAGTATTAATAATGAGATTCTATTTGTTAAGTTAATTGAAAACCCAATCATTCAATCTATAGAAATTACTGGTGTTAAAAATAAGTCAGTTTTAAAACTTCTTAATGATAATTTAAGTCTAAAAGAAAAAAATCCATATGTTGAAAATAAAGTAAGAAGAGATGAGACTAAATTAAAAAATATTTTGAAGGTAAATGGATATTATTTTTCTGAAATAAATTCTAAAATTAAAAAAAATGAAAATAATACATTAAATCTTAGATATGAAATTAATCTAGGTGAAAAAGCATTTATTACTAAAATTAAATTTATTGGCGATAAGAAAATAAAAGATCGAAAATTAAAGAATGTAATTATTTCTGAGGAGAGTAAGTTCTGGAAATTTTTGTCTAATAAAAAATATGTTGACGCAAATAGAATTAAATTAGATGAAAATTTACTTAAAAATTATTATAAAAATAATGGATATTATAGTGTTAATGTAAACAGTTCATTTGCTCAATTAATTGATAGTAATAATTTTGAACTAGTTTTTAATATTGATGCAGGATCAAAATATAAATTTAAAGAAATTAATATAGATATACCTAAATCCTTTCCCACAGAAAATTTTTCTGAAATAAAAGAGACAACTAATAAATTGAAGGGTAAGGATTATTCAATCAACAGGATAGATAAAATTTTAAAAGAAATTGATAAAATAGTAATTCAAAAACAATTTGAATTTCTCAATGCATCTTATACAGAGATTTTAGGAGAAAATACAATTGATCTTAACATTAAATTAACTGAAAGTAGAAAAGAATATGTAGAAAAAATAAATATTCTAGGCAATTATATTACTAACGAAAGTGTTATCAGAAATGAAATTATTTCCGATGAAGGTGATCCATATAATGAAATTTTGTTTAAAAAATCAATTAACAATATAAAATCTAGAAATATTTTTAAAACAGTCAAAACCAATATTAAAGAGGGTTCTTCTAATCAACTAAAAGTTGTTGATGTGGTTGTCGAGGAAAAGCCAACAGGTGAAATTTCTGCTGGTGCTGGAACTGGAACTAGTGGCTCTAGTATTTCATTCTCCATTGCTGAAAATAATTATATGGGCAAAGGTTCAAAAGTAAACCTTAGCGCTACACTAAGTGATGACTCTGTTGAGGGTAGATTTAGAATATCAGAACCGAATTTCAGAAACTCAGATAAAACTTTAAATACAACTATTGAAAGTAGCAGAAATGACTTAATGAGTAAATTTGGTTATGAAACCAATGAAACTGGTTTTTCATTTGGTACTACTTTTGAACAATATCAAGATATTTTCTTTTCGCCTGAGTTATCAATGTACTATGAAAGCTTAACGACATCATCAAAAGCCTCAAATGCTAAAAAAAAACAAGAGGGTGATTATTTTGATACAAATTTTTCATATTCACTTAATTTAAATAAATTAAATCAAAATTTCCAACCAACAGATGGATATAGAAGTACATTTAGTCAATCAATGCCACTACTAGCGGATGATAAAAGTATTTCAAATGCCTACGAATATGCAAATTATACCAAATTTAAAAATGAGACCATATTTTCTTTTATATTCTTTGCTAAATCTATAAATAACTTTGATGATGATGTAAGGATAAGTAAAAGAATATTTATTCCTTCTCGTAAGCTACGCGGATTTGCTGCCGGTAAAATTGGTCCAAAAGATAATAATGATTTTATTGGTGGAAATTATGGAACGGCAATGAACCTTGCTGCAACATTGCCTAATTTTATGAAAGACTTAGAAAACATAGATTTTAGTTTATTCTTAGATACTGCTAATGTTTGGGGTGTCGACTATAACAGTTCACTAGATAGTAATAAAATCAGATCTTCTACCGGTGTAGCTATTGATTGGTTTACACCAATAGGACCTTTAAGTTTTTCATTTGCATCGCCAATAACAAAATCATCAACTGACAAAACTGAAACATTTAGATTTAGAATTGGAACTACTTTTTAATGAGTTTGATATTAAAAATATTTCTTTTTTTTTTAATTTCCACATCTACTTTTGCAGAAAACTTAAAAAACCAAATTGTTTATATTAATATGGAGAAATTGTTTAATGAATCAATTGTAGGCATTTCTTTCAATGAAAAAATATCTAAATTGAGTAAATCTAATCAAGAAAAAATTAAAAATCTTGAGGAAGAAATTAAAACAGAAGATAATAATATTAATTCAAAGAGAAATATATTAAGTGAAGAAGAATTAAAAAATAAAATCAGTGATTTAAATGAAAAGATTAAAAGATATCAAGCAATTTTAAAAAAAAATCAGGATGATATTAATAAAAAAAAAATTGATGGATCAAATATAATTTTAAATAACTTAAAGCCTATTCTATCCGAATATTCAAAAAAAAATTCTATTTCTATGGTTTTGCAAAAACAAAATGTTGTAATAGGAAAGAAAGAACTAGATATTACAGAGGATATAATAAAAATTCTTAATGAAAAGATTAAAAAGATTGATATTAATTAAATTATGACAATTAAATTAAATAAAGATCAAATTAGAGAATTGCTTCCACATAGAGAGCCAATGTTATTAATAGATGAATTAATTAATATTAAGAAACTTTTTTCAGCAACAGCATTAATGCATGTAAAAAAAAATAGTTTTTATGTTCAAGGACATTTTCCTAATCAACCAGTCATGCCAGGTGTTCTTATAGTTGAAGCTTTTGGTCAAGCTGCAGCTGCTCTTACAGCAGCAGGCATAGATAAATCCGAGTATGACAACAAATTAGTTTTCTTAATGAGTGTTGAAAAGGCTAGATTTAGAAATCCCGTAATACCTGATTGTACTTTAGAGCTCAATATAGAAGCTGTAAGATCTCATGGGAGGGTCTGGAAATATAAAGGCGAGGCTTTTGTAGAAGGTAAAAAAATGGCTGATGCAATGTGGTCGGCTACTATTGTAGACAGGAAATAATCAGCAATAAATCTTGATAAGCATTTAAAATAAGTTTTGATATTAAAATAATGATGATCAATCCTTTTTTTGAAAATACAGGTCCTCACAATATCAACTACTTAGTAAAATCAATAAAATTAAATACTCAAAAATTCTTAGATGATGATGTAACAGATATAAAAGATCTTAACTCATCTCAAAAAGGAGAATTGACATTTTTTCATTCAAATAAATATAAAGATTTTGCTAAATTAACTAAAGCTTCATATTGTTTAACAAAGGAAAATCTAAAATCAATTTTACCAGGCAGTTGTAAGCCAATAATTTCAGATAAAGTTCTTTTACATACAGCTCAAATAACTAAAATTTTTTATCCAGAGTCTGTTACCGACGATTATGACAATACTGCTGAAAATATTCAAGTAACTGAATATAAAGACAAAATAGAACATGGCAGAAATGTATTAATTGGTAAAAATGTGAAAATTGGTCAGAATTGTAAAATAGGACACAATTCTATAATAGAAAAAAATGTATCTATAGGCGATAATTGTGTTATCGGATCCAACGTAATAATCAGAAATTCACTAATTAAAAATCATGTACATATTTTGGATGGATGTGTGATTGGTAAAAAGGGTTTTGGCTTTTTTCCTGATAAAAGCTCTAATATTAGGTATCCACAAGTAGGAATAGTAATTATTAATGACCATTCAGAAATAGGCTGTGGATCAACTATTGATAGAGGATCTTTATCAAATACAGTTATAGGAAAAAATACATTTCTAGATAATCAAATTCATGTCGCTCATAATGTTAAGATAGGTGATAATTGTATCATAGCAGGACAAGTTGGTTTTGCTGGTAGTACAACTATTGGAAATAATGTTATGATTGGTGGACAAGCTGGAATATCTGGTCATCTTAAAATTGGTGATAATGTTCAAATCGGAGGTGGCAGCGGTGTAATTAAAAATATTCCAAGTAATTCAAAAGTAATGGGTTATCCTGCTAAAGATTTAAAAAATTTTATAAAAGATAATAAATGATAGATAAAACAGCAGTTGTAGATAAAAAAGCTAAAATTCATTCGAGTGCAAAAATTGGTCCATTCACTGTTATTGGGCCAGATGTTGAAATAGATGAAAATGTTATAGTTCATTCTCATGTAAATATTTCTGGTAAAACCAAAATAGGAAAAGGAAATGTTTTTTTTCCATTTAGTTCTATTGGTAATGATCCACAGGATTTAAAATATAATGGTGAAAGAACATCATTAGAAATTGGTGATAGCAATAAATTTAGGGAATATGTTACAGTTAATCCAGGTACAGTTGGCGGAGGAGGTTTAACAAAGATAGGTAACAATTGTCTTTTTATGATTTCTTCACATGTGGCACATGACTGCAATGTTGGAGATAACGTTATTATAGCGAACAATGTACCGCTTGGTGGTCATGTAACTATTGAAAATAATGTAGTTATTGGTGGTAATTCTGCAGTACAACAATTTACAAGAATAGGTCAAATGGCAATGATCGGTGGAATGACAGGCGTTTTACATGATGTAATTCCATATGGGTTATCTGTTGGTAATAGAAATTATCTTCAAGGATTGAACTTAATTGGCCTTAGAAGAGCAAATTTTGAAAATAAAGATATTTTAGGTCTTTCTGATGCCTATAAAGAAATTTTTGCAACCAAAAATCTTACAGAAAATTTAAATAAACTTAATGGAGCATTTAAGGAAAATCCATTAGTGAAAAATGTATTAGAATTCATAAATAAAGATAAAAAAAGATCTATTTGTACACCTTTTTCAAAGGAGTAGTATGATTGGCTTGATATTTGGTGAAACGAGTTTTCCACTTGAAATACTTAATAAAATTAAAAGAAAAAAAGAAAAATATTTAATTATTGATCTAACTAAATCTAAAAAATTTAAAAAAGACAAAAAATCATATCCTGTTTCAATTGGACAATTTGGAAAGATACTTAACATCCTTAAAAACAATAGTTGTAATAAAGTTTTATTTGCAGGAAAGGTATCTAAACCAAATTTTTCTAAACTAAAATTAGATTTAAAAGGAATGTATTATATACCAAGGATAATTAAAGCATCAAAAGTTGGCGATGCAGCAATATTGAAAGAAATAATTAAAATATTAAAGGAGCAAAAAATTAAAACAATTAGCTCACTTTTTTTTAACCCTGAATTGGCTTTAAAAAAGGGTAATTACACTAAAATAAAACCAAGTAGTGGTGATAAAAAAGATATTAATAAGGCTATTCAAACATTAGCTAATTTAGGAAAATATAATTTTAGTCAAGGAACTATTGTTAGGGACAATAAAGTAATAGCTATTGAAAAAAAAGGTGGAACTGAACAAATGTTAATAAAGTGTAAATCTAAAAATAACAAGAGGGGCGGTGTTTTAGTAAAATTTCCTAAGAAAAAACAAGACTTGAGAATAGATTTACCCACGGTAGGATTAAAAACTTTTAAATTAAGTAAGACAGCCGGTCTTAAAGGAATAGTATTAAAAAAAAAACAACACATATTTTTAGAAAAAATTGCATGTATTAACTTCGCTAATAAAAATAAAATGTTTATTAATATAAAATGAAGAAAATTTTTATTTTAACTGGTGAACCATCAGGAGATAAATTAGCCTCCGAAGTTATAAAGCAAATAAAATTAAAAGAAAATAATTTACAATATTTATGCCTTGGTGGTGAAAATCTTAAGTCACTCAACATTGAGAGTATATCTAATCTTAAAGATATAACATATATCGGGATAACAAGTGTGTTGCTTAACATATTTAAAATAAAAAAAATCATAAATGAAACTGTAAAAAAAATAATTGAGTTTAACCCAGATATTCTATTTTCTGTAGATAGTCCAGATTTCTCCCTAAGAGTTGCTGAAAAGGTTAAACAACAAAATCCAAATATTAAAACAATTCACTATGTATCACCTCAAATTTGGGTGTGGAGAAAAGATAGAATAAAAAAATATAAAAATTTTATAGATCATATGTTGCTACTTTTTAAATTTGAAAAAAAATATTATGACGAGGAAAATATGAATAGCACTTTCGTTGGACATCCATTATTAGAGTTAAACTCAAATAAAGTAGATATATCTAATATATTACCAAAAGATAAAAAAATTATATCTTTATTTCCCGGGAGTAGAATTTCAGAAATTGATTTATTATTACCAATATTGGTGGATTTTATGAAATTAATGAATAAAAAATATAATAATTTTTACTTTGTAATTCATTCAACAGAGTTAATGCGCAATATAATGTTGGATAAACTTTCTAATTTTAAAGATGACAATTACCAAATAGTATCAAACCCAAATATTAAAGAGGACATAATTAAAAATTCTTTTTTTGCGGTATCGAAATCTGGCACCGTATCTTTAGAAATATGTAAATATGAAGTGCCCTCAATAATTATTTATAAGATGAACCCAATTAATTTCTTTTTTATCAAAAGAATGGTTAAAACAAAATTTGCAAATATTATAAATATCATAAATCAAAAAGAAATTATTCCTGAATTATTACAAAGCGAATGTAACTCAAAAGAAATATTTAATTCAGTCAATTATTTTATTCAAAAACCAGAAATGATAAAAAAACAAAAAGAATTACTAAAAAAAACTGTGAAAACAATGCAAACTGATGAATTGTCATCTTTAAAAGCTGCTAATATTGTTCTTAATTATATAAATAATTAATTAATGTCATTTTCAAGATTTATTTTACCCATTTTAATCATATTAATTAATATTAATTCAATCTCGAAAGCCGAGACCTTAACTTTTCCAACAAATTTAGTCGCAAATACAACTAGTTTTGTTTTATTATCTACCTCAGGTACCACTCCATCAATATCTGGCTACTCAGGAACACTTTTATTTTCTGCAGTAGCATCAGCTGGAAACATCAAAGTAACTGATACATCAAATGTTTTAAAAGCTGCGGGTTATTGTGGTTACACTAGCGATGCATCAGCTGAACCTACTGATTGTTCAGGAAATTCTTTAACCGAGGTAGGATTTAGGGGTTCACAAAATGATATTAACACTGCTATTGCAACTTTATCATTTAAAGGTGATGGATCCACTGGTTCACCAACTATAACTGTATCAGTCACTCCAGCTGGAACTAATTATTTTTCTGGGAACGGTCATTATTATGAAATAGTTAGTAGCACTGATATTACTTGGACAGCTGCTAAAACTGCAGCAGAGGCATCTACACTATATGGATTAACTGGATATTTAGCTACAATAACCAGTGCTGCAGAAAACTCTTTTCTTTCCAGCAAAATAAATGCTAATGCGTGGATTGGTGCATCTGATGATGGGGATTATACTTCTAATAGTCATGCACAAACAGAAGGAACTTGGGAGTGGGTTACTGGACCTGAAAATGGTAAAACATTAACTTGCCAATTAGAAGATGTTGGGGGAAAGGGTTCTCTTGCCGCTCACGAGGATTGTTCGGTCCATTCAGATACTACTTATGAAAACTGGGCTACTAATGAACCTAATGATTGGCCAGATGCAAATCCATCGCAAGAAGATTATGGCCATATTCGAAGTAATGGGACATGGAATGATTTTAAAAATAACCAAGGTGTTGATTTTTACATAATTGAGTATGGTGGAATGCCAGGAGAAACTGCAACAACCTCAACGCAAATCAATCTAACGATTGAATCTATTGAAGCATCTGGAAGCACTTATAATATTTTTGATGACCAGGAATTAGTTGGCATGGTTGATGCCGAGAATGAATCAGCATCTCGATTAGCTAGAAATAGTTTGGATAGTGTTTTAGATAGATTACATGAATTTCGTTTAAGAAAGGAAAATAAGGGATTTAGTGGAAATAATATATCCCTACAAGTGAATTTAAATGATGTAAGTAAAAATTATCAAGACATTATTAATCATTATGCATCAAAGGGACTTTCATCACTTGTGAGTTATGCAGAAAATAAAAAAAGAAATGATACTATTACTAATGATTGGCAATATTGGTTTAACGGAAAAATTTCAACTGGTAGGACGGGTTTAAAAAATAATAAATTAGGTAAACAAAATGATATGGATACGATAACTATTGGATTTGACAAATTAGCAAATAATACTTTGTTTGGAATTGCTTTTAATTTAGGTGACGATGAAACAGATATTAGTAATTTTGGCACAAAATTAAAAATGAGAGCTGAAAATGTAATGTTATATTCAGCTTGGAATAAAAAATCATTTTATATAGATAGTGTACTAGGGTATGGATCATTGAAAAGTTTAACACAAAGAGTAGTTGATCGCTCTAATTCAACGAATTTAGTAGGGGGTGACAGAAGTTCAGAACAATTTTATGGAACTACATATTTAAATCACATCAAAAATTTAAATAATATAGATTTTCAAATGTTTGCAGGTTTGGATTATATATATACTGATTTTAATGCTTACTCAGAAAACGGAAATGATCAAAAATTAAGTTTTAAATCACACTCACTGACAAATTACACATCTTCAATAGGATCAACTTTATTTTATAAAAAAGAAAATAAGAATAGTGATTTACTAAGTTTTTATAAAATAGAGTATAAGCAAGATCATTCAGAAAAAGCTACAGTGCAAGCAAGTCTAATAAGCGATTCATCAAATACTATATATTCATATAATTATAATGTTCCTTATAATTATTTCATGAAAATAGAGACAGGTTTAAATTTAAAAACTCACAGAGATTTAAATATTTATTCAAAAATAGGAAGAATACAGAAAAGTAACGATGATTTTCAAAATTTTATAACAATTGAATTTTCTCAACCTTTTTAATTTTTATCTAATCTCCTAATTACTTCATCTTTTCCAAGAGAGGTTAATATGTCATAAATACCTGGTCCAAATTTTGACCCTGTTAACATTATTCTTAAAGGCTGACCAACCCCTTTAAAATTTGTATTATTTAATTTAATTAAATTCTGTACGATTGGCTCTAATTTATCTCTGTTGAATGTATCTAATTTTAAAATTTCTTTTAAAAAATCTGAAATAATTTTTTTAGCATTTTCATCAATGAGCTTAAAATCTTCTTGGTTAAAATTAACTTCGTCATTAATTATATATTTTGAATTATTGTAAATATCCTCTAATGTTTTTGCCTTATTCTTCAAAAAATTTAGGGAGGATTTAATTTTTCCCATTTTTTCGTTAGGTATTTTTTCTTTATAACTTTCACAGTAGTTACTTAGCTGATCATAAAGGTCATTTTCACCTATACTTTTAATATAATGTTCATTCATTGATAAAATCCTACTCATATCTAGTTTTGAGGGTGATTTACCAATACCCTCTAAATTAAAGTATTTAATACTTTCTTCTTTTGTAAAAATTTCTTTATCCTTATAAGACCATCCAAGTCTTAAAAGGTAATTTCTTAAAGCTTGAGGCATTATTCCTATTTTTGAATAATCATCCAATGTTGATGCTTTATCTCTTTTGGATAATTTTTTTCCTTCTGTTGTATGAATTAAAGGTATATGCGCAAAAGAAGGTAATTCCCAATTCATAGCTATGTAAATTTGCATTTGTTTAAAAGTATTTATTTTATGATCATCTCCTCTTATTATATGTGTTACATTCATTTGATGATCATCAACGCATGCTGACAAGTTGTAAGTTGGTGAACCATCGTTTCTCAATATAATAAAATCCTCAATTGTGCTATTTTCTATCTCAACATCTCCTTGTACTAAATCTTTTAAAATACTATTTCCCTCGATTCTACTTTTAAATCTAATAACTGGATTTATATCTTTAGGTGCCTCTGTTTCTGGTTTATCTCTCCATTTTCTATCATATATATATGGAATTTTTTTTTGCTTTGCTCTAAGTTTTTGTTCTTCAATTTCCTCTGTAGAGCAATAACATTTGTATGCAAAACCTTTTTCTAACAATATGTTGGCAATTTTTATATGATCTTCTATTTTTTTTGATTGGATATATTCATCACCATCATTTTCCACCCCAATCCACTTAAGAGATTTTGTTATTTGCTCTTTATACTCATTTTTTGATCTTTCTTTATCTGTATCTTCAATCCTTAAATAAAAGAATCCATTGTTATTTTTTGCATATAACCAATTAAATAATGCAGTCCTTATCCCACCTATATGTAACGGACCTGTTGGGGAAGGAGCAAATCTAGTTGCTACTTTTGACATCTTAAATGTTTAGACTATTTTAGTGAAAGTTTCTATATAAAGATACGAGAACACCTTGTACTTTAACTCTATCAGGACCAAATATTTTGGTCTCATAATTTCTATTAGCACTCTCTAGTGCAATTGTTTTGCCTTTTCTTCTTATTCTCTTAAGCATTGCATCGTGATCATCAATTAATGCAACAACAATTTTACCGTTTTCTGCTGTGTCTGTTTTTTTAATAATTACTGTATCACCGTCATTTATACCTGCTTCTATCATTGAGTCTCCACTTACTTTTAATCCAAAAAATTCACCTTTTTTTTCAATATTATCTGGCAAAGGGATCCTAGTGACTTCGTTTTGAATGGCTTCTATTGGTGTTCCAGCCGCTATATCTCCAAGAACTGGTACTCCATTTTCAGTGAATTTATTACTTTCATCTAAACCACCTTTAATTACGCTTGGTGAAAAATTATTATAAATATCGTTAGCTGAAGCAGTTTCAGGTAGTTTTATTACCTCTAAAGCTCTAGCTTTATGCGCTAATCTTTTTATAAATCCTCTCTCTTCTAAGGCGCTAATCAACCTATGTATTCCTGATTTAGATTTTAAATTTAGAGAATCTTTCATTTCTTCGTAAGAGGGAGAAACACCGGAACTTCTAAGTTTTTTATTAATAAATAATAATAAATTTTTTTGTTTTTTTGTAAGCATAAGAACAAATATCGTACAAATAGTGTTCTACAAAAGTTCTCATATTTAAACAATAGATAAAAAAACCAACAAAATTAAGCTTAATTCAATTATATAACTGAAAAAATGGAATTATCGTCCAAATTTTTCAAAAGTGATTCACCAATTAAAAAAGTTTTAATAGAAGTTTTATCTGCCAGATTTAATAATTCTTCTTTAGACTTTATTCCACTTTCAGATACCAGTGGTCCCGAATGGTTAACTAATACATCGTAAATATCATAAGTTGTATTTATATCTGTCTTAAGTGTTTTTAGGTTTCTGTTATTTATACCAATTAATGCACTCTTAAATTGTAAAGCTTTTTTTGCTTCTTCAATAGTATGAACCTCAACAATAACAGACATATTTAATTTTAAAGCTTCTTCGTATAAATCATTAGCAAGTTTATCATTTACGCCAGCAAGTATAATCAGGATTGCATCTGCACCATAACTCTTAGCTAATGGTACCTGGAATTTATCAACAAAAAAATCTTTACATAGAATTGGTAAATTAGTTTGTTGTTTTATTTTACTCAAATGAATTAAGTTACCGTGAAAAAAGTCTTCCTCAGTCAATATTGATAAGCAAGTTGCCTTATAATTTTCATAAATTTTAGCAATTTTAATAGGATCATAATCTTTTATAATTATCCCTGCCGATGGACTACCTTTTTTAATTTCTGCAATAATTGAAAACTTATTATTTTTAAGATTAATCTCAATTTTTTGCTTAAAATCGACGAAATTATTAATTTTATTTTTATTTTCTTCTAAGTAATTTAAATCAATAGTTTTTTTGAGATTTAATATTTTTTCTTCTTTTTTTCTAATTATTTTTTCAAGTACATTGTTAGTCATTTCTTAACTTTTCTAAATGTTTAATCGTGTTTCCTGATAAAATTTGTTCTCTAGCATTATCATATGCATTTTTAAAATTATCAAATGTTTCATTTACAATTAGTCCTGCAGCAGCATTCAGACATACAGCTTTAGAAAAATCATTATCCTCTCCTTTGAATATATCAATTATTTTATTTGCATTAAATTTTGAGTCACCACCTATTATGTTTTCTAATTTTCCAGAGTTAATATTAAATTCATTTGGATTAATTATAATTTCAGTTATTTTATTATTTTTCAACTGTATTACGTTTGTTTTGGCATAAGGTGAGATTTCATCTAAACCATCTTCACTACAAACAATCCATGCAAACTTTATATTTAAATTCTTTAATGCATCTGCAAATAATCCCAATAATTTTTTATCAAAAACACCTACAACTTGTCTCTCTACTAATGCTGGACTGCTTAAAGGGCCAATCATATTAAAAATAGTTCTTTTGCCAATTTTTTTTCTAGTTGGACCTACGTATTTCATTGCACTATGATAATTTGGCGCAAACATAAAACCAAAATTATATTTAATTATTTGATCTTTGATTTGTGCTGGTTCTAAATTAATATTTATATTTAATTCATCCAAAACATCTCCGGATCCACATTTTGATGAAACTGCCTTATTTCCGTGTTTTGCAACTTTAACACCCATGCTAGCTAATAATAAAGCTGATGCTGTAGATATATTTAATGTGTTCATACCGTCTCCACCAGTCCCGCATGTATCAATACAGTTATTTATCT
>CABZUW010000010.1 GCA_902529105.1 uncultured Pelagibacteraceae bacterium
AAACAATAATAATCCTGATGTCATTATTGCAAAAATTGAATATGATCAATCAGTAAAAGATTTGAAAATATCTAAATCAGATCTTGCACCCACTGCAACTTTATCTATAGAAAGATCGAATACTGAAGATTTAAGTTCTACAGTTGATGAAAAAGAACAAGATACAATTAAAGCTACTGTAACCTGGCCCTTTTTTTCTGGTGGAAAAAATTTAGCTAAAGTTAATAAAAACCAAAGTGAAAAACTAAGAAAAAAACTATTATTAGATAATCAAATTAAATCTAGTGAAACTAATATTGCTAGTGCTTGGTCAAACTATCAAACATCAGAAAGTATTCTAGCCTCAATAAGAGCACAAGTAAAAGCAGCTGAGATTGCAAATGAGGGAATAACAGAGGAATACCAAAGAGGATCTAGGAGCACTCTAGACTTCATTCAATCTACAGCGATATTATTAGATGCAAGAATTTCCTTAGCAAATTCTGAACGAGACTTTATTCTCGCTCAATATAATCTTTTAAAATCAGTCGGACTTTTACAAAGCTCATATCTAAACATCAAATAAATCAAAGTTTTTAAGGCTTGTAGATTTTTATTGCAAATGAGAACAAAAGTAGTACAAATAATATATGATTCGAATGTTAATAAATTACAAAAAAGAGGCATAAAATGACTAAAAATAACTTAAAAGTGGTGAAATCCGCAAAAGATAAAGATTTGGAAAATAAAGAAAAAAATAAAGCGCTAGACGCAGCGATAAGCCAAATAACTGATACCTTTGGTAAAGGTTCAGTGATGAAGCTTGGTCAACAAAAGGCTATGGATGTTGAATCTATTTCAACAGGATCATTAAGCCTAGACCTTGCTCTTGGAATAGGTGGTCTTCCCAAAGGGAGAATTATTGAAATTTATGGACCAGAGTCTTCTGGAAAAACAACATTGGCTTTACAAGTTTTAGCCGAAGCACAAAAAGCTGGTGGAACGTGCGCATTTATAGATGCTGAGCATGCTTTAGACCCGGTATATGCAAAGAAATTAGGTGTTGATACAGACTCCTTATTAATTTCTCAGCCAGATACTGGCGAACAAGCTTTAGAAATCACTGATACATTAATCAAATCTGGCTCACTATCAGTTTTAGTTGTGGACTCAGTTGCTGCATTAACACCTAGAGCCGAAATCGAAGGCGATATGGGAGATCATCATGTGGGTCTTCAGGCAAGGTTAATGTCACAAGCATTAAGAAAATTAACAGGTTCTATTTCAAGAACTAATACAATGGTTATTTTCATTAACCAAATCAGGATGAAAATTGGTGTAATGTTTGGTAGTCCAGAAACTACATCAGGTGGTAATTCACTTAAATTTTATTCATCAGTTAGAATGGATATAAGAAGAATTGGTGCAATTAAAGATAAAGAACAAATTATAGGAAATAGCACAAGAGTTAAGGTAGTTAAAAATAAAGTTGCTCCACCATTTAAGGTAGTTGAGTTTGATCTAATGTATGGAAAAGGAATTAGTAAAACGGGCGAGTTAATTGATCTTGGTGCCAAAGCAGATATAGTTGAAAAATCAGGAGCATGGTACGCATATAAAGGTGAAAAAATTGGTCAAGGTAAAGAAAATGCAAAACTTTACTTAGAACAAAATCCTAAAGCAGCTGCTGAAATTGAGATGGCAATTAGAGAGAAAGCTGGCTTAATTTCCAAGAAAATAGAGGGAAATCCTATAGAAAAGGAAAAAGTAGAGGCAGCTGAAGCTGCAACTGAAGAAGTTCCTTCAAAAAAGAATTAGCATAAATCTTTTAGCATTAAAAAGGGCGCCTTATTAAGGTGCCTTTTTTTTTAATTAGAATTTACTTACACTGAAAAAACGGTATTTTAAACAAAATGCCAAATAATACCTTAAACGATATAAGAAAAAAATTTCTTGAATATTTTAAAAAAAACGGTCACGAAATAGTAGGATCAAGTAATTTAGTACCGAACAATGATCCTACATTAATGTTTGCTAACTCAGGAATGGTTCAATTTAAAAATGTGTTTACAGGACTAGAAAAAAGAAATTATCAAAGAGCTACTACCTCACAAAAATGCGTAAGAGCGGGGGGTAAGCATAATGACTTAGAAAATGTTGGTTATACTCCAAGACACCATACTTTTTTTGAAATGTTAGGCAATTTTTCTTTTGGAGACTACTTTAAAGAGCGTGCGATTGAACTTGCTTGGAATTTAATTACTAAAGATTTTGGTATTGATAAGAATAAGCTTTATTTTACAGTATTCAACGAGGATGATGAGGCCTTTAATTTATGGAAGAAAATTACAGGTTTTGGAGACGATAGAATAATAAAGATTTCTACATCTGATAACTTTTGGTCTATGGGTGAAACAGGACCATGTGGACCTTGTTCAGAGATTTTTTACGATCACGGAGATCAGTTGTCTGGTGGCTTGCCTGGTACCAAAGAACAAGATGGAGATAGATATATAGAAATCTGGAATTTGGTTTTCATGCAATTTGAACAAATTTCAAAAGATAAAAGAATTAATTTACCAAAACCCTCTGTTGATACTGGAATGGGTTTAGAGAGAATTACTGCTTTATTACAAGGCACACATGATAATTATAAAAGTGATCATTTTAAAAAATTAATTGAATCGATATCCGATACCGTAAAAGTAAAAGCTGATGAAAATAATATCGCAAGTTTTCGTGTGATTGCAGATCATCTAAGAGCAAGCTCGTTTTTATTAGCTGAAGGTGTATTACCGTCTAATGAAGGGAGAGGATATGTTTTAAGAAGAATTATGAGAAGAGGTATGAGACACTCTCATTTGTTAGGCTCAAAAGATCCAGTGTTTCATAATATTTTTAAAAGTCTATTAGATGAAATGTCAAATAGTTATCCTGAATTAGATAGAGCTCAATCATTAATTAAAGAAACTTTAAAAATGGAAGAAGAAAAATTTTTAGTTTTACTCGAAAGAGGCATGAAAATTTTAGATGAGGAGATCTCCAAGATAGATAAAGTCTTACCGGGTGAAGTAGCATTTAAATTATATGATACCTATGGTTTTCCATTAGATTTAACTGAAGATATTCTTAAAAATAAATCTTTAAAAATTGATCACAATAAGTTTCAAAGTCTTATGCAAGAAAGCAAGGAACTTGCGAAAAAAAATTGGAAAGGTTCTGGCGATGCTGCAGTCGATGAGATTTGGTTTGATATAAAAGATAAAGTGGGAGCAACTGAATTTTTAGGTTATGAAAAAATTCAATCAGAGGGAGTTATTTTAAAACTTATCAAAAATAATAATGAAGTTGATAATTTAAAAACTGGTGAGAAAGGAATGATTGTTGTAAACCAAACACCTTTCTATGGTGAATCTGGTGGTCAATTAGGAGATATTGGAAAAATAAATTCAGGTAATAATTCATTTACAGTCAATGATGTTCAAAAAAAATTAGGAAATCTATTTGTGCATTATGGAGTAATGGATGGAGGAAGCTTGAAAGTTGGGGAAAGTGTGGAATTAAAAATAGATAGCGCGAGAAGAGAAAATATTAAAGCTTATCATTCTGCAACTCATCTTTTACATGAGTCTTTAAGAAGAACTCTTGGAAAACACGTTATGCAGAAAGGTTCCCTAGTTGCTCCGGACAGATTACGTTTCGATTTTAGCCATATGAAACCGATATCTAATGACGAAATGCTTAAAATTGAGGAAATAGCAAACGAGATAGTTAATAAAAAATCAGATGTAATAACTAGAATTATGACACCTGAAGAAGGCATAGAACATGGAGCATTAGCCTTATTTGGAGAGAAATATGGTGACGAAGTAAGAGTGGTTTTTATGGGAGATGAAGGTAATAAATATTTTTCAACTGAATTATGCGGTGGAACTCACGTTAAAAATACTGGAGATGTTGGAAAGTTAAAGGTTATTAGCCAGTCATCCATAGCTTCAGGGGTTAGAAGAATTGAGGCTTTAAGGGATAGACAATTAGAGGACTTCTTAAAAGATAAAGAAAAACAATCAAATTTATCAGCTCAAAAAGATGAGAAGACAATAGAAATGTTAACTAAAGCTATAACGTCTTTTGGTGGAAAGCCAAATTTAGAAAACAAAAATCCTAAAGACTTAATAAAAGATTTAACAAGACAACTAGAGAAATTGTCAATTGGTAAAATTCTAAATGATAAATCAAAAAATATAATAAAAGATGAAACCATTAATAATATTAAAGTAAGATTTCAAAAAATTTCTGACTTACCTCCTAAAGAATTAAGAGGATTAGTTGACAACGGAAAAAAAGAAATAGGAGAGGGATTAATAATTATTTTTGCAAATAAAGATGGCAAAGTAGGGCTTGCAGTAGGAATTACAAAAAAACTAACCTCAAAATACGATGCTGTAAAATTTGCAAAAATTGGATCAGAAGTAATTGGTGGCAAAGGTGGAGGAGGTCGACCAGATTTTGCTCAAGCAGGTGGTGTATTAGAAAATAAAATTGATGAAGCTTTTGAAAAATTAAAAGTTTTGATCTAATCTTTTTTTAAGATTGCTATCTATTACATCCAAAAATTGATTAGTAGTTAAAAATTTCGTATCTGATCCAACTAATATAGCTAAATCCTTTGTCATTGATCCACTCTCGACCGTTTCAATGCAAGTTTTTTCCAAATTTTTAACAAATTTTTTTAAATCCTCATTTTCGTCAAGTTTTGCTCGGTGATATAAACCTCTAGCCCATGCAAAAATTGATGCAATAGGATTTGTTGAAGTTTCTTTTCCTTGTTGATGCATTCTATAATGTCTAGTGACAGTTCCATGAGCTGCCTCTGCTTCAATGGTTTTACCATCTGGACTCATTAAAACACTAGACATTAATCCTAATGAACCAAAACCTTGGGCAACCGTATCGGATTGAACATCGCCATCGTAATTTTTACAAGCCCAAATATAATTCCCGTTCCATTTCATAGCACAAGCTACCATGTCATCTATTAATCTATGTTCGTATGTGATGCCTCTACCTTTAAATTTATCTATGAATTCATTTTCATAAATTTCTTGGAAAATATCTTTAAATCTTCCATCATATTTTTTTAAAATTGTATTTTTTGTAGACAAAAAAACTGGCCATCTTCTATTCAATCCATAATTCATACATGATCTTGCGAAATCTTTTATAGATTGATCCAAATTATACATCGACATCGCAACTCCTGGACCTGGAAAATTAAATACTTCAAATTCTTTTTTTTCTTTTCCATCCTCAGATGTCCACTTTATCTCTAATTTCCCTTTACCTGGAACTTGGAAATCTGTTGCTCTATATTGATCTCCAAAAGCATGTCTCCCAATACAAATTGGGTTTTCCCAGCTTGGTACTAATTTTGGAATATTTTTACATAATATTGGTTCTCTGAAAACTGTTCCTCCAAGGATATTTCTTATTGTTCCATTAGGAGATCTCCACATTTTTTTTAGTTTGAATTCTTCAACTCTACCTTCATCAGGTGTGATAGTTGCACATTTTATTCCTACATTGTATTTTTTAATTGCATTTGCGCAGTCAATTGTAATTTGGTCAGAAGTCTCGTCTCTACTCTTTATGCCCAAGTCATAGTATTTTATATCCAGCTCTAAATAGGGATTAATTAGTTTATTTTTTATAAATTCCCAAATAACCCTAGTCATTTCATCACCATCTAGCTCTACAATAGGGTTTTTTACCTTAATTTTAGCCATATTTATTTATATATCTTATTAATTGAATTATAGAGTTTTATATACATATTAACGACAAATTAGCAAATGAAGGATTATGATAGATAAAGTTTTTCCAAAGGTTCATAACGAGGGTTATAAATTTCTAGTTATTTTTGGTGTAATAACATTAATATTCTATTTTATAAGTAACTTTTTAGGACTAGTTGGATTAGTTCTAACAATTTGGTGTTATTATTTTTTTAGAGATCCAGAGAGATATCCCATTAACGACGAAGATTATCTTGTTAGTCCCGCAGATGGTGTAGTTTTACAGGTCAAGGAAACAAATGGACCTAAGGAACTAAATTTAGAAAACAAAACTTTTACAAAAGTAAGCGTTTTTATGAATGTATTTGATTGTCATGTAAACAGAACACCATGCTCAGGAAAAGTTTCCCAAATATTATATAAACCTGGAAAATTTTTTAACGCGTCTTTAGATAAAGCAAGTGAGGATAATGAAAGAAATTATTATAAAATAACTAATACAAAAGGTGAAGATATAGTTATTGTACAAATAGCAGGACTTATTGCTAGACGGATTGTTTGTGAAACTAATGAAGATACCGATCTACAGCAAGGAGACAGAATAGGAATGATAAGGTTTGGAAGTAGGGCAGACTTATATTTTGAAAATTACAAACCACTAGTCAAAGTCGACCAAAAAACTATTGCTGGTGAAACTTTAATAGCTAAAAAATAATGGAACCAAAAAGAAAGTTTAAGATTGTTACAGCAAAGAATTCAAGAGTTATATTGCCTAATATATTTACTTTGGTAGGGGTTTGCATAGGACTTTCATCGATTAAATTTGCATTTGATGGAAACTTTCAATTTTCAGTAGTGGCCATAATAGTAGCTGGAATAATAGATGGTTTGGATGGAAGAATTGCAAGATTAATAAAAGGCACTTCTAAAGTGGGTAAAGAATTAGACTCTTTAACAGATGTAATTAGTTTTGGTGTTGCGCCGGCTTTTATAATGTATTTCTGGAAATTAAATGAACTTGGCAGGATAGGTTGGTTCATATGTTTAATATACGTAATTGCAGTTGCATTAAGACTGGCAAGATTTAATGTTAATTCATCTGAAGAACCAACATGGAAGGGGAATTTTTTTGAAGGTATACCATCACCTGCAGGTGGAATTCTAGTTCTTATGCCTTTATTTTTTAGTTTCAGCGAACTTACATTAATAAATATTAATTATGATTTAGTTGTACCAATATTTTTTGTAACGATATCAATACTATTAATCAGTAAATTACCAACTTACTCTTTTAAAAAAATAATTGTCCCAAGAAGTATGAGTATATTTTTAATATTTGGTGTGGTGATTTATTTTGTATTATTACTTCTATATACATTTAACACAATAGTTATTTCAGGTCTTATATATCTTTTAATGATACCAATTAGTTCTGTACATTTTATGAAAGTGAGAAATAAATTTACAACTCAATCAGGTGATATAGATGATCATGAAGATATATTGTGATGAATAATAAAGCAGTAGTAACTTTAGCAGATTCTACTTACTTCGAAATGTTAATAGAGCTTATAGACTCTATTACTAGATTTAAGGAAAGTTCAAATGTTGACATTTGTGTTTTAGATGCTGGTCTTTCAGATAATCAATTGAACACATTATCTGGGAGAGTAAAAAGTATTAAAAAGGCAGAATGGGATATCAAAGTACCAGATTATAAAGTAAGAGGAAAAGAATGGTTAAAAAGTCAAGTTTCAAGAGCCTTTTTACCAAAATACTTTCCAGATTATAAAAAATATTTGTGGATCGATTGTGATGCATGGGTTCAAGATTGGAATTGTGTGGAATTATATTTTAAAGCTTGTGATAGCGGAAAGCTAGGCATTACACAAACAATAGGGCCCGGTTATAAAATAACCTCTAAAGTAAAGTGGATATTTGGAAAATTTGCTCAAATAAAATCTCAAAATTTTAAACACGCATTAAGTTCAAATATAAATTTACATGATGCAAGGAAGCTTGCGTTTGCTCCTCACATAAATATTGGAACATTTTCATTAGAGAAAAATTCACCCTGCTGGGATATATGGCAAAAAAACCTGAAAAAAACTCTTAGTGCGGGTAAAATTTTTGGATCCGAAGGTCTTGCTATAAATTTAAGCGTTTACGTTGATGGTGTTAATACCGAGTTTTTACCATTAAACTGCAATTGGATTGCAAGTAATTTATTACCTAAGTTTGATGAAAATAATAATTGCTTCGTAGAACCTTATCTGCCTAATAATAAAATTGGTATAATGCATTTAGCAGCTGGTATTTGGGAAAACAGTAAAGATATGAGAATAGATAAAAGTGTTAAAGTAAATATTCAATCAATTTCAAATGATACATTGTCAAAAAGTTTAAGGTTTCTATCCAATTGAAAAAAAATAGAATTTCAAAAAATTGGATTAACAAGCAAAGAAGAGATATTTATGTTAGACAATCTAAAATTGAAGGCTATAGATCTAGGGCAGTTTATAAACTTAAAGAAATAAACGATAAATTCAAAATATTAAGAAATGGTCAGTCAATAGTGGACCTTGGAGGAGCTCCAGGAAGTTGGTCTCAATATTTATCTTCGACATTAAAAAATACTAAATTATTAGCGATAGATCTTCTTGAAATCCAAGAAATTAAAAATGTAAAGTTAATGAAAGGAGATTTTACTGATGATATTTATAAACAAAAAATTAAGTCCTTTTTTAATACTAAGATAGATTTAGTAATCTCTGATATGGCCGTAAATACCACAGGAAACAAAAATCTAGATGCAATTGTTACTGGAGAGTTAGCAATGGAGTCTATTGAATTTGCAAAAGAAATGTTAAAAACAAATGGTCAATTTGTCACAAAAATTTTTATGGGGTCCTCATTTAATGAAATAGTATCCGAATCTAAAAAATACTTTAGAGAAACTAGTGTTTTTAAACCACCATCTAGCAGAAAAGACTCTAAAGAAACTTTTTTAATATCTAAATTTTTGAGATCGTAAGTCTTTTAATTTATTTAGAATCGTATATATAAGGACATGGGCCCTATAAAAGAAGCACTCACATTCGATGATGTAACACTAGCACCAAAGTACTCCTCCGTCTTACCATCAGATGTACAAACGGAAACATCACTTACAAGTAATTTACAACTTAAAATACCATTAATAACTTCTGCTATGGATACTGTTACAGAAGCAAAAATGGCGATAGCAATTGCAAAAGCTGGAGGGATTGGGGTTATACACAGGAATTTATCCGTAAAGAAACAAGTTATAGAAATAAAAAAGGTAAAATCTCTGGGATTAAAAGTTGGGGCAGCAGTTGGAGCTGGAACTAACGAATTCGAAAGAGCTAAAGAGATTCTAAAATGTAAAATTGATTTAATTGTCGTAGATACCGCTCATGGCCACACAAAAAAAGTAGGAGAGATAATTAAAAAAATTAAGAAGATTAAACCAAAATCAGTCTCTCTTTGTGCAGGAAATGTTGCTACTGAAGATGCAGCAAAGTTTTTAATTAAATTAGGAGTAGATATTATAAAGGTTGGTATTGGCCCAGGTTCAATTTGCACAACAAGATTAGTTGCTGGTATTGGGGTACCGCAACTTAGTGCAATTCTTAATGTAAGAAACGGGGTTAAAAGTAGGAAAGTAAGCATTATTGCTGATGGAGGAATAAAATTTTCTGGAGATATAGCAAAAGCTCTTGCGGCAGGTGCAGATGCGGTAATGATAGGATCATTATTTGCTGGAACAGATGAGGCGCCAGGAAAAGTAATAAGAAGAGGTGGTAAATTGTTTAAAAGTTTTAGAGGCATGGGGTCAATTGGTGCCATGAACCGAGGTTCAGCAGATAGATATTATCAATCAAAACAAAAGGATAAATCAAAGTATGTCCCTGAGGGAGTTGAGGGATTTGTAAAATATAAAGGTAGAGTAGATAAAATATTCTATCAGTTGATTGGTGGATTAAAATCTTCAATGGGATACCTTGGAGCAAAAAAAATAAAAATTTTAAGGCAAAATCCAAAATTTGTTAAAATTACAAAAGCAGGATTTTATGAAAGTATGGTACATAACATCGATGAAATTAAAAAATAAATTTTTCGTAATATATTTTTTATTAATATTTACAAATACATTTGCATCAGAAAATTTTTTTGATAATGCAAAAAATTTATATGAAAAAAAAGAGTATGAGAAATCAAAATTTCTATTTCAGAGAAATTTAGTTTTTAATCCCAAAGACTCAAAATCATATTTATATTTAGCTAAAATTTATGAGATAGAGGAGAACGAAAAAGAGACAGAAAAAAATTTAAATTCAACTTTATTACTAGAGCCAGATAATGAGGAAGCAATGTATATGATAATAGATATAGAGCTTAAAAGATCTAATTTTTCAAAAGTTAAGGAGCTACAAGCTGATTTTGAAAAAATATGTACAAGCTTATGTGAAAAAATAACATCAATCAACGAAAGATTGAAAAATTTTGACACCTCAAATGAGTCTTAAAAAAATAATAATAATAGACTTTGGCTCACAGTTTACACAATTGATTGCAAGAAGAGTTCGTGAACTTGGAGTTTATTCTGAAATTATAAGTCACAAAAAAAAAATTAATTTTAGTAACAAAGATGTAATAGGGATAATTTTGTCGGGTGGTCCCTTAAACGTATACCAAACAAAAAAAGTAAGTTTTGACAAAAAGATATTAAATCAAGATATACCAGTTTTAGGAATTTGCTTTGGTCACCAAATAATATCAAAAGAATTAGGTGGTAAAGTAAAGCAGTCTAAATTTAGAGAATTTGGTTTAGTAAATATAAAAAAAAATAAAGAAAGTGTTCTTACTAGAAATTTTTTTAACAAAGATGGAAAAAATAATGTTTGGATGAGTCATTCAGATCAAGTTACAAAATTACCAAAAAATTTTGAAAAAATCGCTTCAAGTACAAATTCTAAATTTTGTATAATTCAGAACAAATATAAAAAATTTTATGGCATCCAATTTCATCCAGAGGTAACCCATACACACAATGGTATAAAATTAATAAAAAATTTCTTATTTTCTATTTGTAAATCAAAGAAAAACTGGTCTTCAAAAGAACAGAAAGAAAAAATAATAGAGGAAATTAAAACACAAGTTGGGCACTCTAAAGTTATTTGTGCATTATCTGGAGGTGTAGATAGTAGTGTAGTTGCAAAAATTATACATAAAGCTATAGGTAAAAATCTAACATGTATATTTGTAAATACTGGTTTATTAAGAAAAAATGAGGAAATTCAAGTAATAAAAACATTTAAACAAAAATTAAAAATTAAACTTATATACGTCAACGCTAAAAATTTATTCATAAAAAAATTAAAAAAAGTAAACGATCCAGAAAAAAAAAGAAAAATAATTGGAAATCTATTTATTAAAATATTCGAAAAATATTCGAAAAAAATTTCAAATATCAAGTATTTAGCCCAAGGCACTTTGTATCCAGATTTAATAGAAAGTAAATCAGTTACAGGTAGCCAAACATCTAAAATTAAATCACATCATAATGTTGGTGGTCTTCCAAAAAAAATGAAATTAAAATTAGTAGAACCAGTAAAATTTTTGTTTAAAGACGAGGTTAGAAAACTCGGAGAAGAACTTGGTTTAAGTAAAGAAATATTATATAGGCATCCGTTTCCTGGTCCTGGGCTCGCAATTAGAATACCTGGGGATATAGATGAAAACAAAATTAACATTTTAAAAGAAGCAGATAATATTTTTATTAAAAGTTTGTATAAATATAATCTTTATCATAAAATTTGGCAGGCCTACGCAGCTCTTTTGCCAGTAAAAACAGTTGGTGTTATGGGAGATAACAGAACTTATGAACACATATGTTTGCTTAGAGCAATTACATCCGAGGATGGTATGACAGCAGATTTTTTTAATTTCAAAAAAGATTTCATGCAAGATGTATCTAATCAAATTGTAAATAGCATCAAAGGTATTAATAGAGTGGTTTATGATGTAACATCAAAACCACCAAGCACTATTGAATTAGAGTAGATAAAATGATGAATAAGAAGATAAATGATATAATAGCAAAAAAAAATAAATCAAAAATAGTTTCTCTAACAGCCTATTCAAAAAACATTGCACAGATAATTGATAAATATGTTGACATGACGTTAGTTGGAGACTCAGTGGCATCAGTTCTTTATAATTATAATACAACAAGAAAAATTTCACTTGATGCTATGATCGAACATGCGAAAAGTGTAAGGATGGGTGTACATAATAGTCTTATGGTTTTTGATATGCCGTATAATACATATAAAGACAAAAAAAATGCTTTACTTAATGCTAAAAAAATAATTAAAAAAACTAAATCAGATGCAGTGAAACTTGAAGGTGGTTCTAAAATTAAAGATATAGTGAAACACTTAATAAAAAATAAAATTCCTGTTTTAGGACATCTAGGTATTATGCCCCAATCAGTAAGAGGCAAATTTAAATCAAAAGGCAAAACAGATAGTGAAAGAACAAAAATTTTAAAAGATGCTAAAGTATTAGAGAAACTGGGTGTTTTTGCAATTGTTTTAGAGTGTATTGAAAAATCTCTAGCAAAAAAAATAACTAATGAAGTTAAAGTTCCAACAATTGGAATAGGCTCTTCTGTTTATTGTGATGGTCAAATTTTAGTAACAGATGACCTTATTGGTCTAACTAATTCTAAAATTAAATTTGTTAAAAAATATATTAATATTTCTGGTAATATTGCAACTGCAGTTAAAAAATTTAAACAAGAAGTTAAATTAAAAAAATATCCTACTAAAAAATATTCTTATTAAAAATATTTTTTAAATTGTTCGTTAATTTGAAGTATCTCTAGATCTACTAAACCACCAATAATTAATTGAATAGCAACCAAAAGAATAAACGCTAAACCAATGTAAGCAATCCAAATATGTTTCTGAATATAATTTGCCAAATATGTTGCTCCTGCTCCAGTTAATATCACTGATAACACCAAACCATATATCATAAACCCGATATTTCCTTTTGCTGCTCCCACTACCCCGATAACGTTATCAAAACTTATTGTAATATCTGCAAATAAAACTTTGTAAATACTCTGTACGTATGATGTATATACTGGCTCTTGAGATTTTTTTTTAGGAGACTTTACTTTTTTTATTTCTAATAAATCTTTTCTAAGATCATTAACTATCCAAATTAAGGCCAAACCTCCAAGAATTTTAATAAAATAATATTTATATAAATAGGTAGCAAATATAGCAAACAACACTTTGAAAACTAGAGCACCAGCAACACCCCATAATATGATTTGTTTTCTGTATTTAGGAATGAAGTTTGCGGCTATTAAACCAATAATTATAGCATTATCTGCAGCCAAAATTATATCAATAAAGGTTATTTGTAAAAGTATAAGAGCTTGTTCAATCAATTTAATTTAATAATAATAGAATTTTCTAATTTTTCAATATTTCACTTAATATTTAGATTTTGTTTTTCCATCTATAATATCTTTAAGCAACGTATATTCTTTACAATCACACCCGTCTAAAACTGCCAACCTTTCTTTTGCTTTATCAATTTGGTTTGTTGTAACATACAGCTCGCCCATATATTGATTTATCCTTATGTGATAGGGGCTAATTTCTAAACCTTTAGTATAAAATATTTCCGCATTTTCAAAATCACCTAATTTTCGTGATGTAAAACCTAAGTAATTTAGAGTATCTGCTTTACCTGGCTTTTCTTTATTTGACTTTACAAGCAATTTAAAAGCTTTTTTATATCTATCATCTGCTTTTTTTGTTTTTCCGTCAGCTTCATATTTTTTTGCTGATTTAATTAATTTCACAGCTTTATCATAATTACTTTTAGTAGAACTACCGTCTCCACCAGCTGCAAATGATAGGTTTCCAAAAATTAAAGTAAAAACTAAAGTTATTAATATTTTTTTTATCATAAAAATTTTTTCATTTTATTTAAAGGTTTTAATTCAAAACCATTATTAACTAAATTACTTTTAATAATTTTTGCAGTTTCTAATGATCTTAATGTGTCCCCATGTATGCAAATTGAGTCTATTTTACAAGGTATTTGCCTTCCGCTGAGACATCTTAACGCCTGATTTTTAACCATAAACAAAACATGCTCTTTAGCAACCTCTGGATCAGTTATTACTGCATTAATTTCTTTTCTAGATACTAAATTTCCATCATCCAAATAGTTTCTATCTGCAAATATCTCAGAAGCTACTTTTAAACCATGTTTGTTAGCTGAAATTTCCATTTTAGAACCAGTTGGCACTAGATAAATAAGCTCTTTATCTATTTCATTAATTGTCTCAGAGATTATGTCGGAAAGTTCAATATCTTCACATGCCATATTATTTAAGGCTCCATGCGGTTTAATATGAGTAACTTTTTGATTTTTTTCATCTGCAATATTTTGCAGTATATAAAATTGATCTTTTATTAATTTTTTAATTTCGATTGCTGGTAAATTCATTCTTTTTCGACCAAAATTTTCAAGATCTTTAAAAGACGGATGCGCTCCAAAACTCACTCCATTTTTAACAGATATGCTTATAACTTTTCTCATGGTACTTTCATCTCCAGCATGATATCCGCATGCAATACTTGCTGTATTTACAATATTTAATAAATCAGGATCATTTTTATTAGAGTGATGTTTTGATTTTTCACCCAAGTCACAATTGATGTTAATTTCCATATCTACATGTTAAATATATCACGATATGATTAAAAATATATCAAATCTTGGAGATGCTGCTATATATTGTGATTTTGGTTCTGAGGTAAATAAAGAAATTAATTACGAAGTTATAAAATATTTTAAAACTTTGAGATTAAAAAATATAAAAGGAATAACAAATTTAGCACCATCTTATAACAAATTAATAATCACATTTGATTTGGATGTCATTAATTATAAAGAATTAGTTGAAAAAATAATTAATTTAAAGCCAGATGAAATTAGCGATTCAGCTTCAAAGAGAAAAAAAATTCCGATATGTATCGATGAAGAATTTGCTTTAGATATAGAGCGTGTTTCAAAAAATACAAATTTAAATATAAAAGAAGTTTATAAACACATATTAAATAAAGATTTTTATTGTTATATGACAGGGTTTGTAGCTGGAATGCCCTTTTTAGGAGATACAAATAAAAATATTAGGTTAAAAAGATTAGAAACTCCAAGAGTGAAAGTACCAAAAGGTTCAGTAGGGATAACAGAACAATTTTGTAATATTTATACATATGAAAGCCCTGGTGGCTGGAATATTATTGGTAATACCCCTGTAAAAGTATTTGATAAAAATAAAGAGGAAAATCCTATTTTAATTAAACCGGGAGATAGTGTTCAATTTTATGAGATTACCAAAAATGAATTCTATAAAATAAAGGAATAAAATGAGTATAGAGGTAATTAGACCCGGGATAAACACGACTTTTCAAGATAGGGGAAGATCAAATCTTTATCATCTAGGAATTCCATTTAGTGGAGCAATGGATACAAGGAATTTGCTAATTACAAATAAATTGGTTGGTAATGATATAAACGATGCAGTTATTGAATTTGCACTCCAAGGACCAAAACTCAAAGTAAAACAAAATAATATAAATTGCGTAGTGACAGGAAATGTGAGTTTTACATTTAAAAAAAACTCTAAAATTTATAATGGCGAATGTTACAAAACTTTTGATTTAAATAATAATGATGAGATCGATATTATTTCAACAAATAATTCAATGTATGGATATTTCTCAATATCTGGAGGTTTTAAAATAGAAAAAAAATGGAATAGTTATTCCACTCATTTGAGATCAAAAGTAGGACCAAATAAAGGAGACAAAATTGTCGAAAATGATATTTTGCAATTAAATAAAAACGTAAAACCTATTATTAAAAAAAGCATTGATTACTCAAATAGCAAAATTGAATTCATAAGAGTTATTAAAGGAACAAACTTTGATTATTTTTCAAAGGAGTCTCAAAAATCTTTTTTTGAAAACCAATACCAAGTTACAAATTTGACTGATAGAATGGGAATGAGATTAGATGGTAACAAATTAAATAACATAAAAAGTGAAAATATTAAATCTGAAGGTCTAATTAAAGGTGTAATTCAAGTCCCACCAGATGGTAAGCCTATAATAATGCTCTCTGATCATGGCACAATAGGCGGTTACCCAAAAATTGGTGTAATTATAAGTGCAGATTATGATAAAATAGTTCAATTACCCCCAATGTCAAAAATTAAGTTTAAAATGATTGATGTTAAGAGTGCTGAAAAATTATTTAAACTTTACTCTATGGAAACAAAAAATATTCTAGATCAAATATGAGATTTATTTTTAGTTTACCTGGTCCATTATTAGTTTTTTTAGGAGCTATTAGCCTTAGTTTTGGTGGACTAATAGTAAAATCTTTTGAAGGAGCAAATTTATGGCAAATATTATTCTGGAGATCTCTGTTTTTTATTTTTGTAGTAACAATTTTTTTAATATTTACATACAAAAAAAATTTTTTACTTTCATTTAAAAAGTCTGGATTGCCAGGTATTTTTGGAGGCATTATTTTATCGTCAGGTTTCTGTGGTTATGTATTTGCAATGTATAATACTACTGTTGCTAATACGAATTTCATTATTCAAACCCAAACTATTTTCTTAGCAATATTTGGATATTTTTTTTTAAAAGAAAAAATTTCAAAAATAACTTTAGCATCAATAATTTTAGCCATATCTGGAATAATTTTAATGGTTGGATCAGATCTATCAAGTGGACAAATGACAGGCAATATAGCTGCATTTGTAATGCCAATTTCCTTTGCAATTTTAATACTAATAATTAGAAAATATCCAAGTATAGATATGGTGCCTTTACAACTATACGCTGGTATTATTGCAATGATAATCGGATATGTCATTGCAGGAAAAATTGCTATATCATCATATGATATTTTTCTTGGATTTCTTGCAGGTTTTTTTCAATTAGGTTTTGGATTTATTTTAATTACGATTGGAGCAAGAAATACACCATCAGCAACAGTAGGCATTATTATGTTAGTTGAGGCAGTATTAGGGCCTCTTTGGGCGTGGATAGTTATAAACGAGCAACCACCATTGATTGTTTTTGTGGGAGGATCAATCGTATTATTTGCCGTTTTTCTTCAATTTATAACAACAAAAAAAGACGAGACACAAAATAAACTTAGTGAATAATAATAGGAATATGTTATAAGATTTTCAACGGAAGAGACTACTTAATTGTAGCGCCGAAGGAGCAACCACCCCGGAAACTCTCAGGCAAAAGGACCGTAAATATTAACTCTGGAAAGAGAAAGTTTCTCGCCGACGGAGTAAATCTCTCAGGCTCATAGACAGAGGGGGTAAGAGTTAATATTTATGAATAAAACAGCTTTATACAATTTACACAAAAAATTTAATGCGAAATTTGTATCTTTTGCTGGGTATGAAATGCCTATCCAATATAAAGATGGAATAATTGCTGAACATAACCTAACGAGAGAAAAGTCAGGGATATTTGATGTATCACATATGGGTCAATTATTTATTGTGGGTGATGATAAATTAACAGACAAACTTCAAGATATATTTCCAACAGACTTAAAAAATTTATCGGTGAATCAGAGTAGATACTCGTTTTTAATGAATGAGAACGCAGGAATTTACGACGATTTAATAATTACAAAAATTTCTAATGGTTATATGATAATTCTTAATGCTGCATGTAAAGAAAAAGATTTTGAAATAATCAAATCTAAATTAGGTGAAGATTTTAAAATATCATTAAGTAAAGACCTATCTCTTGTTGCTGTACAAGGTCCTGACTCAAAAAATTTAATTGAAAAAATTATTCCAGGTGTAAATAAACTAAAATTTATGTTTGGTGGAGATTTTAAATTTAACTCAAACAAGATTTATGTAACAAGATCGGGATACACAGGAGAAGATGGTTTTGAGATTTCGATAAATAATAATGATGTGGTTGAATTTGTTGAGACATTAATCAGTTTAGGATCTAATCTTATAGGCCTTGGTGCTAGAGATACATTAAGGCTTGAAGCAGGGTTGTGTTTATACGGCAATGACATTGACGAAAATACCAGTCCATTAGAAGCAAATTTAAAATGGGCAATTTCAAAAAATCGAATCAACAGTAATTTTCCAGGGGCAAAACAAATTCAGAGACAAATTAATGAAGGTGTCACAAAACTGAGAGTTGGCATTAAACCTGAAGGTAAAATTATAGCACGACAATCAACAAAAATATTTGATGAAAATAATAATCAAATAGGAAAAATTACTAGCGGTTCTTTTGGCCCGAGTGTAAAAAGTCCTATTGCAATGGGTTATGTAAATAATACATATACTAAAGAAAATACAAAAATATTTTTAGAAATAAGGGGAAAAAAAGTTTCGGCGAGTGTTTGTAAGCTCCCGTTTTATAAAAAAAACTATCACAAAGGAGATGTAAATGTCGGAAGTTAAATTTTCTAAAGAACATGAGTGGGTTACTATTAAAGATGATGTGGCCACAATCGGAATTACTAAACACGCAACAGAATTGTTGGGAGATATTGTTTTTGCAGAGCTTCCAGAAAAAGGGACAAGTGTTACTAAAGATGGAACAGCAGGTGTAGTAGAGTCCACAAAAGCAGCTAGTGATGTTTATACACCAATAAGTGGAGAAGTTGTTGATACAAATCAGTCAATCGTTGATGATCCTTCTAAAATTAATAATGATCCTGAGGGAGATGCTTGGTTTTTTAAACTAAAAGTAAAAGATTTAAATGAAATAAATTCTTTAATGAGTAGGGAGGAATATGAAAAATTTGCTAAGGAGAGCACTAACTAATGTTACATAATTCAGAAAAAGATTTTATTAAAAGACATATAGGTTTGTCCAAAAAAGACGAAAAAACTATGTTATCAGACCTTGGTTATAAATCTTTAAATGAATTAATTGAAGATACTGTTCCAAGTAAAATTTTGTTTAAAGATTTGTTAAGCATAGGAGATCCTAATTCTGAGTATGAAGGTTTAAGAAAATTAAGATCGATATCAAAAAAAAATCAAATTTACTCAAATTTTATAGGTATGGGTTACTATGGAACTTATACTCCAAACGTTATTGTCAGAAATATACTAGAAAATCCGGGATGGTATACTTCTTACACTCCTTATCAACCAGAGGTGGCCCAAGGAAGATTGGAGATGCTATTAAATTTTCAGCAAATGATAATAGATTTTACGGGAATGGATATTGCAAACGCATCACTACTTGATGAGGGAACTGCTGCTGCTGAAGCTATGGGGTTAAGTCATAGATTAGATAAAAAAGATAATAAAATTGTGTTTATATCAAATGATTGTCATCCACAAACTATAGAAGTTGTTAAAACTAGATCAGAGCCTTTAGGGCTTAAAGTTGTTATTGGCAATGACGAAGACTTATCAAATATTTCAGAGGATATAATATGTGGAATACTTCAATATCCTGGTACACTTGGAGATATTAAGGACCCTAGCGAAAATATAAGCAAAATTAAAAAAAGAAATGGTAAATCAATTTTAGTATGCGATTTATTATCTTTAGCAAAATTAAAAACACCAGCAGAATTAGGAGCTGATATAGCTGTGGGAAGTTCTCAAAGATTCGGAATTCCTATGGGTTACGGTGGTCCACACGCAGCTTTCTTTGCTACGAAGGATGAATTCAAGAGATCGATGCCTGGAAGAATTGTAGGTGTTTCAGTCGATAGACATGGGAACAAAGCTTATAGATTAGCTTTACAAACAAGAGAGCAACACATTCGAAGAGATAAGGCGACAAGTAACATTTGTACAGCACAAGCTCTTTTGGCAATTGTATCAGCAGCATATGCAATTTATCACGGCCCAAAAGGTATAAAAACAATTTCTGAAAGAGTTTCACAATTAGCTAAAAATTTTGCAGATAAATTAAAACAATCAGGCTATGAGTTATATTCAGACCATTTTTTTGACACAGTAACTATAATAACAAAAGATAAAACAGATCAAATTTTTAATAACGCTTTGGCCCAGAAAGTTAATATTAGAAAAGTAAATTCTGAAATGCTATCGGTATCATTTGATGAAAAGAAAAATGTTTATAGAGCAAATCAACTACTTAAAATATTCAATTGTGCAGAATCAATTAAAGAAAATCCGACAGAAAATCTTCCAAATTTACCTAAAAACTTGCTAAGAACGTCAACTTATTTAGATCACCAAGTATTCAATAGCTATCACTCTGAAACTGAAATGCTAAGATATTTAAAGAGATTAGAGGAAAAAGATATTGCACTTAATAGGTCAATGATAGCATTAGGCTCGTGTACAATGAAATTAAATGCTGTAGCAGAGATGATACCAATTACATGGCGTGAATTTTCAGAGCCTCATCCTTTTGCACCCATTGAACAAATGGAAGGTTTTAGAACTCTTTTTACTGATCTAAAAAATTGGCTTAGATCTATCACAGGTTTTTCAGGTGTATCACTACAACCAAATGCTGGTGCTCAAGGTGAATATGCAGGACTGATGGTTATACGGAAATATCATCTTGAAAGGGGAGAGTCTAATAGAAATGTTTGTTTAATTCCTAGCTCTGCTCACGGGACCAATCCAGCAAGTGCACAAATGGTTGGAATGAAAGTGGTAGTGGTTAACTGTGATAAACAAGGAAATGTAGATTTTGAAGATCTAAATAAAAAAGTAGAAGCGCATTCTGAGAATTTAGGTGCGTTAATGGTAACATACCCATCTACACATGGAGTTTTTGAGGAAAAAATATCAGATATATGTGAGCTAGTACATAAACATGGTGGCCAAGTTTATATGGATGGTGCAAACTTGAATGCTCTTGTTGGGATAGCAAAACCTGGAAATTTTGGTCCGGATGTATGCCATATAAATCTACATAAAACTTTTTGTATTCCACATGGAGGTGGTGGACCTGGTATGGGCCCAATAGCATGTAAGAGACATTTAGAAATATATTTGCCCTCACATCCTGTTATAAAAGATTGTGGACCTGCAACCGGTATAGGTCCTGTCTCTGCAGCGCCATGGGGAAGCTCAAGTATTTTATCTATATCTTGGATGTACATTAAAATGATGGGTTCTGAAGGTTTAAAATTAGCAACTCAGATTGCAATTTTAAATGCTAACTATGTTGCACATAAATTAAAAAATCATTTTCCAATTCTTTATAAAGGAACTAATGGAAACGTAGCTCATGAGTGTATTATAGACATTAGATCAATTAAAAATGATACTGGCGTAACAGAGGAAGATATTGCAAAAAGATTAATCGATTTTGGTTTTCATGCCCCAACTATGTCTTGGCCAGTGCCCGGCACAATGATGATTGAACCTACAGAAAGTGAAAGTTTACAAGAACTTGATAGATTTTGTGATTGCTTGATAAAAATTAAAGAGGAAATAGACAAGATCAAAAGTGGTGATTTCGATAAAAATGACAATCCTATCAAAAATGCTCCACACACAGATTTAGAACTTGCCTCAAATAAATGGGAACATAAATATTCAAGGGAGGAGGCCGCTTACCCTTCTAACTTTTTGAGATCTAGTAAATTTTGGCCACCTGTCGCAAGAGTCGATAATGTATATGGAGATAAAAACCTTTTTTGCACATGCCCTTCCATGGATGAATTTAAAGAAGACGCAGCATAATATTAATGAGAATTGCTGTAATCGGATCAGGCATATCTGGTTTAAGTGCAGCACACTATTTATCTAAAAAAAATAAAGTTGATTTATTTGAAAAAGAGGATCATTTCGGCGGTCACTCATATACCATAGATGTTAAAGATAATAACAATCATGTTCCTGTGGATATAGGTTTTATTGTTTTTAATTTTAAAACCTACCCTAATTTTGTAAAATTTTTAAATGATAACGGCATTGAGATAGAGAAAAGCAACATGAGCTTTTCAGTTTCTGTTAAAGAAACAGAAATAGAATATTGTGGTAAGGGCTTGCTTGGAATTTTTTCAAATAAAAAAAATTTACTCAATTTTGATTTTTTTAAAATGTTTTTTGAAATAATTAAATTTTATAAAAAGAGTAATAATTTAAAAAATATAGAAGAGAACTTAACATTAGATGATTTTTTAAAACGAGAGAAAATGTCCAAATATTTTATAAATTATCATATTATTCCTATGGTTTCTGCAATATGGTCTATGCCACCATATGAGGCAAAACAAATGCCTTTAAAATTTTTTTTAAAATTTTTTCAAAACCATGGTTTGTTCAACTTAAAAAATAGACCTCAGTGGTATACGATTAAAAATAGAAGCAGAACCTATGTAAAAAAAATATTAGAAACCATTAGTGGTGAATATTACAAAAATTATAGAATTAATAAAATATCTAGATTGTCAAATGGAGTAAAAGTTTACTATGGAGGGAATAACGAATTTTTTGATTACGATAAAGTTGTAATTGCCACACATGCAGATGAAGCCTTATCCTTAATTACAGACCCAACACCAGAAGAAAAAAGTATATTAGCTAATTTTAAATATAAGAATAATATTGCAATAATTCATACAGATGAAACTTTAATGCCTAAAAATAAAAAAGCATGGTCATCATGGAATTCTTCCGTAAATAAAGAAAATACTTCTGAAACTTCAATTACTTATTGGCTTAATTTGCTTCAAAATTTAAAAACAAATAAAAATATATTTTTATCATTAAATCCATTTTTAAAAATTGATCCAAAAAAAATTATAAGTAAAGTTAAGTTTACTCATCCATATTATGATAAAGAGGCCTTAGAAAATCAAAATAGACTAAAAAATATACAAAACAAAAAAAATTTATTATTTTGTGGCAGTTATTTTGGTTACGGATTTCATGAGGATGGAATAAAATCTTCATTAGAAATGATAAAAAGTTTTAATGATAGATAAATCGTGCTTATATGTCGGAAGTGTAATTCATAAAAGATTCAAACCGAAAGAGCACTTTTTTAAATACAAAGTATTTTCTCTTTATCTTAACCTTGATGAGATTGACGAGGTACAAAAAAAAATCCCTTTTTTTTCTTATAATAAATTTAATTTAATTAGTTTTTACGATAAAGATCATGGTGAAAGAGATGGTTCATCTTTAAAATTGTGGGTGCAAAAAAAGCTAAATGAAGTGGGTATTGGAAATGAAATTAAAAGTGTAAATTTACTATGTTATCCAAGAATTTTTGGTTACGTTTTTAATCCTCTAAGTATTTTTTTCGTATTTGATAAATATTCGTCCCTTATAGCCATAATGTATGAAGTTAAAAATACATTTGGTGAACAGCATACTTATATTTTTAAAACTAAAGATAATAATTTAATAAAAAATCATTGTGATAAAAAATTTCATGTCTCACCTTTTATGGATTTAAATTCAACCTATAATTTTAAAATATTAAAGCCTGGAAATAAATTATCCGTTATTATTGATCAAAGAGATAGTGAGGGAAAGTTATTATTTGCATCTCAAGATGGAGAAAAAATTCAGTTAAATACAAAAAATCTTTTAATTTCTTATTTAAAACACCCATTAATGACATTTAAAGTAATTTCAGCGATACATTTTGAGGCATTAAGATTATGGGTAAAAAGAATTAAGTTCATTAAAAAAGTTATAAAAATTAAAAATAACGTAAGTTTTGAAAAATAATGTATCTAAAAAAAATTTCTGACAGAATTGTTCTTAATTCACTTAAAAATATTTCGTATGGAAACATCAAATTTATTAATTATGATGGTAGTATTAAAATATTAGGGTCAAAGAAATCAGAAAAAACTGCAACATTAAAACTAACAAAACCAGGTCTAACTTTTGAAATAATTAATAAAGGCAGCATTGGATTGGCAGAATCTTATATGCGAGGAGATTTTGAAACAGATAATCTGACTAATTTAATTGAAATTGCTGCAAAAAATATAGGTAAAGTACATAAGATATCTGGTGTATTAGATTTTCCTATAATTAATTATTTTAAAAGTTTTTTTATTAAAAATACAAAGAGAAAAAGTAAAGAAAATATTGCCAAGCATTACGATTTAGGTAATGAATTTTTTTCATTATGGCTAGATAAAACTTTAACATACTCTAGTGCTATTTTTGAAGATAAACAAAATGACTTAGAGAATGCTCAGTTAAATAAATATAAAAAATTGTCCAATCTTGTTAAACCAAAAAGTGGAGATAAAATTTTAGAAATAGGATGTGGATGGGGAGGTTTTGGCGAATTCATTGGAAAGAATTATGATGTAAAATTAGATTGTATAACAATATCAAAAAAACAATACGAGTTTGCTAAAAATAGAATCCATAAGAATGGATTAAATGAAAAAGTAAAAATTAAAATGTTAGATTATAGAGATGTAAATACAAAATATAATTCCATAGCTTCAATTGAGATGATTGAAGCTGTAGGTCAAAACTATCTACCTAGTTATTTTAAAAAAATTAAAGATAGCTTGCATCAAAACGGTATTGCCGCGATACAAGCAATTACTATAGATGAAAAAATATATAATAGATATAAGTTGAAAACAGATTTTATTCAAAAATATATATTTCCGGGTGGTTTTTTGCCGAGCAAGAAGGAAATATTAAAACTTTCAAATAAAAATGGTTTACGTTTTGATAAATGTAACTCTTATGGCTTGGATTATTCTAACACCCTGAGAATTTGGAGAAATGATTTCCAAAAAAAATGGGATATTATTTCAAAACAAGGATTTGATGAAACATTTAGAAGAATGTGGAATTTTTATTTGTCTTATTGTGAAGCTGGCTTTAAAGCTAAGAATATTGATTTAATTCAATTTTCGATGAATAAAAACTAAATTAATGAAAATTAAAAAATTATTATTGCTAATATGTACTCTTTTAATTACAAATTGTTCAACTAATCAAGCAATGAAACCTGAGGATTTTAAAGATCAGAAACCAAGATTAATAATCGAAGAATATTTATCAGGTAATGTCAAAGCCTGGGGTATTTTGCAAAATAGATCAGGAAAGGTTACAAGACAATTCTCTGCAGATCTCAATGGTAATTGGGATGGAAAACAGTTAATTCTTGACGAAAAATTTAATTGGTCTGATGGAGAAGTCCAAAATAGACAGTGGCAGATTACAAAAATTGATGATCATAATTATGAAGGTACAGCTGGTGATGTGGTGGGAACAGCAAAAGGTTACTCATATGGCCCAACATTTAAGTTTGAATATGTATTATTAGTTCCAGTAAAAGGTAGAGAATTAAAAATTACATTTGATGATTGGATTTTCATGCAAGATGAGAGAGTAGCGATAAATAGAGCAACAATGACAAAATTTGGAATAAAAGTCGCAGAACTAACTGTTATGTTTGTGAAAGATTAGCGTTTTTGATATTTTGTAAGTTTACCAACTAAACTTAAATACCAACTATTAGGTAATATTTTTAAAAATTTTAGTATTAAAGTTAATTGTTTTGGGAAATGTATCTCAAATTGATTGGTTTTAGTTAGTCCTTCAAATATTTTTTCAGCCGCATAATCTACCGTTTTTAGGAAAGGCATTTTAAAATCATTTTTATCTGTCATCGGTGTTTTAATAAATCCAGGTGAAATTAATGAAACTCTAACCCCGTATCTTTTAAAATCGAAATACAAGCTTTCAGCAAGATTATTTAATGCAGATTTAGACGGGCCATATCCAGTTGAATTTGGTAGTCCTCTATAACCTGCAATGGATGATACAATAGAAATATGTCCACTTCCTCTTGTTCTATAATATTCCTCTACACTCTTAATACAATTTAAGGTACCAAAAAAATTTACTTTCATCACGTTTTCAATCTGTTCAACATCTATGTCTTTCTCTTTTTTAGGATCCCATGTGCCGGTAGAAAAAAAAGAAATGTCTATATTTTTAAATTTTGCAATAATATTTTGAAAAACCTCGCTGCAGTTTTCCTTATTTGTTACATCTAAAGGGTATGGAAAAATATTTTGATTAGATTTTTCTAGTTCTCGTAATAGATTCTCTCTTCTAGCAGAAACAGCAACATTCCACCCATTATTTGCGAACTTTAAAGCTAATGCCCTACCTATACCTGTGCTACCTCCAGTAATCCAAATAGTTTTATCGTTCATAATCAAGTGATATATATATCAAAATGTTAAAAAATAAATTTATATCTTTTATAATACTTGGAACAATTACTTATTCAGCGTCTTTTGTGGGTGCAATTTCAACAATTTCTTATAAAGAGCCATGGTACTCAACTTTAAATAAAGCTTCGTTTAATCCACCTGATTGGATTTTTGCTCCAGTATGGACAACACTTTATCTATTCATGACAATCGCAATTTGGTCAGCTTGGCATAAAAATACTAAAGATATTGGGCTAGTATTTATTTATTTAATTCATATTTTTTTTAATACTACTTGGAGTATTGTTTTTTTTGTGATGCATGATATTTTCGTCGCATTAGTTAACATCATTATAATAATATTATTCATTTTGTTTCTTATGAATAAATATAAACCCCTAAGTAAATTAAGCTATAATCTAATGATTCCGTATTTACTTTGGACAGTTTATGCATTAATCCTAAATACAAGTTTATTAGTTTTAAATTAAATATGGATGATGTCGTAATAATTGGAGGCGGAATAATTGGAACTGCAACAGCATATTTTTTGTCTAAAGAGGGAAGAAAAGTAAAAGTTATCGAAAGAGATCCTACATACAAAATTGCGTCATTTCCATTATCATTAGGCGGCTTTAGAAGGCAATTCTTTCAAAAAGAAAATATTTTATTAGGTAAATTTGCAAGAGAATTCATTTTTAACTTACCAAAACATCTAAAAACAAAAAAAAATCCAAATCCAACTGCAAGCATGGTGCCTAATGGCTATTTACTAATGTTTGGTCCAGATAAAGCCGAGGAACAATATAAAGCTTTAGAAAATCATAAAGAATGCAACGCAGGAACAAAAAATATTAAAGGCTCGGAACTTAAAAACATATTTCCATATATTAACAATGAGGGTATCGAAACAGCTACCTATACAGATAATGAAACAGAAGGGTGGATAGATCCATTCCTTTTTCATGGAGCATTAAAGAGCAAAGCAGAGGAACTAGGAGCTAAATTTATAAAAGGAGAAGTTAAAAGTCTTTCTGAAATTAATGCTAAGACAATCGTTTCAGCAGCAGGATGTTGGACTAAAGAATTATTGGATGATATACCAGTAGTACCTCAAAAACACACAGTATTTAGAGTGAAGTGCCCAAAGTATATAAAGGAAATGCCATTAACCGGAGATTTAACTTCAGGTGTTTATTGGAGACCTGAGGGTGGAGAATATTTAGCAGGATCCCCGATATCAACTTTTGATGCTAAAGATCTTGAGCCTGATTGGTCTCATTATGAGGAACTAGTATGGCCGGCCCTCGCAAAAAGAGTGCCAATATTCGAGGAATTAAAATTAACAGGAGCTTGGGCTGGTTATTATGATTGTAATAAATTGGACAACAATGCTATTGTAGGAAAACATCCCAATTACGAGAACGTTTATATGGCCTCTGGATTTACAGGGAGAGGATTGATGCAGGCTCCGGGAATAGGAAGAGCGCTGACAGAACTTATTACGACTGGCAAATATCAGACAATTGATATAAGCGTTTTTGACGTTGAAAGGGTTTTAAATAGTAATGCTAGACCAGAACCCTACGTATTATAGTTTTTTTATATAAATTCCTAAAAAACCATTAAAAAAAGAAACACTTAAAATTATTAATTGCCCCTTAAAGGAGTAAAAGTTAAATGTAGGATAAAAACTAATTGCAACTGAAAATAATAAATATGTAATTATAAATGGTTTGACAAATTTCTTTAAAGTTTCCAAATTCTTTTAAGCACTTCCTCTCTTCCACAGCCTTTTTTATACATTAAGTAATTTAGTAAGTATTCTTGATAGTAATCTTGATGTTTATCTTCAGCTTTATAAAATATTTCAAATTCTCTTACATAGGTTACAACTCTTTTACTAAATTTATTCTCTATTTCTGAAATACTTTTTTCAATATGATTTTTTTCATATGCATTTTGATAAAATGCTACAGATCTATAACTATAACCTTTATCACAAAATTGACCAAACGCATCGAATGGATCAACATTTATCCAAAAATTTTTTAACAATTCATTATAAGAAATAATATTGTTATTATAAATAATCTCTACAACCTCAAAATGTCCTGTATCTCCAAAAGTAACTTCTTTATATGTGGGATTAGATGTAGTGCCACCCGAGTAACCAGAAATTACTTCTTTGACACCCTCTAGTTTTTCAAACGATTCTTCCATACACCAAAAACATCCACCTGCAAAATAAGCCTTATTTAAATTTTCAGAAAATGCGCAATTAATAGGTAATATTAAAAATAAAACTATAGATACAAATTTCATTGTATCAGATTAGCTAAAATCTAATAATTGTGAATGATGTATAAGGTAGCTACCATTTATAGTAGCTACCTTGACTAAATTAATTATGCTTTTTTATATTTAGCAGCTTCTTCAGATCCGCTTGTTGCAGAACCTTTACTGTATGAGTGAGCGCCCATACCTGCTAACTGGCCATCTTTGACTATTAGGTATTGGTTTCTTATTTCTTTACCGTCAAAGAAACACTCTAAAATTTCTCTAACCCCATCTGCATATCTTGCTTGAGCAGTTAAAGATGTTCCAGATGTATGTGGTGTCATTCCATGATTTGGCATACTTCTCCACACATGATCATTAGGAGCTGGTTGAGGAAACCAAACATCTCCTGCGTATCCACTTAATTGACCACTCTTCAATGCTTTCGCGATTGCATCACGATTGCATATTTTTCCTCTAGCAGTGTTAACAATATATGCTCCTTTTTTCATTTTACTGATCATAGCATCATCAAAAAGATTTTCAGTTTCCGGGTGAAGAGGACAATTAATTGTTACCACATCGCAAACTTTTACCATTGACTCTACAGTTTCATGAAATGTTAAATTCAATTCTTTTTCAACACTATCAGGTAATCTATGTCTGTCAAAGTAATGTAGATGAGTGTCAAATGGTTTCATTTTTCTTAATGCATCTAAACCAATTCTTCCAGCAGCGACTGTACCAATATGCATTCCCTCAACATCATATGATCTTTGTACAGCATCAGCTATATTCCAACCACCTTCATTAACTATTCTATGTTGATTATGATAATCTCTTACCATTGATACAATCATCATAACAATATGTTCGGCAACTGATCTTGAATTACAGAAGGTTACTTCCACGACATCAATTTTATTGTCCATTGCAGCTTGCAAATCAACATGGTCTGAACCTATACCCGCGGTTATTGCCATTTTAAGATTTTTAGCTTTAGCAATTCTCTCCTTAGTTAAGTAATATGGGAAAAATGGTTGAGAAATAACAATATCTGCATCAACAATATGTTTATCAGCTTCACATCCATCTCCATCTTTACTATTTGTAACTATAAGCTCGTGTCCATTGCTTTCTAAAAATTTCCTTAAACCAAGTTCACCTGATACACAGCCTAGCAATTGTCCTGGAGTATAATCTCTACCTTTTGGTGATGGCAAAGTCATTCCGTCAGGATATTTTTCAATTTTAGGTAATTGCGAAAGTGGATAAGATTTTGGCATTCCACCTTTTGGGTCATCATATAATATACAAAGTACTTTCATTTTATTTCTCTCCTTCTCAATAAATTCTTATGAAATCTACTGTCTTATTTATAACAAAGTCTAGCATATAAAAGCATCTCTGCAAATAATATTTAGTTTCATTATAATTTATTTTTTTGGATACTGTTTTTTTAAGATAAATCTATTTAGAATTACTCCAAAGACCAAAACTATAATACTTCCAATAATAATTGGACTTATAATATAGTCAAATGATGCTGATCCAATTATAACAATGATAGGGTTTCCACCTGCAGGAGGGTGAGTAACAGAAGTTAAAATCATCAATGAAACTCCAATTCCTACAGCGATTGGTATCATTATAAAAATTGGTAGTGTTGTAAAATTAACAAAAACAACGCCAACTATAGATGTCAATAAATGGCCAAAAAATATATTTTTTGGTTGAGCAAACTGACTTTCTGGATAGCCAAAAAGTAAAACCATTGTTGAACCAAATGATGCTATTAAAAAAATACCGTATTCAGTTTTGTAAGTTAGTAATGTTAGAAACCCAATTGTTATGATTGAAAATATCCCAGCGATAAAAGCTTTTTTAAATTCTAATCCTTTCATAAAATTAAATACCCTTATTACAAATAATGAAAATTTAATAATAAATAAAAATAGTGAATTACAATCAGCGATTGATATTTTTCTTGTTGAAGTTGTATATTAAAATTTTTTTTAGAATGTTTTTAAGAAATATTTGCACAAATTTAAGCGATGTGATTAAATCATATCAGCTAAGAATGTTTAACATACTTAAAAAAGGGAGGGAAAATGTTAGCAAAAACGTTTAAAAAGCTAGCATCTACGCTTACAGTAGTTGTAGCTTTATTTTCTTCACTCGCTATACCTCAAACTGCATCTAGTGCAGAAACTCAATACTTTCCAATTGCAAGTAGCCGTGTAGGACCTTACTCAGCTATGGGTACAGGTTATTATGGGGCACAAATTGATTACCTAAACTACGTCAATATGACTGGTGGAGTAAATGGTGTCATGCTTACTTGGCAGGAATGTGAAACTGAGTATAACGCAGTTAAAACAGTTGAGTGTTATCAGCGATTATTAGAAAAAGATGGTCAAAGAATTGTTGTGTTTGATACGTTAGGAACACCAGGAGCATACGCGGTAATTAACCGTATGGCTAAAGACAATGTTGTTTTAGCTCAATATGGTTATGGAAGAACTGACGGTGCCGATGGAAGAGTATGGCCTTGGGTATTCAATGCTGCAAGTCACTATTGGTCACAAATCGCAGTTAAATTAAAATTTATGGCTGAAATCGAAGGCGGTATCGATAAGATGAAAGGTAAAAAAATCGTTCACTTACACATTGACTCTGCTTACGGGAGAGAGCCATTACCAGCAATGAGAAAAATTTGCGCTGACTGGGGAACGGAGTTAGTAGAGATTTCGATTCCACCTCCAGGACTAGAGCAACAATCTCAGTGGCTGCAAATCAGAAAAGAGAAACCTGACTGGGTAACTTTCTGGGGCGCAGGTTCTGGTATGAACTCAACAGCAATGACTAATGCTGCTAGAATTAATTTTCCTAGAGATCGTATGATGTATGTAACTTTTGGAGCTGCCGAAGAGGATATGTATCCTGCAGGTGATGCAGCAATAGGAACATACGCAGTAGCAAATGCTTTACCAGGTGAGTATCCACTTGTTAAAGACATTAAAGCTAAAGTATACGGCGCTGGAAAAGGAAATTTAGCAGATGAAAGTAGAATTGGTTCAGTATATTGGAATAGAGGACTAGGTGCTGCTGTTATGTGGATTGAGGGTTTAAGAAATGCTCAAAAAATGCATAACAAAGTTGGTAAAGCAGTAAATGGTGCTGAGTTTAGAGATGGTTATGAAGCAATTAACATGACTGAAGCTAGACTTAATGAACTTGGAGTTGGTGGAATGTTAGCTCCGTTTGCTATTTCTTGTGCAAACCATGAAGGTGCTGGTAAATTTGCAGTAATGCAGTGGGATGGATCAAAATTCAATCAGGTTACTGGTTGGGAAGCTCCATTAGATCCTGCATTTATTAGAGGTTTAGTAGAATCCTCTGCGGCTAAATTTGCTAAAGAAAACAACATAACACCTAAGAAGTGTTAAGGTTGTACTTAATATAAAATTATATTGGGGGAGAAAAAATGTTTTTGAATTTTTCAAAAATTTTTATAAACTCCCCCAATATTAAAGTCTAAATTATTATACTAGAGGGATATAAAATTTATGAGTTCTGCATCTGGAAACATTTTAGAACTTAAAAATGTCAAAGTTGTTTACGATAACGTTATTTTAGCTTTGCACGATGTAACTCTTAATGTGCCTAAGGGAAAAATAGTTGCTTTATTAGGTGGTAATGGAGCTGGAAAAAGCACAACTTTAAAATCAATATCTACAATGTTAGCGTCTGAACGTGGAAAAGTTACAGGTGGCACCATCAATTATGACGGAAACGCTATTGAAAAACAAAACCCTTCACAAATGGTTAATATGGGAATGGTTCAGGTTTTAGAGGGCAGAAGGTGTTTTGGACATTTGACTGTAGAAGAAAATATTATAAGTGGTGCGTATTCAAGAAAATTATCAAGAGGAGATATAAATCAAGAATTAGAGAAAATTTATGGATACTTTATAAGACTTAAAGAAAGAAGAAAAAGTCAAGCAGGTTTTACTTCAGGCGGAGAACAGCAAATGATAGCAGTTGCTAGGGCTATGATGGCAAAACCAAAAATGTTATTGTTAGATGAGCCATCAATGGGACTAGCACCCCAGCTTGTTGCTGAAATATTTAATATTGTAAAGGAATTAAATGAAAAGGAAGGAGTAAGTGTTTTGCTTGCTGAACAAAATACAAACGTTGCATTAAAAAATTCTGATCATGGTTACATTATAGAAACAGGAAAAGTGATGTTAGAGGGTACAGCAAAAAGCCTGCTTAATGATGATAAAGTAAAAGAATTATATTTAGGTATTTCTAAAGAAGGAAGAAAAAACTTTAGAGATGTGCTTAAAGAAGAGGGAAAAAAGAAGAAAAAAAAGGTTAATTAATGACTGAAAGAAATTTTCCAATTGGAGGACCAGTTTTAGAGGTAAAAAATATTTCTTTAAGTTTTGGCGGTGTAAAAGCTATCACAGATACGTCATTTAATGTTTTAGAACATGAAATAAGAGCAATCATTGGACCAAATGGGGCAGGAAAAAGCTCAATGTTAAACTGTATTAATGGTATTTATAAACCTCAAGTCGGGTCTGTTACTTACAAAGGAGAAGAAATTCAAAAAGTTACCCCAAATATTATGGCACAGAAAGGAATATCAAGAACATTTCAAAACTTGGCTTTGTTTAAAAGAATGTCAGTTTTGGATAATATACTAGTTGGACGTAAACTTCATACGACCTCAAACTTTATGGAGGTAGCATTACAATTACCTAAGGCAAAAAGAGAAGAAAAAGTTAATAGGGACAGGTGTGAGGAGATAGTGGAATTTTTAGAAATCGAGGATATTAAGAATACGCCAGTAGGAAAGTTACCTTATGGTTTACAAAAAAAAGTAGAACTCGGAAGAGCCTTAGCAACAGATGCAAATTTAATATTATTAGATGAACCTATGGCTGGAATGAATGTAGAAGAAAAAAGAGAAATGTGTAGATTTATTCTTAAAGTAAATGACGAAATAGGAACTACAATGGTTTTGATTGAACATGATATGGGAGTAGTAATGGATATATCAGATAGAGTTGTAGTATTGGATTATGGTAAAGTTATAGGTGACGGAACACCAGATGAAGTAAGATCCAATCAAAGAGTTATTGATGCGTATTTAGGGGTAGAACACTAGTTATGGCGGATCAAATATTATTTTTTATTGAAGTTGTAGTTGGTGGCTTGCTTGCAGGCACGATGTATTCTCTTGTGGCTTTAGGATTTGTTTTAATTTACAAAGCTTCAGCTACATTTAACTTTTCTCAAGGGGCTATGGTATTCTTTGCAGTTCTTGCATTCGTTGGTTTTATGCAAGACTTTAATGTACCATTTGTTTTAGCGTTCTTTTTAGCGGTGTTCTTAATGATTATAGTAGGTTTATGTACTGAAAGACTAGTTTTAAGACCTTTAATGAACCAGAGCGAAGATACTTTGCTTATGGCAACTATAGGACTAGGTTATGTTTTAGAAGGTCTTGCTCAAGCAATGTGGGGCGTAGAAGTAAGAAGATTAGATTTAGGGATTAAAGATTTCCCAATTCCATGGATTGCTGATAACTTGAAATTATTTATTAGTGCGATTGACCTAACTGCTGGAATAGTTGCGTTTGGTATGATTATAGGTCTTACTTTATTATTTAAATATACCAAAATGGGACTTGGTCTAAGAGCAGTAGCAGATGATGCTGGTGCAGCGAGTTCTATTGGAATTCCCTTAAAACATATAATGCTTCTTGTATGGTCAGCAGCTGGTGTAGTTGCTTTAGTAGCAGGAATGATGTGGGGGGCAAGAGCTGGGGTACAATTTGCATTAGTTGATTTAGCATTGAAAGCGCTTCCAGTACTTATCATTGGTGGATTTTCTTCAATTCCTGGAGCCATAATTGGCGGTTTATTGATTGGGGCTGTTGAAAAAGTTCTAGAGGTATACATTGGACCATTTTTTGGAGGAGCCATTGAGGGATGGGCGCCATACGTATTAGCAATTTTCTTTTTGTTATATAGACCTGAAGGTTTATTTGGAGAAAAAATTATTAGGAGAGTTTAATTATGAAGCCAATTTTCATGACATATACAAGAGGTGATTTAATCAATCTTGCTATTTTATTAATTGTCGGAGTTGTAGTTATACCTATGACAGTATCATCAGGATACTGGTATACTTCAATATTAATTCCATGGTTATGTCTAGCTTTAGCTACGATTGGACAACAGATTATTATGGGATACACAGGTCAACTAGCTCTCGGTGCTGCAGGATTTATGGCAGCTGGCGCATTTGCATGTTTTAATTTAATATTAAGAGTTCCAGGCATTCCTTTTGTAGGCGCATTATTGATATCAGGATTAATTGCTGCAGCATTTGGTATATTATTCGGATTACCAAGTTTAAGAGTAAGGGGAATTTATTTAATGGTTGCAACGCTTGCATCCCAATTTTTCATTATATGGATGATTGATAAATTTGGTTGGTTTAAAAATTACGATTCCTCAGGAATTATCACTGCCCAAGATATAGTAATTATGGGAAAACCATTTACTTCGCCTGTTGAAATGTATTTAGTTATTGTTGCCGTGGTAACGCCGATGACACTAATTGCAATGAATATGGCAAGAGGAAGTACTGGAAGAAATTGGATGTCAGTAAGAGACATGGATATAGCTGCAGAGTCAATGGGAGTATCGTTGCTTAAAACAAAATTACAAGCCTTTGCAATAAGTTCATTTTATTGTGGTGTTGCTGGAGCTCTTTTTGCATTTACATATTTGAAATCATTAGAACCAGTAGCATTTGACATTAAATTATCCTTTAAGGTTCTATTTATGGTTATATTGGGTGGCTTAGGAACAATAAATGGTGCATTTATTGGGGCTGCATTTATCTTATTATTCCCCGTATTACTTAATTATATAGGAAACAATGTATTTCACGGGGCAATAGATGCCACAATTATATCAGCAATTGAACAGGTCGTATTTGGTGTCTTAATGATAATATTTATGATTTATGAGCCTCTTGGAATGGCAAAGTTATGGGAAACTATAAAGATTAAAATTGCTGGGTTGTTTTCAAAAAATAAATGAATAGAAGAACAAGACTTATTTTAGCGCTTATACTAGGTATTGGTATTGGTCTTATGGTTAAAAATAATTTTATTATTGGATAGATTTAATTTTTTATCTTCAAAGCTTCAACTATCGCATTAATTGGAAGGTATATACAATTCTTCCTTTTATAATTTTTTTTATTAAAAATTTTAAACAATTTTCCTTCGATACTTATCTCTTGGTTATGATAAAATTTATTAATTAGCTTAATTTTTTGTATTACAGACTTCAAATTTTTATTAATTATATTTTTAGTTATTAGGCTTGCAGATGCTTGACAGTATATACATGATTTAGTTTCATAACCTACATCTTTTATTATATTTTTTTTTAAGTTAATTTTTAATTTAATGTAATCACCGCACATTGGATTTTTCTTTAATGCACTATGAGTGAAATTTTCCAATTTTTTCATATTTTTCGTATCTGAAGCGATCTTTAAAATATCTAAATCCATAAAGTCCTAATTTACACTGTAATTGAAATATTTTTAATATTTATTTTCTTGTGTAGAAAAAAAATAAGTATTAAAAATTGCAAATGTTAGAGCTTAAAAATCAGAAAGCGGCAGTTCCTATTGTATTATTTGCAGGATTATTTTGGTCGTTAGGTCCATACGTAGTTAGAAATATAGACGCAGCCAACACAGTGCCTTGGCAATATCTTTTCACCAGGGGAATAGTAATCTTTTTGCTATTAAACTGTTTTTTATATTTTGAAGAAGGAATTAAATTTTATAAAAACTATTTAAAAGTTGGTTTATCTGGAATTTTAGGGGGGTTAGGTCTTGCAATTGCAATGATATCTTTTATATGGTCAATTACAAATACATCTGCAGCAATTACTTTATTGTGTTTAGCTGCAATGCCATTCATAACTGCTTTATTAAGTTTTTTATTTCTTAAAGAAAAAATTTCATTAAGTGTTTGGCTTACAATAATACTTGCTGCCATTGGGATTGTAATAATGGCTGTTGGAAGTAAAAATACAGGATCTATTATAGGTCTAATTTTTGGATTAGCTTCTGCATTAGGTTTTGCAATATTTTCTGTAACTCTTCGATGGAGAAGACAGACACCAAAATTTACAACAGTATCAATTGCAGGTTTAATATGCGCAATTATTTCAGGATTTGTAATTTTAAATCAGGATTTAAATTTTTTATCCTCTAGCAAAAATCAAGCTTTATTTGCTACACATGGCTCTTTAGTATGTATTGGTCTTATTTTATATTCTATGGGCTCAAAACATATCCAGGCAGCTGAACTTACACTTTTATCACTAACAGAGGTAATTGGAGGAATATTTTGGGTGTGGTTACCGTGGCTAGGAATTAATGAAATCCCATCCAACAATACTATAATCGGAGGATTTTTAATCTTTGTATCTATATTTTATTACAGTTTAATTATTCAAAATAACAAAAGGTTTATAGGTTTAAATTAGATGAGCAAAACTATTGTAAACAGTTGGAATGAGTGGGACCCTTTAAAACACGTCATTTTAGGAAAGGCTGATGGATGTTGCATACCTGCACCTGAGCCAGCACTAGATGCAAAGGTTCCCGAAGAGTCTGACATGAAAGGTGAATATGGTCCAAGAACTCAAGAAACTGTAGATAAAGCAAATGAACTACTGGATAATTTTGAAAAAATTCTAACAAAAAGGGGTATTAAAGTAGATAGACCCCAGCCTATAAATCATAATCAAAAAATTGAAACACCTGATTGGAAGTCAGAAACCATGTTTGGTTGTATGCCAGCAAGAGATGTTATTTTAACTGTGGGAAATGAGATGTTGGAAGCTACAATGAGTTACAGATGTAGATGGTTCGAATATTTAAATTATAGACCACTTATACAAAAATATTTTAATGAGGATTCTAATATGAAACATGAAACAGCACCCAAACCTAGACTTACAGACTTAGATTATAGAAAAGATTATTTATCTGACTCAATAGGTGTGCAAAAAAGACTAGAATGGACAAAAAATAAGTTTTTTGTAACAACAGAAGAAGAACCATTATTTGATGCAGCTGATATTTTAAGATTTGGAAAAGATTTAATTGTTCAACACGGATTTACTACTAATCTGAAAGGTATTGATTGGCTTAAAAGACATTTTCAAAATCACAGAGTGCATGCTGTAAATTTTCCTGGTGACCCTTACCCAATACATATTGATGCTACTTTTACACCAATTACAGAGGGTATAATTATTAATAATCCCCAAAGAAGACTACCTGAGGAACAAAGAAAGCTTTTTGAAAAAAATGGATGGAAAATTATCGATGCAGCTCAACCTGCTCATAATTCTCCACCACCATTGTGTTATTCATCAGTTTGGTTATCAATGAATGTGTTAGTTTTAGACCCAAAAACTGTATGCGTGGAGAAAAGCGAAGTTTATCAAGCCGAACAAATAGATAAGCTTGGATTAGAAGTCGTACCTGTTGAATTAAGAGATGCATATGCATTTGGCGGCGGATTGCATTGTAGTACTGCTGATGTTTTTAGAGAGGGAAATTTAAAAGATTACTTTCCTAACCAATAATATGACGATCTTTGCCTCAGATAATGTTACAGCTGCCTGTCCGGAGGTAATTCAAGCAATTAATAATGCAAATAATGGCAATGTAGACTCTTATGGAGATGACCAATGGACAAACAATTTAGAAAGAAAATTTTCTGAATTATTTGAAAAAAAAGTAAAAGTATTTACTGCTATAACAGGTACTGCGGCTAATTCATTAGCTTTATCTGCAATTACTCCAAATTATGGAAACATATATTGTCATAAAATTTCACATATTAATGTGGATGAGTGTGGAGCACCTGAGTTCTTTACAGGTGGTGCTAAACTAATAACTATCGATGGTTTTAATGGTAAATTTAGTGCAGAAGATTTAAGAAAAAATATTAGAGGTGAGGGGGTGGTTCATAATACCCAACCTTCTACGGTAAGTATTACGCAATCTTGTGAAACAGGAGTAGTTTACAAAATAGACGAAATAGAAAAAATTACTGAAATTGCAAAGAAAAACAACATGAAAGTTCATATGGATGGGGCACGTTTTTCAAATGCGGTAGTATCACTAAAAAAAACACCAGCTGAAATTACATGGAAATCAGGTATCGATGTTTTAACATTTGGTGGAACTAAGAATGGATGTTTAGATGCAGAAGCAATAATCTTTTTTAAGTCAGAAGATATTAAAAATTTTAAATATCTTCAAAAGAGATCAGGACAATTGTTGTCGAAGATGAGATTTCTTTCAGCTCAACTGGATGCATATATATCAAATAATTTATGGTACAAAAATGCAAAAAATTCTAATAAAATGGCAAAAATTTTAAGTACAAAACTTTCAAGATTAAATAGCATTGAAATAACTTATCCAACAGAATCTAATGAGGTATTTGTTAAAATTCCAAAAAGTATACAAGGTCATCTAACAAAAAAAGGCTATTATGCTGTTCCAGATGAAACATTTGATGGCTCTGTTAGATTTGTGTCAGCATGGAATACCACAGAAAAAGATATAGATAAATTAGTAAAAACTATTAGAGAAAAATTATAAACTTAATTTTTTTTATTATTCAAATTTGCTGGTGTATCAGGATCCAGTTGTAACCCAGCAGGTGTAATAGTTGCCGGTATGGGGGTGAAAGTTGACTCTGGATTGTTTGCAACCTCTCTTACTTTCATTCTATAAACACCAAAAAAACCAATAATTAAATGGAACAGAATTAAAAAAATAAAAAAACCATTCAAATCAAGAAATTGAATAAATAATGAGCATAATATTGGTCCAGATATTGCACCAAACCCAAATATTAATTGCAAACCTCCACCTGCCGCAACAAATTTATTCTTATCTACAAAATCATTTGTATGCGCAAGGTTTAACGAGAATAAAGGTAAACAAAAACTAGTATAAAGACCAACAAATATAAAAAATAAAATTTTTTTATAATGCATTTCTGATAACCAATAAATATTCTCTATAGGATCATTGGAGGTTAATATTGACAGAAAAGCTAATAAAGCTGCAAAAAAAGTTGTAATTACAATTACTGATCTTCTATCGTATTTATCAGATACATAACCAATTGGCCATTGACCAAGCACACCAGAAATTGTTGAAATAAAAAGTAGAATAGATGTTTCAAATAAATTAAAATTTGCTTTAGTTGCATAAAAAGCGATTAAAGAAAAAAAACCTCCATGAATAATTCCTGTGCAAAAAGAACTTACACTTCCCAATGGGGAGATTTTATATAACTCTAGTATATTCATGGTTCCAATCTTTTTAAATTTTGGTGCCGATCTTTTTGTAAGCAGAATAGGAACTAAAGCTAAAGATAATAAAACTGAAACTAAAATAAAAGGCTCATAATTAATTGGATCACTAACGTTTAGAAGCAACATACCAATTGAGAGACCTAAATAAATTATAATCATATAAGCTGATAATAGCTGCCCTCTATTTTTATTAGTTGCTCTATCATTTAACCAACTTTCACTTACAATGTAGCAACTAACTAAGCTAATGCCTGTGATAAATCTACTTATAGTCCACATAAATGGATTGACGTATGCAACAGCTAATAAAGCACTTAATGATGCAAGAGATGCAAATGCAGCAAAAACTCTTATATGACCAACTTTTGATACTAACTTAGGCGTTGTTTTTGATCCTACAAAATAACCTATGTAATATCCTGACATAAAAATACCAGTTGTTATCACACTAAAATTCTCAATTACAGACCTAATTCCCATCACTTGTAATTGTAGACCGTGTGCAATCATCATGGTTCCAATTCCTATGAATAATGCCCAGGACTTTTTAACTTCTTTTTGCATCTATAAAAGTAAATATAATTTGTTCTGAGGCTAGGTAGATTTGATTTGTGTTTTTTTTAAGGCCAAAAATGAATGTAAAGCAATTGTAATAATTATAACTATACCACCAATTATTGTTTGAACACTTGGTTGTTCTTTAATTATAAGCCATACCCAAATTGGCCCAAGTATAACTTCCAATAGGAAGAATAAATTCACCTCTGGTGCAGAAATATATCTTGGGGCTATAGTTACTAGTACAAAAGGAATAGCCACACACATTATACACATCAAAGGAACTATTATTTTGTCTGTTGCCACTAGGTCAAATTTTTCAACAAAAAAGAAAGCAAATATTGCAACAACAAGTTTTCCTATAACTGCCGATGGTACTAAATCTCTATCTTTAGCAAACCTTGCGAGATTTGCATTAATAGCTAGACCAAGTGCGGTTACAAAACCAAATAAATCTCCAACTATATTTCCAATTTGTATCGAGTCATAAAATATAAATGTAACAGAAAAAAATGTTACAAAAATTGCTACCCAAGTTTCCTTATTGGTTGGTTCTTTTAAAAAAATTGCTGCTAATATTGCAGACAACATTGGTGCCATTGCCACCATGATCAGGGTATTAGCTACGTTAGTATTTTGAATTGAGATAATAAAAGTTATATTACAAATAGAAAAGCTAATTACATAAAATATACCAGTTAGACCAATTTTAAATAATGCATTAAAAAAATTTTTTTTATAAAACAAAATAAGTCCTATCAATACAACAACGAAGGGTATTGCGCCTCTATAGAAAAGAAGAGACCAAGTATCAATATTTGACAATCTTATAAATAATGAATCTGGAGTAATAAACATAACGCCAACAAAAGCCAAAAAGGATCCTTTTTGTTGATTAGTAAGCTTATTAAACATTATGCAAATTTTCTAAATAGTTTTCAATTTCTAGAATATTTTTTAGTTTTTTTGAACAGGTTTGATTTTGACAAATTACAGTGAAAAATTCTTTTTCATTTTCTTTATGAATTATTGAGGCATTACTCAAATAGTTTATGTTTAATTTATTTATTATATTTTTATAATTTTTAAATTCTCCATTAAAAGTTATA
>CABZUW010000011.1 GCA_902529105.1 uncultured Pelagibacteraceae bacterium
TTTGTTGGCTAATAGATCAGTTGGAATTTTTTCTTTAACTGCAAGTTTAGTTTCTTCAGCACTCGGTACTTGGATATTGTTTGGCCCAGCATCCGCAGCTACATGGGGTGGTGTTGGGGCAGTTATTGGATACTCACTTGGAACTGCGTTTCCACTTTTTGCGTTAATTTTTTTATCCAAAAAGTTTAGAAAATTTTATCCAAATTGCAGAACACTAATTGAGGTTATTAGACTTAAGTACGGAAAAAATCTTTATAAATTAATTTTGTTATTATCTGTATTTTACATGACAATTTTTTTAATCGCAGAGGTTACTGCAGTTGCAATGTTATTAAATTATATTTCTGGTACCAAACTTTGGATTACTGCATTAATTATTATATCAGGCTCCTTAATATATACACTTTATGGAGGGCTAAGAGCTTCAATATTTACAGATAATATACAATTTATTATTTTACTGATTTTAATTATTTTAGCCTTTTCATATTTAATTTCATTTAATCAAGATCAATTTAGTTTTGATTATATAAATAAGAATAAACCATCGTTATTAAGTATAAACTACATTCCAAATTTCACAGCTGGTATAACTTTTTTTATAGCTGTAGCAGCTACAAATCTTTTTCATCAAGGTAATTGGCAGAGAGTTTATGCTGCACAAAATGACAAGGTTTTAAAAAACAGTCTAATATTTTCATCTTTAATTATAATTCCCATTGTTTTCTTGATGGGTTATTCAGGGTTAGTTGCAATATCAACAAATAGCAATGTTGTTCCTGATTTGGCATTTTTTGAATTGTTATTAAAAGATCAGTTTTTTACTATTTCTATAATTGTAATATTTTTATCTATATCCTTAACTGTGAGTAGTATTGATACAATTATAAATGCAATTTCAAGTTTAATAATTGTTGATGGTGTAAAAATTATAAAATTTAATAATAGTTTATTAATTTCAAAACAAATAATTGTAATTATATGTTTATTTGCATTTTTAGTTGCATCTCAAGGAATAAGTATATTGTACTTATTTTTAATTGCTGACTTATTATGCTGTGCTGGTGTAATGACGGTTTTTTATGGTTTCTATAACAGAAATTTTTCTGAAAAAAGTGCTTATTTATCTATAATATTTGGCTTAACAGTTGGATTATTACTATTTCCTAGTCAAGATTTTTCAAAATCAATATTAGTTGGATTGTTAATCCCATCTAGTTACTTTCCTGAGTTTATATCTAATTCTTTATTATTTCTATCATTTTTAACCGCAACATTTGCCCCTGTAATAACTTGGAAAACTAATTAAAATGTTTATTATATATTTATGTTAAGTTATATAATCCCATTTTTAGTTTTATTATCAATCATAGTGTTTATTCATGAATATGGACACTACTACTTTGCAAAAAGATATGGTGTTGGTGTAACAGCTTTTTCAATAGGTTTTGGAAAAGAATTATTTGGATGGACAGATAAATCTGGAACAAGATGGAAGTTTTCTTTAATACCTCTAGGTGGGTATGTAAAATTCTTTGGTGATCACAATATCTTTAGTGATTACAATCGCGAGGAATTAAGAAAAAAATATAGTGTTGAGGATCAAAAAAAATTATTCGCATTTAAACCCCTATATCAAAGAAATTTAATTTTATTAGGTGGTCCATTAGCAAATTTTATTTTGGCATTTATAATATTTGTTTGTGTATTTATGTTTGTGGGAAAAGATTTTACAACACCCTCAATTGCTGAAGTTCAAAAGGATAGCCCAGCTGAAATCTACGGACTAAAAAAAAATGATATAATAGTCGAAATAAATGATGAAAAAGTAAACAGTATATTAGATGTTTCTAAATTCATAATGCTTTCAAATACTGAATTTATTAAATTTACCGTTCTAAGAAACGATATTGAATTTAAAACAAAAGTAAAACCAAATGAAATTGACACTAAGGATGAATTTGGAAATCCAATCAAAAAAAGAATAGTTGGAATTCAATTAACACCTTACAATGACAATATAGATCACGTTAAACTTGGACCGGCTAAGGCAACATATTTTGCTATAAAAGAAATTTATTTTATCAGTGTAAAATCTTTACAATATATGTGGGGGTTAATTCAAAAAATTTGGGGCAAGGGATATGGAGATATTAATCAATTAGGCGGACCAATTAAAATTGCACAAATCTCTGGTAAAGTTGCTGAATTTGGTTTTTTACCTTTCATAATGACTATGGCTTACATTTCTATAAGTCTTGGTTTGGTTAATTTATTTCCAATTCCCTTATTGGATGGAGGACATATAACTCTCAATACAATTGAGGCAATTAGAGGAAAAGAGTATAATAGAAAAACTATAGAAATTTCTTTTCGAATCGGAATAGCAATTCTTGGAACTTTAATACTTTTCACAACAATTAACGATTTAAAGGGTCTATTTAGTTAACCCTTGAAAATTAAGGTTTTTTTGAAACTTAAAAAAACCAATAAATTCAACACTTTTTAGCTACCATATATTGTGTAAATAATCTTATAAAACACTAAAAAAAAGCTTGAATTATCAAGGATTTTGTTAAGTATGAATTAACGTTAAACTGGAGCTAAAATGAACAAAAAACAATTAGTGGCTAAATTGGCTGGTTCTTTAAACCAAAGTAAAGCTGATGCTGAGCGTACTTTTGACACTATTACCAATACTATCCTGGATGCATTAAAAAATGACGATTCAGTGAAAATCGCTGGTTTTGGTACTTATAAAGTAGCAAAAAGAAAAGCACGAATTGGTAGAAATCCTAGAACTGGGGAGCAAATTCAAATAGCTGCTTCTCAAAAGGTAAAGTTTTTACCTGCAAAAGCACTTAAGGAAATCTTCAATAGATAACCACATTTTACAACCCTAATCAAATCTATGATTAGGGTTGTACTATATGCAAATACCGCATAGCTATTTTTCGTTAAAAACGATTCCACTCAATTTTTTTTAAAATTATAACCACTCCTTTAACAATGGAGGTTAAATGGGGAAATTTTTAAAAAAATTTATCACTCCTGCAACTAGTTTTATACTTCTAATGAGTATGACGGGTGTAGGTATGGCAGACACAACAGTTTCTGCTGAAGTGAGTTTTATATTCAATACGTTCCTATTCTTAATGTGCGGTTTCCTAGTCATGTTTATGGCATGTGGTTTCGCAATGTTAGAATCTGGAATGGTAACATCAAAAAGTGTGGCAGTAATATGTGCCAAAAATATCGGATTATTTTCAATTGCCGGAGTTATGTTCTGGATGGTTGGTTATAATCTTGCTTATGGAATTCCAGAAGGTGGATATATTGGTAAATTTGCACCATGGTCTGATGGAAGTAAATTAGACACTGGTTATGCAGATGGATCAGATTGGTATTTCCAAATGGTATTTTGTGCAACAACTGTATCAATTGTTTCTGGTACTTTAGCGGAAAGAATAAAACTATGGCCGTTCTTCTTGTTTGCCGCAATATTATCAGGAGTAATTTATCCGATTGTCATGGGATGGCAGTGGGGTGGTGGTTGGTTAGCAGCAGCTGGATTTTCAGATTTTGCTGGATCAACACTAGTTCACTCAACAGGTGGTGCAGCAGCTTTCGCTGGTGCGATAATACTTGGTCCAAGACTTGGAAGATTTACCAAATCTGGCGCAGGTCCGGTTAAGCCTTTTGCGGCTTCATCAATTCCATTAGTAACAATTGGTGTATTTATTTTATGGCTAGGTTGGTTTGGATTTAATGGTGGATCACAATTAGCTATGGGTACATTTGATGATGCAGTAGCAGTATCAAAAATATTCATTAATACAAACTTAGCAGCATGTGGTGGAGTTTTAGCAGCAGCTGCAGTAACAAGACTTTCAGGCAAAACCGATGTAATTCAAATGTTGAATGGTGCGATCGGAGGATTAGTTGCAATTACCGCTGAACCGTTAATGCCATCACCAATAGCAGCAATTTTAATTGGTGGCGTAGGTGGTGTTATAGTTGTTTATGGAACTAAACTACTATTTGCTATGAAAATTGATGATGTCGTAGGTGCTATACCTGCTCACTTATTTGCAGGTATTTGGGGAACATTAGCTGTTCCAATTACAAACTCTGGAACAAATTTTGGTTCTCAACTTCTTGGAGTTGTTTCAATTAATGCATTTGTATTTGTGGTTGCATTTATCGTTTGGTCGATAATGAAAGCTACAATGGGTATTAGATTGAGTAAAGAAGCTGAAATGAAAGGTACTGATGTATCTGAGACTGGAGTTATAGCTTACGCAATAAGAGACTAATAACTATTTTTCTCTCCCTCAAAGGCCCCTGTAAAAAGGGGCCTTATTTTTTAATTTTCATCCCAAATTTTTTTATAGTCAATAAATGGTGATAAACCATAGCTTGAATTAATATTCGCCATATGAATTGACAGGCTTTTTAATGGAGAAATACAAATCTCATTCTCATATATTTGATTTAAATATTTTTCAAATGGATCATGTCTATCCAAACAGTTTTTTTCAAAATTATTCCAATATTTATCTAATAATTCCTTAGTTGTGAAAAAAGTACATAATGTCTTATTCACAGTTCTCCAATGTCTATCGCTACCGATCAAAACATTGGTTTTTTCATTATTCATATAAAGAAAAGGGTAGTCTGAGGGGCACAAAAATATATCCTTTCCTATTTGTGACGAAACTCTTTCGAAAGTTTTAATACTTTCCATTATTAGGTTATCAAAATGAATATAGTCATCCTCGACAAAAAATATTAAATCTTTTCCATTTCTTTTACCTAGGTTAAAGGATGTAAGTAAAGTTGATAGATTAGAATATGTTTCTCTAGTTTTCTGTTCTTTTATATAATTTTTATTAATTTGAATATCATGATTTATTAATTCATAGCTTATTCTTGCTTTTTCACAAATCTTCTTAATTTTATCTAAATTTTGATCTTTTGAGTTATCATCTAGAATTATTAGTTTTACATCTAAAGAAGTTAAGTTTTGCTCTGTAAACTTTATACTTTTAATTAATGAATTTAAAGATTTTTCAACATATATAATTTTATCCTGTTCAAAAATTCGTTTTTTGTTTTGATCCCATATATCAATGTTACTATTTGTTCTAAATATAATTAGTAAAGACTCAATTTTTCTTTTAATTTCAACTTCTCCTAATGGAAGAATAATAGACTTTTTATTGAATTCACTTAAATTTTCATTTAGCTCTTTATTTAACGTTGGTGATACAAAACTATTTTGATCAATAATTTCAAATCCGAGTAATCTCGATATCTTAATAAATATTTTTTTTAGACTATTTTTTATCATAGAATTTAATATAATAAATATAGTAATATGAATGTTAAAACACCACAAATTCTAATTTCAGAAGCCACCAAAGAAATTAAAACTATCTCTGCTGGACAAGCACTTAAATTATCAAGTGGTAATAAGTGTAATTTAATTGATCTAAGAGAAAAAGGTGAATTAGAAAACACTGGATATATCGAAAATGCAACACATATTCCAAGAGGGTTACTAGAGTTCTCATTGAACCCAAATAGCCCGCTAGTTCAAAACAATGTAATTGATACAAACAAAGATATTGTTTTATTTTGCGCAGCAGGCGGTAGATCGGCATTAGCAGCCAAAACTCTAAAAGATATGGGCTATCAAAACGTTTCGCACATTGATGGAGGTTTCACTGCAATGGAGCAAGAAGGTTTTAAAGTAAAAAAATAATCTAATCGAATAAGCTGATTTTTTTTGCAGATATCATTCTGATTAACCAATAAATAAATATTCCGATTGGACCTATAAAGTAAGTTATTATTAAAGGAAAAAAGGTCACATATTTAGATATATTTAATTTTAGACTATCTTTAACAATCCAACATCCGCAAAAAAGATTTACTGCTAAAAAGTGTATCCAAAGCAACAATAAGAAACCATTTTCAGTAAAAAGCGTACTTAGGTTTTCTAAACTTAGATACAATGAGAAATTACTGCTAAAATCATACCCGTTCATAAAGAACAAATATAATAGATATGAATAAATCAAGGATAATAAGAAAAATGGAAACACAGACGTCACAAGGTAGCTACAAGTTCTAGATTGTGGAAAAAAAATTAATGTTATCCAAAAAGGTAATACACCAAAGTTTAACCATAAATAAATCATTTCGATATTAAAAAAAGATGATATTTGTTCGATCATATGAATTTATAATATAATACATCTTTCTATGATTCCTAATAAAAATAAGAAAAAAACTTTAGAGGCAACTGTTGATGAAATGCGTAACTTTTCGTACGCTTATATTGAGAAGTATTCTCCATCAAAACAGCAGTTAAAGACCTATCTTCTTAAGAAATATTTAAAATTAAATTCTACAGGAATAAATAAAAATAATATTAAAGACTTAATTGAAGTAGTTTTAGAGGATTTAGAAAAAAACAAGTTTTTAAATGATAAATTCTATTCAGATTCAAAAGCTAAAAACTTGATACAAAGAGGTAGTTCAATCAATAAAATTAGAAATTATCTACTTACAAAAGGTATAAATGACAAATACGTCAATCAAACCATCACTACAATTAAAGAAAACAATGAGGATCAAGATTTTTTTTCCGCAATAAAAATATGCAAAAAAAAACGTATTGGTCCAGCTCGAGACGAAAATAATAGGCCACTGTTTTATAAGAAAGATATAGGTATTTTAGCTAGATCCGGTTTTGATTTTGATACATCAAAAAGAGTAATGGATATAGATAAAGATGAATATTTAAAAATTATTAATCTTCTTTAATATTTTTTTTATTTTTTACTTCTAAATAATATTCAATTTTTCTTTTCATATAATTTTTAACAAAAACAAATAATAGTAAACCAAATATACTAACAGATACTATTATAATTAATATTATTCTGACTGTCTCATCCATATTATAAATTATCTCCTCTTCTCAAAATTAAACTTGGATTTATAAAATCTTTTTTTCCATAAGTGATTTGATTGTTTTCAAAGTCAGTTACTATGCCACCAGCGTTCTGTAATATAGCATGTCCCGCAGCTATATCCCATTCTGAGGCTCTAGGTTCTGAAATATAAATATCATATTCACTAGCTGCGATTACACAAAATTTTAAAGAACTTTTCATTCTATGATGTTCTGTTACTCCATATTTTTGATGAAGTTTCATGATTTCAGGCTTTAATTTATCTGAATAGTGCACAGCCTTAATTTGATTTATTTTAGTTTTTTTTTTACAGTCTAATTTTACCTCTTTGTTATTTATTATTTCAAAACTCTCACCTGGTGCATAAGCATAAAACATTCTATTTTTTGCTGGCGCGTAAATTAAACCAATTGTAGGTAATTTATTTACTATTAAAGCTGCATTAATTGTAAATTCATCTTTGTTGTTAACATAATCATAAGTTCCATCTATGGGATCTATTAACCAGAAAGTTGTTAAGTTATTATTTGTTTTATTTTTTGTACTTTCCTCTGACACCAGGGGAATATTTGGTGTTGTCTTTGTTAACTTGTCACTTAAAATTCTATTAACCTCAATATCACCATTAGTTACGGGTGTATTGTCATCTTTATATTCTGTTTTAAGACCTTCATTTCTCATTTCTACGCTTTTTTTTCCTGCAAAAAGAAAAGTATCTATCAAACTGTAGCATGTTTCTTTATAATCTATTTTATTCATCATCTATCTTTTCAAGATTAATATTTTTTGCATTTATTACAATTTTTCCTTTATTTTCAAAATTTACAGTAACTTTTTCCTTAATAATCGACTGCACTTGTCCTATACCCCAGTCTTTTTTTAGGGGATTAACTACTCTGTCACCTGGTTCAAAATCTAAAATCATTTAATTTAATTTATAATAGAAATAAGTATAAATACCATAAATATGAAAAGACAATTAAACTCTTTAGGCATAGATAAAGACCCAAAAGAGACTAAAGTTGTAGTCGCAATGTCTGGCGGTGTAGATTCCTCTACTGTAGCAGCTATGATGAAACAACAAGGCTATAAAGTCATTGGTGTAACACTAAAATTGTATGATGACAGCAAAGAAATTGCTCAATCTAAAGTTTGCTGCTCAGGTCAGGATATTTTAGACGCTAAAAGAGTTGCGCACAAATTAAATATTGAGCATAAGATTTTTTATTACCAAAGTAAGTTTAGAGAGGGTGTGATAAATAATTTCGTAGATAGTTATTTAAAAGGTGAAACACCAATTCCATGTGTGCAATGTAATAAAACTGTGAAATTTAACGATTTATTTCATGAGTCTAAAAATCTTAAAGCAGATGCGCTTGTTACAGGACATTATGTAAAAAGTGTTACTAAAAACAATGTAACCGAAATGTATCGAGGAGTTGATGAAAACAGAGATCAAAGTTATTTTTTGTTTAATACTACAAGAGAACAGCTCAATTTTTTAAGATTTCCTCTTGGAAACTTGCTTAAAAAAGAAACGAGAGAAATAGCAAAAAATTTAGATTTAAATGTAGCTGATAAACCTGATAGTCAAGATATATGCTTTGTACCAAATGGAGATTATGTTTCAGTTATAGAAAAATTCAGGCCTGACTCATTTAAAAAAGGTAATATTAAAAATACCTCAGGAAAAGTTCTAGGAGTGCACGAAGGTATAATTAATTTTACTATTGGACAAAGAAAAGGAATTAAAATTGCACATCATGATCCCTTGTACGTCATAGATATAATTGCTGATAAAAATGAAATTATAGTTGGATCTAAAGATGAGTTATTAAAGAAAGAGATTTTGCTTAAAGATATAAATTTTTTAGTTAATAAAGAATTCTTTAACAATGAAATTTTCGTAAAGGTTAGATCAACTGGGAAGTTATTAAGATCAAAATTAGATATAAATAATGGATCCACAAAATTAATTTTATTAGAGGATGAATATGGTATTTCACCTGGACAAGCATGCGTTTTTTACTCAAAAGATGAATTAGGTGATAAAGTTCTAGGTGGTGGTTGGATTACAAAAAATTAATTTTTCTTCCACATAAAAAAAGTCAATAAATAAAAACTTATAACTCCAACAAAATAATCCCACTCAAGTGCATGTTTTAAATATTTATTACCTGGAGCACTTACTATTGGTATAGAGATTAAAGCTACAATAATTAATAATGAAACTAGAAAAATTTTAAGTTTTAGAAATATTTCATTTATGTTTTCAGAAATTGAATGTCTTATTTTGTATAAACAAATTACTAGATATGTTTGTGCAATAATTTCAAAAACTATAAAAAATAAAATTACCACACGTCTAAAAAGTTTATACAATTCATACTCAAATTTAATTCCCAAAAAAATTGAATGTATAACTAGAAGCACAGCAGAGCCTATACCAAAAAAAACAAACTTATTGATGTAAGTATTTTTTGGATCTTTATATAAAATTATTTTTTTATTATTTAACCAATATTTAATTAATAAAAATGAAGTTAAGAACATTGCTGGCTTAAATATCAAATATGTTGGAAAAACTCTTGCAGTACGACTTATTGATGCCTTTCCATCAATGTAAGGAATTGTGTCATGTAATATGTGTTCTTGATTTGGAAATAAACCATGAAATTGTGTAATTAAAATTAAACAAGCATTTATTGCAAAGAAAGGTAAAATAAAAATCCATAAACTCATGGATTTTACTTTTGAGATATTGTCCATTTTAAGATTTCTTATTTCTTTTTATTCTTTTTTCTCGCTCTTCTTTTTTTTGAGCCCATTTTTCTTCGGCCTCTATGTTTTTTTGGGTAACCCATAATCTCCTTATTTATAATTTTATTGACTTATTTGTGGGATATAGCATTGTCAAACTTACTTATCAAATTTATTTATGGTTAAATCTGTCAAAACTTTTTTAAAACATACGTACAAAGACTACATAACCCGTTCAGTTAACCCACCACTGGTAAGAACCTCAACTATGGTCTTTAAATCAATGTCTGATTTAAGAAAGATTCAGAGGAAAAATTTAAAAAATCCTAGAGGAGGACATTTTGAATATGGAAGGCAAGGTACTGCAACAACATTTGAGCTTGAAAAAATTTTAACCAATTTAGAGGAATCTTATCATACTTTTTTAACACCAACTGGTTTTGGATCTGTTTTTTTGTGTCTATTTAGCATTTTAAGACCAAATGATGAAATTATAATCGCAGATCCAATATATAGCCCAACAAGATTATTAACAGAAAATTATTTGAAAGAGTTTGATATTAAAACTAAATTTTACGATCCAAACAATTTAGATACTATAAAAAAAAATTTCACAAAAAAAACAAAGTTAATTTATGTTGAGAACCCAGGAAGCAATACTTTTGAATTCCAAGATTTAGGTAAAATCATTTCTTTTGCAAAAAAACATAAAGTCTTAACAGCGATCGATAATACCTGGGCAACACCATATTTCTTAAAACCTATAAAAATTGGTTTTGATTTATCAATTGTATCTGCAACAAAATATTATTCAGGCCATTCTGACGTTATGGGAGGAAGTCTAGCAGTAAGTAAAAGAGTATTTAATAAAGTAATTAAAGCTCAGAATATGACTGGTCTAAGATTAAGTCCTGATGACGCTTATTTTATAATGCGGGGAATTAGGACACTAGATGTAAGATTAGATAAACATCAGGATAATGCAATTAAAATAGCAAAGTTTTTATCGAAAAAAAAGAATATAGAAGTTTTGTATCCTTACAAGAAAAATAACAAAAATTATAAATATTGGAAAAAATATTATACAGGATCATCAGGACTAATGGGTCTGAAAATAAAAGTACAAAATAAAAATTCAGTCGATAAATTTGTAAATTCACTTAAATTTTTTGGTCATGGTTATAGTTGGGGAGGATATGAAAGTTTGGCTTTGCATCAACAAATAAAAGAGCAAGGTAATAGGAAATATCTTAGTTTAAAAAAAAATGAGCATATTGTAAGATTGCATATTGGATTAGAAGATTCAAAAGATCTAATTAACGATATCAAAAATTCATTAAGATTTTTAAAATGACCACTGACAAATTTATAACTAATAAATTAGCCCTAACTACTTTGATAGCAGCCTGCCTAGTAGTTCTAATATCTTTGAGTGTTCGACAGGTATTTGGAATGTTTTTTATGGATTTTAATATTGATCTTGGAATTTCAAATACCGAATTTGGACTAGCTATTGGAATTCAAATGCTTGGATGGGGGCTTTCAGGACCTATTTTTGGAGCTATTGCGGATAAATATGGAGGACATAAAGCAATAATGCTTGCATTTATATTTTATATTTTAGGAGTATATTTTTTATATTCTGGTCAAAATACAGGCCTATATTTTCAAATAAGTTTAGGGGTATTAATTGGTATTGGTTGTGGAGGTACAGCAATAAGTATCCCTATGTCAATTGTTGGAAAACATTTCCCTCTTTCAAATAGAACTATTGCAATGAGTCTTGTAACTGCAACTGGATCATTTGGATATTTTATATCACCTTTATTCACTAATTATTCATTAGCTAATAATGGATGGGTTGATACACTATTTTACTTTATTGTATTTTTAAGCATTGGTTTTGTAATTGCTTATTTTGTTAGATCACCTAATGAAAATGAAAGTTCAGGAGATTCTAAAACAAACCAAAAACAGACTACATTTCAAGCTTTAAGTGAGGCTTTTAGTAATAAAAGTTATTTGTTGTTAATATCAGGCTTTTTTGTTTGTGGATTTCATATCACTTTAGTTGGTACTCATGTACCTAAATATGTAATTGATAGAGGACTTGGTGACTGGACAGCAGCCATGATATTATCTTTAATCGGTTTATTTAATATTTTTGGATCATTATTAAGCGGTTACTTATCAGCTAAAATGAGTAAGAAAATTATTTTAAGTGTTATCTATTTTTTAAGAGGTATTTCAATTATTGCGTTTATTTTTCTACCTCCAAGCAACATTTCATCTATAATTTTTGGAGCGAGTTTTGGACTTTTATGGTTATCAACTGTACCCGCAACAAGTGGAATTGTTGCGCATATATTTGGAACAAGGTATCTAGGACTACTTTATGGATTAGTTTTTTTAAGTCATCAAATTGGCTCTTTTTTTGGTGCATATCTTGGGGGATTGTTCTACGACATTTATGGTTCATATGACTATGCGTGGTATTTGGCAATTGCATTATCTGTATTTGCAGGTTTAATACACTTACCAATAAAAGAGAAGTCAGTTGAAAGATTACAAAAAGTATAAATTTAAATTTAATCCTTATTTGGAGAGTCTTTACCAATCTGATGAACCTTTAATAATCTATAAAGTAGAAAATGGTTATAACATTTACACTCATTTTTCAAAAAAAATTATTTTAACAAATAGAAATATAAATAAATTTTTTAAATCTTTTAATAAAAAAAAATACAATAAAGAAACAGATTTAATGATAGGTTTTTTTGGTTATGATCTACTATGTAATTTGATAGGTTTAAAAACTGTAAACCAAAAAAAAAGCAATTTTTATAAAGGTATATTTTACAAACCAGAGACCATTATAAAGATAAGAGATAACATTAAAATAGTATCTAAACTTAAGCATAAAAAATTAAAAATAAATTTTCAAAAAACTCAAGTATCAAGTCCTTTCAAAATGAATATAAAATTTCCTAAATATCAAAAAATTTTTGATTACTTTTCAAGAAAAATAAGACAAGGTGAAACTTATCAGATTAAAATTTGCACTAAATATAGGAATAAATCAAAAATAAACCCTATTAATTTTTTTTGGAAATTAATGAAGGTGAACGCTTCTCCTGAGGCATTTATGATAAGAGATAAGGATTATTCAATAGTTAGCTGTTCACCCGAAACATTAATTAATAAAAAAGGCTCAAATATTTTTACTAAACCAATTGCAGGTACCCTAAAAAAAAATAATGGTTTAGATAAGAAAAAAGCTTTAAAATTTTTCAAAAACAACATCAAAGAGACTAAAGAACATAATATGATTGTAGATATGGAAAGAAGTGATTTATCTAAAATTTGTAAGCCAGGCACTGTAAAAATTTTTAAAAAGAAATTTGTTGAGGAGTATAAACATCTTTATCACTATGTTACTTTAGTTAAAGGTCAACTAATTAATAAAATTGACTTAAAAGATATAATTAAATCAATGATGCCTGGTGGATCTGTTATAGGGTGTCCAAAAATTAGAACTTTAGAGCTTTTAAATAATCAAGAAAATGAGGATAGAAATATTTATACAGGAAGCTTCGGTTTCATTAAGTATAATAAAGATATGAGATTTAATATTATTATAAGGTCTATTTTAAATTATAAAAATTTTTCAGAGATATCAGCTGCATCAGGCGTGGTTTTAGACAGCACAGCTAAAAAAGAATTTAATGAAAATTATATAAAGGCAAAATCTTTATTGGAATTATATAAATGATATATGTTATTGATCATCAAGACTCTTTTACATGGAATGTTGTTCATCAATTTAGGAAGTTTGATAAAGTTTATTGTTCAAATTATTTTAATGTAGACTATAAAATATTAAATAGCTCTGAGACAATAGTACTATCACCTGGACCTGGCGCACCAAAAGATTATCCCCAAACATCTAAAATTTATAAAAATTTTAAAGGAAAGAAAAAAATAATTGGAATTTGTTTAGGTTATCAACAAATTCTTCACAATGAAAAAGGAAAAATAATTCAGCAAAAAAATATATATCACGGTTATCAATCCAAAGTAAAAGTTACAAATAAAAGTAAAATTTTTAAAAAAAATAAAACCTTTAAGGTTGGAAGGTATCACTCGTTAAAATTACGTGAACCGTTTAATTCAAATTCTTTAAGCATCACAATGAGATGTAGTAAAACAAATATACCGATGGCTATTGAGGATACAAAAAATAAAATTTATGGTTTTCAATTTCATCCTGAATCATTCTTAACTGAAAATGGCGACTTTATTATTAAAAAAATCTTATCTAACTAATTCTTTAAAAGAAGTACCATTTAAAGATTTATGGGGTTCTCATGGTGTATTTACAACTATGCGAGTAATTGGAAAGCCTTTTAAAATAATTTTTTTAAAAAATCACTTAAACAATTTGATTAACTCTACAAAAGATTACAAAATTTTTAAAAAAAACGTAAAATCTAAATTAAATCAAATTTTAAAAATAAATTTAAAAAGAGGCAAAAAATATAATCATTTATTAAGAGTAGCCATTACTAATAATTTAATTTCAATATCTATAAGAAATAGAATTACCCCAAGTAAAAATTTTAAATTAAAACTATTAAAATATAGAAGGCTAGACCCTGAATACAAAAATCTTAAATACAAATTTATTTTAAAAAAAATGCAAAATATTAATTTAAAATCCTCTGATTTGGCCTTAACATTTAATAACCAAATATACGAAACAGGAACAGCTAATCTAATTTTTGTAAAAAATAATAAATTATTTTCTCCAAAGAAAAATTTTTATAAAGGAATTACACTTAAATTTTTTGACAATAAATTTAATATAAATTACTCAAATATCCATTTAAAGAATCTAAAAGATTTCAGTGAAATAATTTTAGTTGGTTCTGGTAAAGGTGTTATTTCAGTGACTAATGTTCAAGGCATGATATGGAGAAGAAAAAGCCTAAAACACTATAAAATTCTTAAAAAATATTATGAAAAAGCTGTTACTAAGTGTCCAAGATATTACAGTTGATCTATTAATTTAACTATATTACAAATTTAGAATTGTTTTAAATTGCGGAGATCATAAAAATGTTAACTTCTAACCCTTTTTACATTCTTACTGAAAGCATTGCGCCAATATTCATGCAAATATTTGTTATTTTGATGATCGCATTGATTGTTGTTGGAACAGTAATGGATATGATTCATAAAAAAAATGTAAAATATTTTTTTGAAAATGCAAAGAAGGCAAAAAAAAATGCAACTAAAGTTTTGTCAACAGGTGATAGAATAAAAGTATTATCTAAAACTATTGTAAGTGACATAGCAACTACATCTGAGCTTGGCGCAGGTAAAAGAAGAGCAGCTCATGTTATGGGCATGTATGGAACAATTTTATTTTGGGTTTCAACAGTTGTTATGGTTTTTATGTATACTAACCCATCATCAAATACACCTAACATCTGGCCAATACTTTGGCACGCAGGTGCTTTACTCACAGTTATAGGTGGTTGTTGGTTCTGGTTTTTTTTAAGAGTAGATGTCTATTCAGAAGCTCAACCATGGTACAGAATAATTAAAGCTGATTTGTTTGTTCTAGCCTTAATAGCTACATCTTTATTCGGTTTAATTTGGTCTTATTTACAAAATATGGATCTCGGATCTAGATGGGACGATAAAGTATTTTTAGTTTTTTATATAGTTGCAAACTTGATTCTTTTTGGCGGAGTTTATTGGTCTAAATTTGCACATATGTTTTATAAACCTGGAGCTGCAATACAAAAAAATCTTGCTGAAGCTGATGGATCAAGGGATAATTTACCACCAGAAGCTGATGGTCCTGAGCAATTTGGCCTAGGTATAAAAAGAGAAGAGCCAAAACACTATTAATATGTTATTAGAAAAGGAAAATTTATAAAAATGTCAACTTTTGTATATATGACCCGATGTGATGGCTGTGGACATTGTGTAGATATTTGTCCTTCGGACATAATGCATATCGATGAGAATATTAGAAGAGCAAAAAACATTGAGCCAAATTTTTGTTGGGAATGTTACTCGTGCGTTAAAGCATGTCCAAATCATGCTATAGATGTAAGAGGATACGCTGACTTTGCACCAATGGGTCACAGCGTTAGAGTTAGAAGAGAAGAAGAAAAAGGAAAAATTTCTTGGAGAATTAAATTTAGAAATGGAACAGAAAAAAACTTTGTTTCACCTATCACAACTAAGCCATGGGGAAAACATATTCCAAAACTTGCTGAGGCTGATACGCCAAATCAAGGAGAGATGCAATCACAGATACTTTATAATGAACCTCATGGATTAAATACCGATAAAGATTTACCGACTATTAATAAAGACACCTTTAAAAAGGGAGTTTATTATTAATGGCAAAACACAAAACTTTTTTTGAAGATTGCGATATTTTAGTTGTTGGCGGAGGAATGGCTGGCACAGGCGCAACTTTTGAAGCTAGACACTGGGGAAGAGATTTAAAAATAGTTTGTGTAGAAAAAGCAAATATTGATAGAAGTGGTGCTGTGGCCCAAGGTTTGTATGCAATCAATTGCTACATGGGAATGCAGTGGAATGAAAACCAACCAGAGGATCATGTAAGATATGCACGAAATGATTTAATGGGTTTGGTTAGAGAAGATTTAGGCTACGATATGGCAAGACATGTCGACTCTACTGTACACATGTTTGATGAATGGGGTCTTCCAATGATGAAAAATAAAGAGGGAAGATACCAACGTGAAGGTAAATGGCAAATTATGATTCACGGAGAAAGTTATAAGCCTATAGTTGCAGAGGCTGCTAAAAAGTCAGCCGATAAAGTTTACAATAGAATAATGATTACTCACTTACTAAAAGATGAAACTCAAGAAAATAGAATTGGCGGAGCTGTTGGATTTAATATGAGGACAGGTGATTATTATGTTTTCAGAGCTAAAGCAGTAATAGTTTGTGCTGGAGGAGCTTCACATATATTTAAACCAAGAGCAGTTGGTGAAGGAATGGGGCGAACATGGTATGCGCCATGGAGCAATGGATCTGCATATGCTTTACCCATAGCTGCAGGTGCAAAGATGACTCAAATGGAAAATAGAATTGTCTTATGCAGATTTAAAGATGGGTACGGTCCTGTTGGTGCTTATTTTTTACATTTAAAAACCTATACTCAAAACGCTAACGGAGAGAATTATGAGAAAAAATGGTATGACCATACAAAAAATTTAGTTGGAGAATATATTGATCATCATCCAACACCAACATGTTTAAGAAATCACGCATTTATTCAAGAAATGGCTGCTGGTGGTGGTCCTATTCATATGGTGACCAAAGAGGCATTTCAAGATCCGCATTTAGAAACTGTGGGATGGGAAAACTTCTTAGGTATGACCGTTGGTCAAGCTGTTGTTTGGGCTTCTCAAAATATCGATCCTAAATATACAAATCCAGAACTTACAACATCTGAGCCCTATGTTATGGGGTCTCATGCAACATGCTCTGGAGCATGGGTAAGTGGTCCAGAGGATATTGCTCCTGATGAATATTTCTGGGGGTATAACAGAATGACAACAGTTGATGGTTTATTTGGAGCAGGAGATACTGTAGGTGGTAGTGCACATAAATTTTCCTCGGGATCATTCACAGAAGGAAGGTTAGCAGCTAAAGCTGCGGTTAAATATATTCAAGATAAAAAAGCTAATGGCATTGATGTATCTGAAAAACAGTACAATAATCTAAAAGAGGTTATCTACAAACCATTAGAAAATTACACTGTAGGCAGAAATGAAATTACAGGTGGAACTGTTTCCCCAAGCTATATATCCCCAATCCAAGGATTACAAAGGCTACAAAAAATTATGGATGAATATTGTGGTGGATTATCTAACAATTATATGACTAATGAAAATTTACTTAAAAAAGGCTTAGAATTGCTAGATTGGCTGCAAGAAGACTTAGAACATGTAGCTGCTGAAGATTATCATCAACTAATGAGAGCTTGGGAGTTAAAACATAGAGCAATGACCTCCCAATGTGTAACCGAACATACTTTATACAGAAAAGAGACAAGATGGCCGGGTTATTATTATAGAGGTGATCATATGAAACTAGATGATGAGAATTGGCATTGTTTAACAGTTTCTAAAAGAGATCCAGACTCTGGAAAATTTGAGTTTGAGAAAAAGCCTGTCTATCACATAATCGACGAAAAAGAGAAAAAGCAAGCCTCTTAATATCAATTATATGAGCTTACTCGATAAGTCTGATGAGGAAATCATCAAATTAGCAGATCCAATGTGGTCTAATTTAGTTAAATGCTCAAACATTAAAGATTATGGCGGGTTTACGAGAGATTTTTCATCACAAATGCTATACGGGGCCAATGAAGTTGAGCTTGGAAAGCAATGGGCCAATAATGAATTGATCTCAACATTAAATGAGGGATGTAAAGCTTTCGGATGTTTAAGAAGAGGAGATTACATAACTGTGCTTTATAGACAAACTAGTTCAAAGATACCTGGTGACTTTCTTGGCCGAATTGTGCTTGGAGAAGAGGGTGGAGAAGTAAAAGTCTTCGGAGCAACTATTTTTTAAATTTTTAACAATTTGCTTGCCAAGTTTCGAATCTGGGTGTAGTGAACGTTTATGTTTGATAAATTTAATAAAAATATAAGCTCATTTATCAAACAAATTCCAAACATTTTTTCATTAATAAATACTAAGTTCATTGTCTACTTTGGGCTAGCTGCCTATTGGAGCGTTATGCTTCTTGGTACTTTTATTGGTATATAAAGACTAAATCATTTTATTGACTTTGATTTTGTAGAGGAATAGTTATTTGATATGGATTTCTATCTTCCAATAGCAGAAGTTTATGTAAGTCTTCCATTTATATTTTTTCTAAGTTTTGTAGTCGGAATTTTATCTGGATTATTTGGCGTTGGTGGTGGCTTTTTAATGACACCTTTTCTGATTTTTTTGGGAATACCTCCTGCTTACGCGGTTCCTAACGAAGCAAATAATATTTTAGGAACTTCTATATCTGGTTCGACAACACATTATTTAAAAGGAACCTTGGATTATAAGATGGGTTTTATGATTGTTATTGGTGGAGCTGCAGGAACAATACTTGGTATAATTACTTTCACTTATTTTAAAGATATAGGAAAAATAAATATAGTTATTTCTCTAGCTTATATGTACATATTAGCAATTATTGGAACATTAATGCTTGTTCAGGGTGTAACAGAGATAGATCGAGCTAGAAGAAAGGTAGTTGTTAAAAAAAAACTACATTATCATTATTGGATACATGGTTTGCCCTTAAGAATGAGATTTAAAAAATCAAAGCTATATGAAAGTGTATTTACACCAGTATTAATTGGTTTAATAGTAGGTTTCATTGCTGCAATTATGGGAATAGGTGGTGCATTTATATTAGTACCTGCAATGATTTATATAATTGGAATGCCAACAAAATTAATTCCAGGAACATCTTTATTTGTAACAATATTTGTTAGTGCAATCGTGACAGTTCTTCATGCATTTAATTATGGATCAATTGATTTAATTCTAGTTACTGTTTTAATTTTAGGATCAATTATGGGAGTACAGTTTGGACAGAAAATAAGTGAAAGAGTTGATAGCTCAGAATTTAAAGCAATTTTAGCTATACTTTTATTATTAGTAGGTATTGCAATTGCTTATGATACATTTTTTGCTGAGGATGCAATAAATCAAGCAGCTAGGTCTGCACCAGAAAATTTAAACTGGTTATCACAATTTGTTAAAGATTTTCAAAAAGATCAACCAATTAGCTATGGATTAGCTTCAATCGTTTTAGCTCTTGGACTAGGGGTTGGAGCAGCAATGGTAAGACATTTTTTTTCTAGAATAAAAAAGAAAGCAGAACAGGCTTAAGCACTTCTATAAAGTTTTGTCATAACAAATTCTTTATGACCTAGGGCTTCAGCACAAGTTAATCGACCATTTGCAACTTTTATTGTCGCCTTGATCAATTCATCACCTGCTTGATCTAAATTCATTTGTCTAGATAAAATTTTAGACACATCAACATCAATATGTTCACTCATTGTTTTAGCGGTTAATGGATTCGCGGTTAATTTGATTACAGGCTCTATTGGATTACCAATTATGTTACCTTGTCCAGTTGGAAATAAGTGAATATTAAACCCACCCGCAGCTTGTAATGTTACACACTCTGCAGCAGCAGATGATGTATCCATAAAATATAAACCTTTGCCTTTACTTGGTTCTTCAGCAGGTTCCAAGACATCAATAAATTTTAAATTACCTATTTTTTGAAAATTACCAAAAGCCTTTTCCTCTATTGTTGTAAGACCACCTGCAATATTACCAGCCGTTGGTTGACTTTCGGATAAATCATTAGTTGCTTCCTTAAGAATAAAATCGTTGTATTCATTCCATGTTTTCATGAACTTTTCTTGAGCCTCAGGTGTTTTACCTCTTTTTGCACAAACTGTTTCAGCACCTGTTAATTCTGATGTTTCACCAAAACATAAATGAACACCAAATGGTTCTAATTTTTCCATTAAGTTTCCAACTGTTGGATTAGATGCTAGACCTGATGTTGTATCAGACTCTCCACATTTTACTGAAATCCATAAATCACTCATTGGACATTCTTCTCTTTGCTTTTCAGAAGCCCACATTGAAAATTCTTGAGCTTTTTTAGATACTTTAGCAATTGTATCTATATCTCCAACACCCTCAATACTAAATCCTTCGACAGGTTTTCCTGTTTTTGCAATTGCATCAACAATTCTTTTTGTCCACTTAGGCTCAATACCAATTACGATAACAGCAGCTACGTTTGGGTTTTTTCCAGTTCCAATCATAGTTCTAAAATGTAATTCAAGATCAGCACCAAACTGCAACCTTCCATATGAGTGGGGTAATGCAATTGTTCCTTTAATATTATTTGCTACAGCTTCAGCACATGCGTTAGATATGTCATCTACAGGTAAAATGATTACGTGATTTCTCGTTCCTGCTCTACCATTTTCTCTTTTATAACCTAAAAAACTTTTTGGAATTTCCATATTACCACTTTTTAGTTTTTACATTGTGAACATGAACATGCTCACCTTTTTTTATAGTTTTAACAACTTTCCCGATGTCATGACCATATTTAATTATTGTGTCTCCCTCTTTTAAGTCTTCCATAGCAATTTTATGACCTAGAGGTATTTCATTCTTTGATTGAATTTTTGTAGAATCATCATTTTCCATAATCCAGCAATTACAGTCCTGATTTGGAGTTATCTTTTCAATAACTACTACTCCAACATTGTCTTTTTTGTCATGAATTATAATATCTGTGCCTGCCATTGTGACGATTTCTTTATTTGAAATTTTTGTAATCTTATATATTAATCCCGTTGTATAAAAATTAAATTTTACGAAAGATATTAGATAATGACCAAAATGACAACAGAAGAAGCCTTTATAAAGGTTTTACAAATGCATGGGATTGAGCACGCATTCGGCATTATTGGATCTGCATTTATGCCAATTTCTGATTTATTTCCAAAAGCAGGTATTACATTTTGGGATGTTGCTCATGAAACGAACGGAGGGCTAATTGCAGATGGTTACACAAGATCTACTGGAAAAATATCAATGGTCATTGCACAAAATGGTCCGGGTATAACTGGACTTGTTACACCAATTAAAACAGCTTACTGGAACCACACTCCATTATTATTAGTAACACCCCAGGCTGCAAATAAAACTATGGGACAAGGTGGGTTTCAAGAAGTTGAACAAATGAATTTATTTAAAGATATGGTTTGTTATCAAGAGGAAGTAAGAGACCCCTCTAGAATGGCAGAAGTATTAAATAGAGTTATTGAAAAAGCTATAAGAGGATCTGCACCCGCGCAAATAAATGTACCAAGAGATTATTGGACTCAAGTTATTGATATCGAACTTCCACCAATTGTTAGATTCGAAAGACAAGGTGGAGGCAAAGATGCAATTGAAAGAGCAGCGAAGATGTTATCAGATGCGAAATTTCCTGTTATTTTATCTGGGGCTGGTGTTGTAATTGGTGATGCAATAAACGAGTGTAAAGCACTTGCAGAAAAATTAGATGCACCAGTATGTAATGGTTATCAGCATAACGACAGCTTTCCTGGAAGTCATCCATTAGCCGTAGGACCATTAGGATACAATGGTTCCAAGGCTGCTATGCAATTAATTTTTAAAGCTGATGTAGTTTTAGCCCTTGGAACTAGATTAAACCCTTTTTCTACATTGCCTGGATATGGAATTGATTATTGGCCTAAAAATGCAAATATAATTCAAGTAGACATGAACCCAGACAGAATAGGTCTAACTAAAAAAGTAACAGTTGGAATTGCTGGAGATGCAAAACAAGTTGCAAAACAAATATTTGATAAACTTTCATCGAATGCTGGAGATAGTGGCAGAGAAGAAAGAAAAAACCTTATTCATCAAACAAAATCGGCTTGGTTACAAACATTAACAAGTCTTGATCATGAAGATGATGATCCAGGAACAGTTTGGAATAAGGAAGCAAGAGAACGAGATAAAGATAGAATGTCTCCAAGACAAGCTTGGAGAGCAATTCAAGCTGCAATGCCTCAAGATGCAATCATATCGAGTGATATTGGAAATAATTGTGCAATTGGAAATGCTTACCCAACTTTTGAAAAGCCAAGAAAGTATTTAGCACCTGGTTTATTTGGTCCGTGTGGTTATGGTTTCCCATCAATCTTAGGTGCAAAAATTGGATGTCCAGATACACCAGTAATTGGTTTTGCAGGAGATGGAGCTTTCGGAATAAGCATGAATGAAATGAGTTCATGTGCTAGAGAAGAGTGGCCTGCAATTACTATGGTGATTTTTAGAAATTATCAATGGGGAGCAGAAAAAAGAAATTCAATTTTGTGGTTTGATGACAATTTTGTTGGAACAGAACTTGATCCAGAATTAAGCTATGCAAAAGTTGCCAACGCATGCGGTTTAAAAGGTGTAACCGTTAAAACAATGGAGGAAACCACAAAAGCTATTAAACAATCTTGTGAGGATCAGAAAAAAGGTATTACAACATTTATTGAAGTTATTTTAAACCAAGAACTTGGTGAACCTTTTAGAAGAGACGCAATGAAAAAACCTGTACAAGTTGCTGGAATAAATAAAGAAGATATGAAACCTCAAAAATCTGTGGTTTAAATATTTTTAACTTCCTCAAGAACTGATTTTGCGTGGTCTTTAACTCTAACGTTTGACCATATTTTGTGAATTTTACCCTTTGAATTTATTAAAAAAGTTGATCTAATAACACCTTTATACTTTTTACCTAAAAAAGATTTCATTCCCCAGGCACCATATTTCTTAATTACAGATAATTTTTCATCTGATAATAAATCAAATTTTAATTTATATTTTTTTTTAAATTTTAAGTGACTTTCAATGCTGTCTTTAGATATACCCAATACAATAGTGTTGTTTTTACTAATCATTGAGTTTAATTTACTAAAGTCTTTAGACTCTAAGGTGCATCCAGGTGTGTCGTCTTTAGGATAAAAGTATAAAATTATATTTTTTTTCTTAATACTCTTTAATTCGAAAGTTTTACCATCTGTGCTTGCTAATTTAAAATTAGGAGCGATCTGATTTGGTTTAAGTTTCATTAATAAGATTAACTATTAATTAAACTTAAAGCCTCATTCAATAATTTTTCAGACTCAGAATGGTCACCATCTGAGTGTGCATTTTTTCCAGCATCTCTTAGTTCTTGTATTTTTACTTTTAATTCCTCGTCAGCAACATTATTAATACTTGAGTCAATTTTACCCCATAACATTGGACAAGATCCTGCAAATGCGACATTAGAAATTAATAAAAAAAATATTGATATTAATGATTTTTTCATAAGCTCTTAATAAGCATTTTATTAAAAATTAACAGGTAAAGAATGTCACAAGGAAAAATATAAAGTTAATAAAAAGCAAATTTTAAGTATTATACTAATATGAGAAGAAAGTTATTAAAAATTATTGTTGCTTCCTTAGGGGCTATAATTGTCTCTCCATATAAATTCATTTATGCTGAGACCAAAAAGATTATTAACCAAAATTTAACAGAGGAACAAAAAGAAATACTTTTCAATGAAGGCACCGAAAGGCCGTTTACTAGCGCTTTAATTCATGAAAAAAGAAAAGGCTTTTATCACTGTGCTAATTGTGGAAATAAATTATTCAGCTCTGAAGCAAAATATGACAGTGGGACAGGATGGCCTTCCTTTTCAGAGGCATTACCAGGAGCATTTAAAACTAAAGTTGATTTCTCCTTTGGAATGATGAGAACAGAATATCATTGTGCTAAATGTGGAGCCCATCACGGTCATGTGTTTAATGATGGTCCAACAAAAACTAAGAAGAGGTTTTGTAATAATGGATTGTGTTTGATATTTAAACCTTCAACTTAAATAATTAAATTCATGTCAGATAAGATACTTTCTTTCATATATTTAACTTTGATACTTATTTTAGTCATGCCAGCCTTTCTTTACATGAATAAAAATAAAAAAACCTTCATCAAAAATCTTTTTTGGTGGGTTATTATTGTTTTTATAATTTTAATGATTGTATATGTTTATAGTATTTATAGGTAGTTAGGGGCGTTCTGTTGCCAAGTGCCCAGAACTTTGTAACATTATAAGCGAATAATTTAAATCAAAAACAATGATTTAGCATTCAAATGACATCACTAGGACGCCAAAAGAAAGTCATAAATTAAAATTAAAATTTAAATATGAGAAGAGTTCTTAAATATTTTTTCATATCAGTTATTTCTTTAATTACTCTGATTGGAGTTTTTGCACCTGAAGATCCTGCGTGGGTAGAATGTTCAGATGAGAATGATTTATATAGATATGTATATAATGGTTGGAAAGTAGATAAAGTCATCAAAGATTACAAAGGAGAATATCCAAGAATATGGTTATCAAAAAACGATAGGACAAAAGCGTTGAATTTTGGATGGAGATGCTATTATCTTGAAGGTGCAGAGTTAAATTTCAAAAAATAAAGTTTATGAAGATAGATACAGAATTTCTTGTTTATAGTGACTCGAAAGGAAGAGATCCTGACTCATTCAGTCCAACACTTAAGAAATATAATCAATATTTGTGGAGTAAAAAACTTCCTAGTGGAACTAATTTTGAATTACAAACTGGAAAACCAGAAACTTATCTCTATCACAGATCAAATCTAGGAGAGTTTTTTCTTTCTAGTGATACAATTACACATACTTATAGCAAATGGAAAAGGTTATCACATATTATAGAAAAAGTTTCCTCGGGCGAAACAAAGTCTTTTTGGGACTCATGCTCTACAGTAAGTTCACATTTAATTTTTCCTTCAAATAGAGATGATGGCAAAATGAATATTAATGGCGCTAGAGGGACAAATTCTAAAATTAATGATCGCTTTGATTTAACTTTAGAATGTATTCGCCGATACTACCTTAGAAAAGAAAGTCCTCTTCAAGAAGTATTATTAAGATATTCCGATTTTTTTGAACTTTTTGAAAATTTTAAGGGTTATATTGACTTTTTTCTTCTCCAAGATCTTGTTAGCAATAATTATGAAACAATTAATTTTTACCTTCCTTTTGATAATTTTAAAAGATCATCAGTTCCTATTAATCTTGACGAATATTTAATTTACAAAAATAAAGTGTTAAATTTTGTTAAAGCAAGAAGTACAAGAATAAATCAATACCAATTAAAATGACTTAATTAATTTTGCGTTTTTTGACTAAGGTACATAGTAGGTACATAGTAATTTACGATTTTTTCGTGGCAGTTTTGTTTTTAAGGTAACCAAGTATCTGCTATCCTTGGTAACCTATCCAGAATTGTTGAACATAATCTTTATTAATTGCAAGACGTAATTCCTCAACTTCATTATTTGATATTTTTTGTGAGTCTAGCATTTGTAGCAGTTTATTGTTTCTTTTAATCAATTTATTTTTGATTTCATCTTTTTTAATTCTATTGCTCATACTTGAGTTTTTTGATTTTTTTACATAAACTAAATTCCATAAATCATCTGAATACATATAAGACCATGGAATTATATGATCTATAGAAAGTTCATTATTTGCAATAGGTTTGTCAGTCAAAAAACATATTTTGTTAGGGTTTTCTATGTCTAAAAAAGGTTTAAATTTTTTAAGAGATTTTCTTTTTGGAACTTTATCTCTATCAACCCCCCTTACTTTTTGTGAAATTCGAGGAGCGTTATTTAGATCTTCCAGTTTTTGTGACCAGCGATAATTAATTAATTGAAACAATAATCTTGAAAATTCTTTTATTAATTCAGGATATTTTAATATTAAGTGCCTTTGTCCCTTTTGATAATTATAAATATTGTAAGTTTTACTATCTAATATTAAAAATCTCCAAGAAACATCATGAGTTAATATTGTGCTTATTTTTTTTATATCTATATTTATTTTATTTTTAGCATGAATGAAATTCACAGGTTTTGGACCATAAATTTTGATAAACTGTTGAATTTCGTTTCTAACTATTTGATGAATACTAGGTCTTTTTTTTATATTTGGACCTTGTTCTAAATTAAAAAATATAGTCTGATCCCAATAATATTTGAAAATAAGTTCTGAAAGTTTGTCAAAATGAATTTTTTTTTGATTTGGATCATTGTGTGAGTGTTCAACTAATGCCCGACACCAACTCATTTTATAAGTGTTTTCCATTGGGCAATTTGATATTAAATCTGTTAAATTATTTATATAATTGTCCATTAATATTCTTTTTTGCTGGGTATTACTCCACGTACACCACCTTTAGGATTATCAACATCATTCTTGAATCTAGGTATTAAATGAATATGCATATGAAATATGGTTTGACCCGCGTCTCTTCCAGAATTTATACCCACGTTAAAACCATCTGGATTGTATTTTTTTTTGATAAAATCTCTTGTTTGAAATAAAAGTTCATTTAATCCCTCTATTTCTTCTTTTGTTGATTCAAAATAATCTGCATATTCTCTTTTTGGAATAATTAAACAATGACCTTTGTTAACAGGGAATTTATCATAGATAACAAATCCTACTGCATTTTCGAATATTCTATTTCTATCTTTTAAAAAAGGACTTGTCATAATGATAAAGGGGCGTTCTGTTGCCAGGTGCCCCATACCCCGATGAATTTAAATATTTTTTGACGCTTTCCTTATATGTCCCAAAATCTTTCCGGAATTCTTCCCAGATTTCACCATGTATCCACTTGTTCCGTTGGCATTAGTTTCAACGGTCTTGACGTTCCGAAACATTAGTTGATTTAGCCTAGCGTTCTTTGAGCCTTACACACTCCTTTGTTTGTTTTTCCAAAACTCGCTTTTAACCGATGCGATATCGGCCTCTTTTCCACCATGAGATATGGTTAATTAAAACTATATTTTATTTACAGATTATTCAAATTATTAATTGGCTTTAATTCAAGCTTTTTATTTACAAATATTAATTTATCCTGCAATAAATTTTTAAATTTACCTTTATTTATATTTAAATTAACAAATTGTTTTTTAGAGGTAACATTTGTTAAACAAGTAACTGATTGTTTTTTATCAATACTAAGTCTTTTAATCGCAAATATTTTTGACCCGAGTTTAAGTGTAGTTTGTGCTGCATCGGGATGAAACGCTTTTTGTTTTTTTCGTACTTTTAAAAGATTCATCATATTTTTATAGTAAATTGTTTGTTTGGAATTTTTATTTTTCAAAGATTTTTCCAATCTTACTTTATTCCAACGATATCTATTAAGATCTCTCTTATTACCAGATATTATATATTTGCTATTGTCATTTGCAGTTCCAAATATAGAATTAAAATAAACTGCAGGTATCCCCTCAAAAGCTAGCATAATCGCATGTGCAGAAATAAATCTTTCTAGATAATACTTACCTTTTTTATCGAAGTCAGATTTTTCGAATGCATTAAATAAAGTTATATTTGTTTCATATACTTTTTTACTCTTTCCTTGCACTTTTCTAAATGAAAATTCGCCACCATTTTTTTTTAGTCTAGCAAACAGTTTTTTAAGTTGCGTATTGTTAATCAGACCTTCAATTGGCCTCATTCCAATTCCATCGTGAGAAGCAATAAAGTTTAAGTAATTATTTTTATTTTTTGTTTTTTTTAATTTTTTACTCCATTGGGTTATTTTACTACTATCTTCAAATAGAAGACTGTAAACAATTAAAGGAGGCAGTGAAAAATTATAAATCCAATTAGCTTCATCCTGATTTCCAAAATAGCTAAGATTTTCTTTTTCAGGAAGATTTGTCTCTGTAATTATTAAGCTTTCAGTATTTAATTGTTCACTAAAAAATCTTATAAATTTTATGATATTATGAGTATTATTATGATTTATGCACTTCGTACCATTTTCTTTCCATAAGTAAGCGATAGCATCTAGTCTAAATACACGAACTCCATGGTTGAGGGAATTAATTATTATTTTTAAAAATCGCATTAAAACTTTTGGATTTTTAAAATTTAAGTCTATTTGATCTGGACTAAAAGTCCTCCATAAATATTGATTTTTATTAAATAGCTTAATTTTTTTTAATAATCTGTGTTCTCTTGGTCTTACTACTTTTGAAACATTAAATTTATTATTTACTGTAAAGAAGTAATTCTTGCCAGGAGACTTATCTTTTAAAAAATTTGCAAACCACAGCCCTCGAGATGACGCGTGATTAATCACTAAGTCAGCCATTACTGTTGTTTTTTTTGAAAAATTTCTAATATCAGACCAATTGCCTAGTCTTGGTTCAATTTTGTAATGATCTTTAACCGCAAAACCACTATCACTACTAGAGGGATAAAAGGGAAGAAAATGTACCGAATTAAAGTAATTGCTTAAATATTTGTTGAAAAATGACCTGAAAACTTTGAGAGACTTTTTTCTGACATCCATAATACTATCTCCATAGCTAATAACTAACGAAGTGTTTTGAGAAATATTGATAGATGACTTTTTATTCTTTTTATTAAAATTATTTATAAGATCGATTATTTCTCCTACAAATTTGTTCGAAGAATTTTTATAAATTTTCTTAAATTTTACCCTTAAGGCTTTTTTTTTTGAATTTGATAACATTTAAGAGTAGTTTTTGTTATCCTCTTCAACAGCTTTTTTCAATCTAGTTAAAAAATCAGGTATAGCACTTTTAACTCTGCTCCATGTTGGAATAAAAGGTGTACTCATTGGATTTTTAAAAAAATGTTCTCCAGCTTTCATTATATTTAATGCAAAAAGCTCTACAGCTTTTTCTTCATTATGTGAGTCAAATTTTAAACCATTCATTTGGGCATCACTTCTATAAATATCTATCAAATCTAATGCTGATCTATAATACGTAGCTTTCAATGATCTAAATGTTTCTGTGCTAAACGAATTTCCTTGCGTAGCTAATTTTCTAATTATAGTTTTTATAATATCGATTGACATTCTTGATAAACCTTTTGTTTCATCATTAATTGATAGTTCTTGATGTTTATGATCATAACTGTCGGCTAAATCAACCTGACATATATTGTGGGGGGAAAAGTTTCTTTGCATCTCTGATAAGACACCAACTTCTATACCCCAATCTGACGAAATTCTTAATTCTGGCAAAACATTTCTTCTAAAGGAAAACTCACCAGCCAAAGGATATTTAAATGATTTCATAAATTCTAAATAATCACTTTTACCAATTGTTTTCTCTAATGCTGTTATAAGAGGAAAGACTAGTAATCTTGCAACCCTTCCCCCCATTTTATTTTGAGCAACTCTTGGATAATATCCTTTACAAAATTCAAAATTAAATAATGGATTTACAACAGGATAAAATAATTTCGCAAGCATTCTCCTATCGTATGTTTTGATATCACAATCATGCAGAGCAACTGATCTAGCTTCATCTCTTGCTATACACATACCAAGGCAATACCAAACATTTCTACCTTTACCGTATTCGTTTGGAGCTAGATCTTTCTTCTTTAATTCGTCGTTTAACTTTTTAAGTTTAGGTCCATCGTTCCATAATATTGTAAAAGGAGTTTTAATTTTTTTAAAAAATTTCCAAGCTTTTTGAGCTTGTGACTTATTTGCTTTATCAAGACCAATAATAATATGATTTAAATAATTTGTTTTACTAATTTCACTAACAATCTTAGGCAATGCGTCGCCCTCTAATTCAGAATAAAGACTAGGTAAAATAAGCTCCATTTTTCTCTCTTTAGAAAATTTTTTTAATTCCTTTTCAATATCACCCACAGATTTTGTTCCAAAATCATGAAGGGTTGAAATAATTCCATTTTGAGAAAAATCACTCATATTAAATTTTAGTCGGTTTGTTTTATTTTATCTAGTGCCATTTTTACAATTTCTTGCCACCCCTCAGGCGCAGGTTTTTTAGAAACTATGCAATTATTAATATTAATTTTTTCTAAAGTAAATTTGTCATTAAATACTAAACATGGAAAGTCGCTATTTCTTAACATATCTAAGTCGTTAAAGTTATCTCCGACTGCGATAGTAATCAATTTCTCATTACTCACTTTTTTGAATACTTTGATCACATTTTTCATAGCTTGTGATTTACTTACTTTATCGCATAAATTAATAATTCTTCCTCCTTCCTGCATTGTAAGACCTGATGATTTTATAAACTTTTGAAGCTTTTCTTTTTGATTTTTGTTCCCCTCAAATTTAAATGGTACAGTGTAATCTCTTTTTATTGCAAACTTAATCTTATCGGGGGGTAGACCTAATATATTTAATTGCTCTTTTTTAGTTAAATCTTTTAAAAATTTACATTTTATTTTTAGATTGCTTGGTACATTTTTTTTAAATATTTCTAAAAGTTCACTAATTTCTCTACTTAAAGTAATTTTTTCTGGAAAATTTGAATTAATTAAATTTAAATCATGAATTGAAGATCCATTTTCAGCAATATAGGGTAATTTTTCCTCTAGCTCGTCATTGAAATTGGTAATTTCTTTTGCAGTTTTGCTTGAATTTGGAATTATAAAAATATCATGAGATAATAATTCCTTTATAAAATTTTTAATTGAACCAAATTCAAAGTTATCTCTATTTAATAATGATCCATCAAGGTCAGTAAATATTAAAATTTTTGAATTAAATTTCATATATAAATTTTGTACAAACTATTATAATAAAATTTAATTTATATCTTAAATAATGAGTAAAATAATTAATTTTTTAGATAATACATTTTTAGATTTAGGAAGACAATTTAAATGGTCTTATTTGCCTCCGCTCATGATTTACTTAGCTGCGGGTATCTCAGGTCTCACAGGTATAGTAGGTACTTTTTTTGTAAAAGATTATCTAAACTTATCAGCAGCATTTTTAGCAGGATTAGGTTTTTGGGCGGGTATTCCATGGGCTCTAAAAATGCCTTTGGGTCATTTAGTCGATTTAATTTGGAATAAAAAAAATTACATGGTTTTTTTTGGTGCAGGATTATTATCGATAAGTCTAATGATTATGTATGGATTGATTATTCATACTGAAGCAATGTCAAATTACTTGTCTGTTGAAACTTGGTTTGTTGTAAGTGTTTTATTAGCTCCAGTTGGATACGTTGTACAAGATGTTGTTGCAGATGCAATGACAGTAGAAGCGGTTCCATTAGTTGATGATAACGGTCAGTCTTATAACAAAGATCAAATAAAAGTTATGCATACTACCATGCAAACCCTTGGCAGATTTGCCATTATAGGTGGAACAGTATTAGTAGCTTTAATAAATGTAATATTGTTTAGTGATGTTGATCAGTTAAACCAAAATGAAAAAATAAATTTATATGGTTCTATATATATTTATGCGCTTGCTATACCAATAGTATCGGTTGCTGGAGTTTTTTTAGCAAGTTACCTAAAAAAAAGTAAGATAAATAAACTTAAATCAATGGGGCTTTCCTTTTCTGATATTAAAAAAGATGAAAAGACAAAAGTTAATTGGTGGATACTAGGTGGTAGTTTAATTTTTGTAATTTTTACATTAACTATCGGTTCATTAAAGATACCTTTTGCTCAAGAAATAGTTTTTATTGGATCAGTGGTAATTATTTTATTTTTGATGTTTAAGTTAATAAAAGAATTACCTGAAAATTTAAGACTAACAATCGTTGGTACAGCAGTAATCATTTTTGTGTTCAGAGCAATGCCAAGTCCTGGTCCTAGTTTAACATGGTTTGAAATTGATGAGCTAGGATTTAATGAGCAATTTCTATCTATATTGTCTTTACTTGCATCAATTCTAACTTTGGCTGGAATAGTTTTATTAAGACCTTTTATGGCAAATAACTCAATAGCTAAAATAATAGTTATTTTATCAATTGCTGGCGCTATTTTATTTTTACCAAGTATTGGAATGTATTACGGACTTCATAACTGGACATCTTCCTTAACAGGAGGAGTGGTGGATGCAAAATTTATTGCATTAATAAATACTGCAATAGAGTCACCACTTGGGCAGGTTTCAATGATACCTTTATTGGCATGGATTGCAAAAAATGCACCCAATCATCTTAAAGCTACTTTTTTTGCCGTATTTGCATCATTTACTAACCTTGCTTTGTCTGCAAGTGCTTTAGGTACAAAGTATTTAAATGAAATATTTATAGTTACTAGAGAAGTTAAAGATAAGGTTACAAATGAGATCCAATCAAATGCAGATTATTCAGAGCTTGGAATATTATTAATTGTAACAACTATATTAACATTAATATTACCAATCTTATTTGTTTTTATAATTAACAAATCAAAATATAAAACGAACGAGTAATTATATATCAACAACCATAGTATCTTTAGACCCACCGCCTTGAGAACTATTTACAATTGTACTACCTTTCCTTAACGCAACTCTTGTTAATCCACCAGTTGTTACATAAGTGGATTTCCCACTTAATATAAAAGGTCTTAAATCTAAATGTCTTGGTTCAATATCGTCTTTTGTGATAGTGGGTGCGGTTGACAAAGTTTCAAGTGGTTGAGCAATATATTCTCTAGGATTTTTTTTAATTTTTTTAATTACTTCTTCTCTTTCTTCTTTTGGAGCTTTTGGTCCAATCATTATACCATAACCACCTGATGCATTTGCAGGTTTAACTACAAGCTTAGATATATTTTCTATAACATAGTCTTTTTGTATTTCATCATGACACAAGTAAGTCTCAACTTGATTTAAGACTGGCTGTTCTCCTAAATAATATACAATCATCTTATTTACATACGAGTAAACAACCTTATCATCTGCTATTCCAGTTCCTACAGCATTTAAAATTCCTACATTTCCTTTTCTCCAACATTTGAATAAACCTGGCACACCGATCAAAGATCCTTTGAAAAAAGCTTTTGGATCTAAAAAATTATCATCTAATCTTCTATATATACAATCTACTTTCAATGGTCCTTTTACAGTCTTCATATAAACATTATCATTTTCAACAAATAGATCTTTTCCTTCAACTAAGGCTATACCCATTTGTTCTGCTAAAAATGAATGTTCGAAATAAGCAGAGTTATATATACCTGGTGTGAGAACAACCATATGTGGATTAGCTTTTTTTTTGGGTATGCACTCAACCATACAATTATAAAGTTTGTTTGTGTACTGATGAATTTCAGCAACTTTATATCTTGTAAATAATTCCGGGAATACATCTCTCATTACCATTCTGTTTTCTAACATGTATGACACGCCAGATGGAACTCTAAGATTATCCTCTAAAACCAAATATTCTCCGCTTTTATTTCTTATTAAATCAACTCCAGATATGTTTGACCATGCTTTATATTTCGGAGAAAATCCTTCACACTCTTTTACATAGTAAGGAGATTTAAAAATTATTTCTTTTGGTATTACATTGTCCTTAAAAATTTTTTTTTGATTGTAAACATCATCAATAAATAAATTTAATGCTGTAACTCTTTGTTTTAAACCTTTAGATACTTTATTCCATTGCGTTTTAGGTATTATTCTAGGAATAATATCTAATGGCCACTTTTTTTCTTCAGCTCTATTGTTTGCCGCATATACTCTAAAGTTTATCCCTCTGGAGCTAATAGTGCTTTGACAGTTCTTTTCGATCTCTTGAAGCTTTTTTTTACCGTGTCTTTCCAGGATACCTGATATGATTGTTGCATGCTTTCTAAGTTTGTTATCCTCTGTAAAATAGCCATCGTATGCTGAGGTAGCATCATAGTTTTTCCATAATTTTGATACCATTTTATTAGTGTTTATCAGTTACATTAATTATTCAATTGCAGATTTAATATAGCTGATATGCGAAAAATAAAATATATGTTATTTAGTAAATTATTTATTAACTTTTATGACTTATTGTATAGGTATTAAAACACAAGATGGTATTGTAATTGCCTCAGACTCAAGAACAAATGCTGGACTAGACAACGTTAACATTTATTCAAAAATGTTTACTCACGATGTAGGTGATAGAACTATAATTGTTGTTACATCCGGTAATCTTGGTACTTCACAAGCAGTATTTAAATCTTTGGAAAAAGATTTAAATGATAATTCTGGCAAAAAAAATTTGAATACTTGTGAGGATTTTGATCAAGTTGCATCATATGTTGGTAACCTAAATATAAAACATTCGGCTCCAAAAGGTATCAACACGGATACTGTTTTACTAGGCTCCACATTTATTGTTGGAGGGCAAATTAAAGGTAAGCCGATGGAACTTTTTTTAGTATATCCACAAGGGAATTATATTAGACCAGCTGACAGCAAACCTTATTTGGTTATTGGTGAAGTTAAATATGGAAAGCCAATTTTAGACAGAGTTATAACTCCTACAGTTTCAATTGGAGATGCATCTAGATGTGCACTTATTTCAATGGACTCAACTTTAAAAAGTGACTTGACCGTTGGACCTCCTATAGATTTTGTAGTTTATAAAAAAGACGAATTTAAAATTACATCTCAAAAATGTCTAAATTTAACTGATGAAGAATTTTCAAAAGTTTCAAAAGAATGGTCTGAAGGAATTCTTAAAGTATTTAACTCCTTTCCTAGATTTGATTGGGAAAAATCACAATGAGAAAAATAATTTTAATATTATTTATAAGTTTAATTCCTAATCAAATAATAAATGCATCTCCGATAAAAAGTCCCTTAGATAAATTATTTAAATATTTTAAGAATGGTCAAATGATTAAAATTAATTCATATAACGCAAAAAATTACATGGAGATTAAAGATGGAACTTATAAAAAATCACCTTTAGAAATAGAGGCATTTATAGCATATCCTAAGAAAGGCGAAGGACCTTTCCCTTTAGTAATGTTTGCTCATGCGAGTGGTGGTCCACTTTTATTTACTGATAAATGGTTTAAGTTTAATAGATTGGCCGCCAAATCTTTACAGAAAAATGGAATTGCAGTGATGTTTATAGATAATTTTGCCCCTCGAGGAACTTATACAACTTATGCAAACCAACAAAAGGTTCCTCATTGGTCTACTTTTATTGATACTTTTATGGCTCTTGAACACGTATCAAAAGATCCGAAAATAAATATAAATAAAGTTGGAATAACAGGATGGTCAAGAGGAGGTGCAATTTCTATTATGGCTTCAGAAAAAAAGTTAAGAGATGCACTTATTGATAAAAATTTATTTTTTGCTGCTGCTCAACCAAGGTCTCCACCTTGTTGGAGCATTGGAATGTTTAATAATCCTACACCAATACCAGAAACAAAAACTTGGATGGTATTAGGTGGTGCTGACAATTATACAGCAGCAGAACCATGTGTTGAACTAGGTAAAAAAATTAAAGCTAATGGTGGAAACATTGAGGTTACAGTTAAAAAGGGATGGCATCATGGCTTTACAGCTAACTATGAAAAAGAATGGGAAAAAGATAGTATGGTATTTACTAATTGCCCAGGTTTTTTCACTAATGATGACGGAACAACGAGTTCAACTGATCCCAATTATAAATGGGCCAAATCATGGTGGCTTGATAAATGTATAAAAAGGGGCGCATATGTTGGAGGAAATAAACCTTTTAAAAATTCTTTTGTTAAATTTTTTAAAAAAAATCTGTTAAATTAGTTTAAAAATGAAAAAATTATTAATTGTCTTATTTATATTTTCTTTTTCACAATTATCTTTTGCTAATGAAAGGTTTATACCTCTAGAACTGTTTACAGGAGGGGAAATTAGAGATGATATAGATATTAAATTCACTCCTGCAGATAAAGTTTTTGGTAAAAAAAAAAGAAAAAAAATTGTTGGCCCTCTTGATTGGAGAGCTCCAGGCTCTGAGGAGATTATAAAGGTTTATAAAAGAACAAAAAAAAATAGGGAGGGTAGAGTTAGAAAAACTCAATATTTTACAATAACAAACGACGGTCAGTGCATGGGAAGAGTATATGATCAAAGAAGATCTGGGACTAAATATATTAAAAATGGATGCAAATTTCCTTTAGGTTTTTGGAAAAAAAATGAAACTAGAACTTTTTCAGTCACTGACGGTGGGAGATCACGAACAGTAGAGTTAAAAATATTGCAACTAGGAAAAAAGCCTACAGATTGTGTAAAATTTAATTGGAAATTATTTGACGCAGCAACAGGACAAAAATATGGTGACAATGATTATAAGTTCTGTAAAGGTAGGGCTATGACTGATCTAAAAATAAGAAAAATAAAAACAAATTAATTAAATAAATGAAAAAAATATTACTACTATTATTACTTCTTCCAAATATTGCATTAGCAGGTTCTATGAAAATGATCGGAGAGCCCGGTCAATTAAATGAAGTGGATAGAACCATAGAAATAAAAATGTTTGATAACTATTATGAACCAAATCAAATAGATATTAAAAAAGGTGAAACCGTAAAGTTTGTAGTTAAAAACATGGGAGAACTAGTACACGAATTTAATATTGCTACAAAAGAGATGCATATAAAACACCAGCCAGAAATGTTAAAAATGGTTGCGATGGAAATTCTTCTTGGGGACAGAATAGATATGAAAAAAATGAAAGAGGCAGCTAAATCAGATCATTCAATGGCTCACTCACACTCGAATAGTGTTCTTCTTGAACCAAATAAGATTGGTGAATTAATTTGGAAATTCACTACAAACACAAGCCTAGAAGCTGCATGCAATGTCCCAGGTCACTATCAATCTGGAATGGTAGCAAAAATAACAAAATTATAAATATCATTTGTGCTAGACTATTGTGTAATTGGTTCCGGAATATCTGGATCTACAATTGCAAATTACTTAAACAAAAAAAAATATTCTGTAAAAGTTTTCGATAAAGCCAACGGTCTAGGTGGCAGAAGCTCATATAAAAGATTCAAAGGAAAAATAGGTTTTGATCACGGTCTTCAATATATTTCACCAAAAACAAAAGAATTTAAAAACTTTACTAAATTATTAATTAAAAAAAGAATATTAAAACAATGGAAAGGAAAACATTCATTTATAAATACAAAAGTAAAAGAGAATAAAAAACACGTTAAATTAATTGGCTATAGTGGAAATAACTCAATAAGTAAATTTTTATTAAAAAATATTAAATATCAACTAAAGTATGAGTTATTAAATATAAAAAGAGAAAAAAATATATGGAATTTATATTTTATAAACAATAAAAAGATTACTGCTAAAAACTTAATAGTTACTGCTCCTTTTCCACAATCAAAAAAACTTTTATCAAAATTTGTTAAAAAAAATCTATTTAAAAGTAAGGTAAAAATAAATTCAGCTATAACTGTGCTTGTTATAACTAATAAAACAAAAAATAAATTAAGCAGTTTTTTCACAAATGACAATACTTTAGGTTGGGTTTCGAATGAGAACTCAAAAAAAGATTTAAATTCAAAAAAGATCTCTGGGTTTTACAAAGTACATTTAATTATGGCAAATTACATATAAGTAAATATAAAAAAAATAAAAAATATTATACACATGTATTAATAAATAAATTTAAAAATCTCACGAAAGTTAAAATCAAAAAAATATATTTTACTCATATTCATGGTTGGAAATATTCTTCAAATTCATTACCATTAAAAAATTATAGTTATTGGGACAAAAAAATCGGCTTAGGCATCTGTGCAGATTGGTTTGGTGGACCTAGACTTGAAAATGGCTGGTTAAGCGCAAAAGACTTATATAAAAAAATATGCAATAAAACTTAAAAGTATTAATTGTATTATTTTACTCTATTACCCCGTAACGCAAAAAATAATCCTCCAACGTATAAAATAACGTGGAAACTATCGTGTAGTAATACATATTGGATACTTGGTGGCTCTAATATTAAAATAACGCCTGTCATTATTCCTGCAATTACAATTCCTGAAAATCTAGTTATTAAATCTCCTATCCAAGGCCATAAAAATTTTATTCTTAATAATCCACCAATTATTAAACCTATCCCCGCAAATATTTCACCGTACGCAACAAAAAACCACACTGACATTGGTAAATTAAATCCTTCAGCATCTTCAACATTCAATGGTAATTTACTTAAACCCTGTTGTATAAAAACAATTGCAAACGGAATTCTAAGTAGCCAGTTAGAACCTTGAAATTCAGGTAAAGTTTTACTTACTTTTTCAAAATATCCCATAATCTATAAATTAATATTATCTAAAATTTTTCAAGATATGATTTGTCTCATTTAGATAAATTTAGATATTGGTATGTTAAATTTAATTATAGGAGATTTAAAATGAAAGTATTAAAAGAATTAGATGAAGCTAAATTAGTAATTGTAGATTTAGAGGTAAATCTAGGAAAAGAAGTTAGAAGTGCACCAACTTTATGTGCTAAGTACAAAGGAAAAATTATACCTTTAAACACAGCTCACGATGGTAGACCAATATTAATGAGAGAGGAAAATTCTATAAATAATAATTAATATTACTACTTGATAAATGATTGTTAATTAAGATATAAAACAATATGACTTTTGAGCTTCCAAAACTTGATTATGCTAAAAATGCTTTAGCACCTATAATGTCAGAAGAAACTTTAGATCTTCATCACGGAAAACATCATCAAACTTATATAACAAATTTAAACAATTTTATTAAAGATACTGATATGGCTGGGATGTCGTTAGAAGAAATTGTTCATAATTCCTCAAAAGATAAATCAAAAGCAGGTATTTTTAATAACGCTAGCCAACATTGGAATCATGAATTGTTTTGGAAATGCATGAAGCCAAATGGGGGAGGCTCCATGCCAAAAAAATTAGAGGATCGAATAAAGTCTGATTTAGGAAGTGTTGAGGAATTTAAAAAACAATTTATTCAGGCAGGAATTACTCAATTTGGATCAGGTTGGTGCTGGTTATCGATAAGTAATGGAAAATTAGTTGTAAGCAAAACGCCAAATGCTGAAAATCCTTTAATTCATAACATGAAACCAATATTAGGATGTGATGTATGGGAACATTCCTATTATGTAGATTACAGAAATAGAAGACCAGAATATCTAGAAAACTTCTTTGAAAAACTAATTAATTGGGAATTTGTTGAGTCTCAATTAGATTAATTTATAAAACTTTTTCAAACCCCTCAAAATTTGGCGCTCCAATATACAAGTCTTTATACTGGCCAGCATTCTTATGTGCTAATCTAAAAGACTCTGACTTTGTCCAGTTTATAAAGTCTTCCTTTGAGTCCCATATACTATGAGAAGCATATAGTGTATGATCTTCTTTTGCTTCACCTTTTATCAAATTGAAATTTATAAATCCTGGTACATTTTCTAAAAATGAATCCCTGTTTTTCCAAACATTTTCAAATTCAATTTCTTTACCTTTTACTATTTTAAATCTATTCATTGCAACGAACATTTTTCCTCCTATAGTTTACCTATTCCGAAAAAAGCACCCGCAATTATTATCAACCAAATTATTCCTTTTATGAAAAAGAAAGAAAATCCTCCGATTAATAAATACTTTTTAATTTTTTTTTTAAGCATAATTTTTTAAAAAATATCATTTAATTATTACTAATTCTATGCGGTTAATTAGTTGAGAATAGTCATTGGATCTAGTCTTGTTTGAAACCAATTGACTCTAAAATCTAAGTGTGGACCTGTTGATCTTCCAGTCGACCCAACTGTTCCAATAACTTCTCCTTGGTTAATTTCATCACCAACATTAACCATTACCTTTTCAAGATGTGAATATATTGTAGAAATTCCATGACCATGATCCATGATTATTGTACCGCCAGTATAATATAAATCATCTTCAGCCATGGTAATTATACCAGAGCCTGATGATTTAATTTTTGTCCCTTTTTTTGCAGCAATATCAATTCCGTAATGAGGCCATTTTGGTTTTCCATTTAATATTCTTTGACTTCCATAAACTCCTGTAACAATTCCTTTTACGGGCATTATAAATTGGTTTTTGAAAAAAATTAGATCAGAATTAATAGCTCTTGCTTTTCCAATTCTGTTATTTTCTTCTTTAATTCTATTATAAACCTCTTCTGGTGGTGTTACTTTTTTTTCATCTAAACCATCTATTCTCTGAATTTGATATTTTCTTTTATAAATTTTTTTTGTAATTTTTTCTGTT
>CABZUW010000012.1 GCA_902529105.1 uncultured Pelagibacteraceae bacterium
TCATAAACTTTAGAATCTAAACAATAAGGTATAAAATCTTTATACTTTTCAATATCTAGAACTAATTCAATTAATTTTTGTTTATCAGCTTCAATTAATCTTTTTACTGAGGCCTGAGGCATTAATTTTTAATCTCTGGGTTTTTAATTTTCTAAAATCTTCATCAGCGTGATAAGAAGATCTTGTTAACGGAGTTGAAGATACTAATAAAAATCCTTTCGATTTAGCAATTTCACCTAATTCTTTGAATTCATCTGGATGATAATATTTTTCTAATGGAAAATGTTTAGGTGAAGGTTGTAAATATTGGCCTATAGTCAAAAAATCTACTTTAGCTGAAATTAAATCATCCATTACTTGTAAAATTTCATCTTTTTTCTCTCCAAGGCCAACCATTATTCCTGACTTTGTGAAAATATTACTGTCTATCTGTTTTGTATTTTTTAGTAGATCTAAAGATGAAAAATATCTAGCTCCCGGTCTAACCTTTCTGTACAAGCTAGGGACTGTCTCAATATTATGATTAAAAACATCAGGCTTTGCTTCAATCACTTTTTTATATGCATCTCCCTTTCTAAGAAAATCTGGGGTTAGTACTTCAATAGATGTTTTTGGATTTCGCTGTTTCGTCGATACAATTACATCATAAAAGTGATTTGATCCTCCGTCCGGCAAATCATCCCTATCAACTGATGTGATAACTACATGATTAAGATTTAATTTTTTTACAGCAACAGATATTTTGTAAGGCTCAAATGGATCAAGAGGTTGAGGTTTATCAATTGTTAACAAGATAGTATCAGATCACAATGGATCACTAATTTTATCAAATTACGAAAATGGAGCGAGAGTAAATATAAAATTATAATGACTACAGAGATTTTAATAATAGATGACAATTCAGAAATAAGAACTATTCTAGAGGAAATACTTTCTGAAACAGGATATAAGACCAGATTAGCCGCAAATTATAATCAAGCTTTATCTGAAATTGATAAAAAATTACCTGATGTTGCAATAATTGACGTAAAACTTGATAAAAGTGACAATGATGGGATTGAGTTATTAAATCATATTAAGACAAAAAATAATGACATTCCAGTTATTATTATCTCAGGACATGCAAATATAGAAATGGCAGTTAAGTCTTTAAAGTCAGGAGCCTTTGAATTTATACAAAAACCTTTTGATAAGAACCGATTAGTAAACTTTGTTAAAAGAGCAACAGAAAATATAAAACTTAAAAATGAAAATAAGAGTTTAAGATCTAAACTTTTCCATTCATTTGATTTAATTGGAAAAAGTCAAAATATTCTATCTATCAAAGATCAAATAAATAAATTAGCTTTATCTGATAGTCGAATTTTTATAACAGGACCAACAGGCTCAGGAAAAGAATTAATAGCTAGAAAAATACATAAAAAGTCAAATAGATCTGATAACGCTTTTGTAATATTAAATGGAGCATTGTTAGATGTTAAAAAATATGAACAAGAACTTTTTGGAGAAGAACTTAGCGATGGTTCAATTTCTTATGGAGCATTAGAGAAAGCAACTGGTGGTTTTTTATTAATAGACGAAGTTACTGAAATTCCTTTAGAAACACAGTCTAAGATACTTAGAGTAGTCATTGACCAAAAATTTAAAAGAATTAACGGAAATCATGATATTAAAGTAGATGTAAGAATTGTTTGTTCAACAAGTAAAGATATTAAAAAAGAAATTATAAATGGAAACTTTAGAGAAGATCTTTTTCATAGATTGAATGTTTTTAATATTAACATTGAACCATTGAGTAAAAGAATTGAAGATATTCCTCATTTAATCGAATATTTTATTGAGGAAATTTGTAAAAATTATAATAGAAGAAAATTTAAAATAACTAATAGTAATTACTTATTAAGTTATAATTGGCCAGGAAATGTTAGAGAATTAAGAAATTTGATTGAGAGGATTGCAATATTAGAGACAGGAAATGATAATGAAAAAATATTGGATATAATTAAAGAGTCGCTATCTAAATCATCCGAAGAATTGTTTTCTATTACAGAGAATTTATCTGTACCGTTAAGAGAGGCACGTGAAAATTTTGAAAAAGAGTATCTCACAACGCAAATCAAAAAATTTGGAGGAAATATCTCAAAAACAGCTAAATTCGTGGGTATGGAGAGATCTGCGTTACATCGTAAACTGAAGTTGTTAGGGGTAAAAGATTTAAATTAGATGAATATTATTATTTGTGGTGCCGGTAGAGTAGGGTACACCATTTCTAAATTATTGACTGAACAAAATCATTCAGTAACTGTAATTGACCAATCTAGTGATGATATTCAAAAAATAAATGAAAATTTAGATGTAAAGGCAATCGTAGGTAAAGCTACTTCTCCAATAATTCTTGAAAAAGCTGACACAAAAGATGCTGATATGATTATAGCTGTTACTAGAAATGATGAAATTAATATGCTTATTTGTCAAATAGCTTCAACTTTATTCAATGTACCTAAAAAAATTGCTAGAATAAGATCTCAAGAATATTTAAATCCAAAATTTTCCTCATTATTTAGTAAAGAAAATTTACCAATTGATTTTATAATTTCACCTGAATTAGAAATTGCAAAATCCATACAAAGAAAATTAGAGGCACCTGGAGCTTTAGATAATATTCCATTTGCAGAGAATAAAATTAGATTATTAGAAATTCTAATAGAAAAAAATTGTCCGTTGGTTAAGACAAAATTAAACGAAATTACAAAAAAATATCCTAATTTAAATGCAAATATTTTAGGTGTTATAAGAGATCGTAAATTTATTTTTTTAAAAAAAAATGATATGATGCAAGTCAACGATCAAGCATATGTAATCATTAACTCATCTCAATTAGGCGAGACACTAAATGCATTTGGTCATAATGAGAAAATTTCAAAAAAAATATTAATTATAGGAGGAGGCAATATCGGATTCAATTTAGCAAAAAACCTAGAAATTTCTGTAGAAGATATACGTATTAAAATTATCGAAAAGGATAAAGAGAGAGCTGAATTAATCGCAAATGAACTTAATAATTCAATTGTTATTAATGGAAACGGATTAGATGAGGATATATTAGAGGAAGCAAATCTATCAGAAGTAGAAACTGTAATTGCTCTAACTAATGACGACGAAGATAATCTTATGGCGAGCGTAATGGTTGAAAAATTTTCACAAAATAAAAGAACAATGGCATTAATTAATAAACCAAATTACTCTTTGCTTCAATCATCTCTAAAAATTGATGATTTAATCGACCCTAGAATGGATACTGTTTCTACAATTTTAAAACATGTCCACAAAGGCACGATTGAAACTGCATATACAATTCTTAATGGTGAGTATGAAGTTATAGAAGCTGATATAATTGAAACTTCTGAATTAATTAATAAAGAACTTAAAAATGCAAACTTGCCTGATGAAATCAGAATAGGTGCAATTCTGAGAGACGACAAAGTTTTAATACCACGTTCAAACTCTAAATTTGAAAAAGGTGACAAAGTAGTTTTTTTAACTAATAGTGATCAAATATCCTTAGTAGAAAATATGTTTAGAATTAGCTCAATATAATTAATGAATAAATATAGTTTATTTTTTTTGGCTAGTTTTTCATTATTCATATCATTTTTATCTCTATTAAATATTGTATATTCTTACTATTTTAACTTGTACCTAAATTTAAATAGTTATTTTTCCTCCTTAATAATTTCTTTAATTATCGCAATTTTATTATTTTTTATAAAAGCTAAAGATGTAAAACTCTCAATTTATAACAAAATTTTAACAGTTGTTATTGGATATCTTTTATTTCCTATTTTAATTTCATTACCTTATTATTTTAGTATTTATAATATTTCATATATAAATAGTTATTTTGAAGCCATATCAGGGTTTACATCGACAGGTTTTTCAATTTTTGATAACATTAAACAAATAGATCAAAGCATAATCTTATGGCGATCTACCTCACAGTGGATAGGTGGACTGTACTTTTTATTTTCATTGTTAATTTTAATTGATATTTTTGATGAAAATATAAAAAAAACACTGACAAATTTTTTCTCTTTTAACTCCTCAGAGATCCTAAAACAATCAATTAAAGTATTTGCTATATATTTAGCTCTTACTTTATTTACTTATATTATTTTGAAATTTATAAATTTTAGAGATTTTGATGCATTTAATTTTGCTTTAACTATTATTTCCTCAGGTGGTTTTAAACCAGTAAATGAAATTGATTACATCTTAAATACTAATTTTAAAATTATTATATTCTCACTAATACTATTAATTTCTTTTTTCAGTATTTTTTTAACCTACAATTTACTTTTCTTAAAAAATAAGTATTTAAATTTTTTTACTGAAGATCTCTATTTATTGATTTATTTAATATCTATAATCTTTTTGTTTTTTATTTTTTTTAATAAAAATAATTTTCCACTTTTACTTTTTGGTATTACTTCTAGTGTATCAAATATTGGGATTTATTTTGCAAAGACTAATGTTGAATTGTCTTTCATATTCATTATTTTTGTTATCATCGGAGGATCTCTTTTTTCAACAAGTTCTGGTATTAGATTTTTCAAAATAGTAACTTTGTTTAAGTTCTCTATAAATGAGTTACTTTCCTACACAAAACCAAAACAAGTTTTTCTTAATAAAGATTTATTTAATGCTTCAAATATAAATTTTAATGTTATAAATAAATATTTTTTAAGTATATTGATATTTATTGTTTCTTTAATTGTAATTACAACTTTGTTATCTATATCAGGATTATCTTTTATTAATTCATTTAAAATTGGAAGTTTAGCAATTATGAACACTGCTAGTTCGAGCTTATTTAATCTTGAAAATTTTGATTTTTATAATCAAAATAACTTTTTTAAGTCTTCATTGATTTTATTTATGATAATCGGAAGAGTTGAATTTATTACAATATTAATTTTATTAAAAAAATATCTTTTCAAAAACTAGAAAGGTATTATAACTCTTAATTATCGTTTATGCGCCCTTAGCTCAGCTGGATAGAGCAACGGTTTTCTAAACCGTGGGTCGGAGGTTCGAATCCTTCAGGGCGCGCCATAAATATCAATAAATACTTATAATTTTATCATTGATGAGTAATTAACTTTCTGCTTTACTTGCCATATTCAAAAATAAATTTTTGAAGATTTGTTAACAAATAAACGAACGAGAAGAGGAATAATAATGTTCAAATTAATTAAACAATTTACTTCTTTTGTTGCAATGGTAGCGGTGTTGTTTGCATTTACTACTGAAACTATGGCAGCGAAAAAGTCAAAAACATTAAAAAACACTCAGAAAAAAGGTTTTGTGAGATGTGGTGTTTCACAAGGTCTTCCTGGTTTCTCAAATGCTGATGCATCTGGTAACTGGACTGGTGTTGACGTTGATGTATGTAGAGCAGTAGCTGCTGCTGTATTAGGTGATGCAAATAAAGTTAAATTTACTCCACTTAGTGCAAAAGAAAGATTTACAGCTCTAACATCCGGAGAAATTGATGTTTTATCAAGAAATACTACTTGGACACTTTCAAGAGATGCTGACATAGGATTAACTTTTGTTGGTGTAAACTTTTATGATGGTCAAGGTTTCATGGTAAGAAAAAGCTCTGGAATCACTTCAACGAGTCAATTTAAAGACGGTATTTCAGCATGTACTAATATTGGTACAACAACCGAGTTAAATATGAGAGACTTTTTTAATTCAAAAGGTATTTCATACGAGCCTGTAGCTTTCGAAAAAGCTGACGAAGTTGTTGCTGCTTATGATGCTGGTAGATGTGATACATATACAACTGATAAATCTGGTTTAGCTGCTCAAAGAACAAAAATGAGTAATCCAGATGAGCATATTGTATTGCCCGAAACAATTTCAAAAGAACCACTTGGACCTGTTGTTAGGCAAGGTGATTCTGTGTGGGAAGATATTGTAAGATGGTCTTTAAACACTATGATCGAGGCTGAAGAGTATGGAATTACGTCAGCTAATGCAGATTCTATGAAAACTTCTGACAATCCAGCAATTAAAAGATTAGTTGGTGCAGAAGGTGAATTAGGTGCTGCTTTTGGTCTAGACAATGAGTGGAGTTTAAGAATTATCAAGCAAGTTGGTAACTATGGAGAAAGCTATAAGAGAAATATCGCTGATCCTGGTATTCTACCAGACAGGGGTCCAAATGAGTTATGGACAAAAGGCGGAATTTTATACGTACCACCAGCAAGATAAGGCTTATTAAATAAGTTTAAAAAGGGCTAGATTTTTCTAGCCCTTTTTTTTATTGTCCGTAAGAATGAAATTTAGAATTTTAGCTTACTTATTTTTTTTTGTTGGAACTGCAGATCTATTTATAAAAATTTTCTATGGAAATATATTTAGCGACTTAACAGAAGATTACTACGAAATTGCAAATCCAATACTGGTATTTACACCAGTTTTATTTTTCTCAATTGGAGGCATATTTTTAAAGGAGTCAAAAGTAAGTCTAACCCTAGAAAATTTTGGTACATCTAGAATTAAATATTACTCTCCTCAATTTATATGTTTATCCGTTGTAGTATTAATTTTCTTATTTTTTACGTTCAATGCTCAAATGAATATGGAAAATAGAGGTATAGATTTTGGTTTTGGTTTTTTAACTCAAGAAGCTTCGTTTGATATGCAATTTAGTCTGATGGATTATGATGGTCAAGATCCTTATTGGTGGGCTTATGTTGTAGCATTATTAAATACATTATTAGTTGCAGTTTTAGGAATTATATTTTGTACAATTATAGGTGTCATTGTTGGTATAGCTAGATTGTCTCCAAATTTTTTAATAAGAAATAGTGCTGCTTGGTATGTAGAGTTTTTTCGAAATATACCATTATTATTACAAATATTTTTTTGGTATTATGCAGCCCTAAGAGCACTTCCTTTACCTCAAGATGCAAGTCCATTATTTGGTGTCACTTATTTAACTATTAAGGGATACTATATGCCTGCTTTTATATGGAATAATTTAAATATATTCCTTTACTCAATTCTAGCTGCAATAATATCTATTATTTTTATTAGATATTATGCAAATAAATTAAGAGACAATGAAGGAAAACAAATTCCAGTATTTTATATTTCTTTAATTATATTATTTATACTACCAGCTTTAACATTTTTAGCAGGAGGAGTTTCATTAAATTTCGAGATACCAGTTTTAAAGCAGCTATCAGCTACCTCATTTATATATGACGGAGGTATAGCTGTTCCACCAGAGTTAATTGCACTTACATTAGCTTTATCCTTATATACAGCGACATTTGTAGCAGAGTGTGTAAGAGCAGGTATACAAGGTATAAGTAAGGGTCAAAAAGAAGCTGCTGCATCATTGGGTCTTACACCTAATCAGGTTTTAAAACTTGTAATTATGCCTCAAGCATTAAGAATAATAATACCACCAACTACAAACCAATATCTTAATTTAACAAAAAATTCTTCATTAGCTGCGGCTATAGCATATCCAGACCTTGTTTTAGTTTTTGCGGGAACAGCTTTGATGCAAACTGGAAGAGCAATAGAAATTGTATCTATTACAATGTTAACATATTTATCCATAAGCCTAGCAATCGCTGCATTAATGAATTGGTATAATAAACTAATTGAGATCAAGGAAAAATAATGAGTAAATTTACATTCTTAAAATCTGATAGAAGTAACATACAATTAGTTTTAATAACTGGCACTTTTTTAATCACAATTAGTATTTTAGATGTTTTTTTAAATTCCTTTTTTAAGTTAAACTTAATTTCTTTTCTTCCAAGTAAAGTCAGTTTTTTAACACCCTTCATTATTGGTATGATTGGACTTAACTTAATTAGAATAGAATATTCTGGAAATAAGTTTTTAGACGTATTAAATAAAAATATAAATACTTCAAATTTTAATGCAGCATTAACATTATTGATAATTTTTATAATTTTTAAAGCTATTCCACCTTCTTTAAGCTGGATGATATTAGATGCAAATATATCTGGAGACACTAAAGAGGCATGTACAGGAACAGGTGCATGTTGGACATATATAAAAGTTTGGTTCAGAAGGTTTATGTATGGAATGTATCCAAATGAACAACATTGGAGAATAAATACTGCATTTCTTTTAGTTATAGGCCTAGGAACTTTTGGATTATTTGCAACCGAGAAAATGAAAAAATTCTTAGCACTATATTATGTTGTTATTTATCCAATTATTGCATTTTTAATAATCTATTATTTAATTTCTGGTGGATACTTTGGTTTAGAGTGGATCGAGACAGGTGCGTGGGGTGGATTATCTTTAACATTTATTGTTTCATTTTTTTGTTTAATTTTTTGTTTTCCTTTAGGAATGATATTAGCATTAGGAAGAAGATCTAATCTCCCTGCTGTTAGATATGTCTCTATAGGATATATAGAGTTTTGGAGAGGGGTTCCTTTAATAACTGTATTATTTATGTCTTCTGTAATGTTCCCTATGTTTTTGCCAGAAGATTTTTTTATGGATAAATTAGTTAGAGTAATAATTGCAATAACTTTATTTGAGGGTGCATATTGTGCAGAGGTAATTAGAGGAGGCTTACAATCTCTTCCAAGGGGTCAATATGATGCTGCAAAATCTTTAGGTATGGGTTATTGGAAAATGCATATTTTTGTAATATTACCACAAGCTTTAAAATTAGTCATTCCGGGAATTTGTAATACTTTCTTAGCTCTTGTAAAAGATACTCCACTAATATTTGTAGTAGGTTTAGCAGAATTAGCAGGAATGCTTGCTTTAGCAAAAACCAATCCAAAATGGCTAGGTTTTGCAATGGAAGGATATATATTTGCTGCTATAATTTTTTGGATAATTTGTTATGCTATGAGTAAATATAGTTATAATCTTGAGGAAAAATATAAAACAGATAGATAAATAAATGTCAGAAGCAATAATCAAAATTCAAAATATGAACAAGTGGTTTGGGGATTTTCAAGTTCTAAAAGATATAAATCTAGAGGTTGAAAAAAATAAAAAAATAGTAGTATGTGGACCTTCAGGTTCTGGTAAATCAACATTAATTAGATGTATAAATAGATTAGAGGAACATCAAAAAGGCAGCATTGTAGTTGATGGAACAGAATTAAGTGAAAATACTAAAAATATAGAGCAAATTAGAGCTGAAGTTGGAATGGTTTTCCAACAATTTAACCTATTTCCTCATTTATCAATTTTAGATAATTGCACATTAGCACCTATATGGGTGAGAAAAATGCCAAAAAAACAAGCTCAGGAACTAGCCATGCAACAGCTTGAGAAAGTACAAATTTCAGATCAAGCGCAGAAGTTTCCAGGTCAACTTTCAGGAGGTCAACAGCAAAGATGTGCAATAGCAAGAGCATTGTGTATGGAACCAAAAATAATGCTTTTTGATGAACCTACTTCAGCTTTAGATCCAGAAATGATTAAAGAAGTGCTTGATGCAATGGTAAATTTAGCAAAAGGCGGTATGACAATGATAGTTGTAACTCATGAAATGGGCTTTGCAAAAGAGGTAGCAGACGAGGTTATATTTATGGATGAAGGCATGATAGTTGAAAAAGCAGAGACAAAAGAATTTTTTGCAAACCCAAAAAGTGATAGAACAAAGCTGTTTTTAAGCCAGATTTTATAATAATTCTAATCTATTGTCCTTAAAAATTTCTTGACAAGTTTACTAAATCTTAAAAAAAACTATTTTTTTATAAATTATTTTACTTGAAATACCTTTTCTAATTATATTAACTCATTAGAAATTCATAATTAAGAGGGGTCTTAATGGAAGAAAATTTTAATAAACATTTGGGTAATAAACTTAAGTTAAGAAGATTAGCACTAGGTCTTACACAAACTAAAGTAGCAAAAGCAATCAACGTGACATTTCAACAAATTCAAAAATACGAAAAGGGAACAAATGGAGTTAGTTCAATAAGACTTCTTCAATTATCAAATTATTTAAAAGTGCCAATAAATTATTTTTTTGAGGATTTTTCAGATTATTTAATTAATATTGAAAAATCTAAAGAGGGTCACATGAATGTGAACTATAATTTTTTGATGAAACTATATTCTGAACTAAATCAAGATCAAAAAATTAAATTTAGTAAAACTCTTCAATCCTCAGGAAATCTTATTTCTAAAGTTCTTTAGTTGGCTCCTCGGGCAGGACTCGAACCTGCGACCAATTGATTAACAGTCAACTGCTCTACCAACTGAGCTACCGAGGAATGTAAAATTCAAAATTTACTTTTTTTTAATTTTAAAACAACCCTTTTTTTTGGAGGCAACGCCCGGAATCGAACCGGGATACAAGGATTTGCAATCCTCTGCGTAACCATTCCGCCACGTTGCCAATAGATTAAAAATAGTCAGCCTAAATAGCTTATATAACTGTTTTAAAATTAGTCCATTATTTTTAGTCTTAAATTAGAACTTTGTTTATTTATCAGTTTAATTTATAAAATAACTAGTTCATGAGTGGAAATAATTATAATCATACTGAAGTTGAGGATAAAATATATAGTTATTGGGAGAAGAATAGACTTTTTCAACCAAAAAAAAATAAGAAGAAATTTTCAATTGTAATACCTCCTCCTAATGTGACTGGAAATTTGCACATGGGACATGCTTTAAATAACTCTATTCAAGATTTATTAACAAGATTTCATAGAATGAATAATTATGAAACTTTATGGCAACCAGGAACAGATCATGCTGGTATTGCCACACAGGCTTTAGTAGAAAAAAAATTAGAAAAAGAAGGTCATAGCAAACATGATTTAGGTCGCGAAAAATTCATTAATCAAGTTTGGGAATGGAAAAATCAATATGGTGATATTATTATTAATCAATTGAAAAAACTAGGTTGTTCATGTGATTGGTCGAGAAACGCTTTCACGATGGATGAAAATCTATCAAAATCCGTTATTAAAGTATTTGTTGATCTTTACAAAAAAGGCCTGATTTATAAATCTAAAAAATTAGTAAATTGGGATACAGTTCTTAAAACAGCAATATCTGATTTAGAAGTTGATCAAAGAGAAGTAAGTTCAAAATTATATTATATAAGATATCCAATCGAAAATACTGAAAACTTTATCACTATAGCCACAACAAGACCTGAAACTATGTTGGGTGACACAGCTGTAGCGGTAAATCCTAAAGATAAAAGATACAAAAATTTGGTTTCAAAAAATGTAATTTTACCGATTGTAGAGAAAAAAATAAAAATTATAGCAGACAATTATGCTGACCCTGAACAAGGTACTGGAGCCGTTAAAATAACTCCAGCTCATGATTTTAATGATTATGATGTAGGCATAAGAAATAAATTAGAAATAATTAACATTTTCACAGAGGATGGAAAAATTAATGATAATGCACCAAGTGAATATATTGGATTAGATAGATTTGAAGCTCGAAAAAAAATACTAACTGACTTAAAAGATAAAAATTTGTTTGTTAAAGATGAAGATATAAAAAATAAAGTTCCATATGGAGATAGATCAAATTCTATTATAGAACCTTTTTTGACAGAACAATGGTTTGCAGATGCAAAAAAATTATCAATTAAAGCAAAAAAAATAGTTAGATCAAAAAAGACAAATTTCTTTCCTACCAATTGGTCTAAAACATATTTTCAATGGATGGATAATATTGAACCTTGGTGCGTATCGAGACAACTATGGTGGGGCCATCAAATACCTGCATGGTATGGACCAGATAAAAAAATATTTGTTGCAGAAAACGAAAATGATGCAAAAAAATTAGCAAAAAGACATTATAAAAAAGATACAAACATCATCAGAGATCCTGATGTTTTAGACACTTGGTTTTCATCCGGACTTTGGCCGTTTGCAACACTTGGCTGGCCGAGGAAAAATGATTATTTGACTAAATTTTATCCTACTACAGTTTTAGTTACAGGTTTTGACATAATCTTTTTCTGGGTTGCAAGAATGATGATGCTTGGCATGGAATTTTTAAATAAAGAACCTTTTAAAGATATTTATGTACATGCCTTAGTGCGAGACGAAAAAGGACAAAAAATGTCAAAATCTAAAGGTAATGTAATTGATCCTTTAGAATTAATTAATAAATATAGCGCAGATGCCTTAAGATTTACTCTTCTTTCAATGGCTTCACCTGGTAGAGATGTTAAGTTATCCGAAGATAGAGTTAAAGGATATAGAAATCTTTTAAATAAGTTATGGAACGCAAATAATTTTTTAATTCAAAATAAGTGTAATTTTTCTGAAAAAAAACCAAAAAAATTTAATTTAAATATTAATAATTGGATTTTTAATGAGCTTGTAAAAATAAAAAAAGATGTAGAGACAAAAATTAAAGAATATAGATTTGATGAGGCATCTAGACTTATATATCAGTTCGTATGGAATTCTTATTGTGATTGGTATTTAGAGCTTTCAAAAACAATTCTATACTCAAATGACAAGCAAAATATAAAAGAAACACAGGATGTTTCTGGTTTTATTTTCACCCAAATATTAATTTTAATGCACCCATTCATACCGTTTGTAACTGAGGAAATATGGCTGAAAAATAAGCTAGATAAATCAGGCAAAAACTACCTTATGTATTCTAATTGGATTAATGAAAAACCTTTAAAGAACAATGAAATAAAAAATGTTGAAAATATTATTAATTTTACCTCTTCACTTAGATCATTTAAGAACGAACTAAATATAAGTCCTGGCTCATTTGTTGATGTATCATTAAGCAGTATAAAGAATAAAAAGTCCAATTTTTATGAAAAAAACGAAAATACTTTAAAAAAAATAGCTAGAGTAAATAATTTTTTCAATAAAGATTTAGATAAACCTTCAGCGACAATGGTTATTGGAGGAGATATAATCAAGGTTTATTTTGAAGAGAATATAGATCTTAAAATTATTAAAGAAAATCTTATAAAAAAACAAAATAAATATAATTCGGAAATGGAAGGCATTAATAAAAGGTTACAAAATAAAAATTTTGTAGATAGAGCTCCCAAAACTGTTGTTGAACAAGAAAAAAATAACTATAATAATTTAAAAAATGATGTTAAGAAAATTTCATTAATAATTCAAAATTTATAATGTTAAAATTTAATAAAAAGAAATTACCTAGCAGACATACATCAGTAGGACCTGATAAAGCACCACAAAGATCGTTTTATTATGCAATGGATTTAACAGAAAAAGATGTTGCAAAACCTTTTGTAGGAGTAGTTTCAACATGGAATGAAGCAGCACCATGCAATATTGCCTTAATGAGGCAGGCACAATCAGTTAAAAAAGGAGTTAAAATTAATGGTGGAACCCCAAGAGAATTTTGCACAATTACTGTAACTGATGGAATTGCGATGGGCCATGAGGGTATGAAATCATCATTAATTTCAAGAGATGTAATTGCAGATTCAACTGAATTAACTGTTAGAGGTCATTGTTATGATGCATTAGTTGGTGTTGCTGGATGTGATAAATCCTTACCAGGTCTAATGATGGCGATGGTTAGACTGAACGTGCCAAGCGTTTTTATTTATGGTGGATCTATTTTGCCTGGAAGATTTAATGGTAAAGACGTAACTGTAGTTGATGTATTTGAAGGTGTAGGAAAATATTCTTCAGGTAAAATGTCAGCTCACGCATTAAGAAAACTTGAATTAAAAGCTTGTCCAAGCTCTGGTGCTTGTGGTGGCCAATTTACAGCAAATACTATGGCATGTGTTTCGGAAGCAATTGGACTAGCATTACCTTATTCAGCAGGAACACCAGCTCCTTATGAGCAAAGAGATAAGTACGCAATGTTAAGTGGAAAAGCTGTAATGAATTTACTTAAGAAAAATATCAGACCTAGAGATATAGTTACAAGAAAAGCATTAGAAAATGCAGCTACAATAGTCGCAGCAACAGGCGGTTCAACAAACGCAGCTTTACATTTACCAGCGATTGCTAATGAGGTTGGTATTAAATTTGATTTAATGGATGTTGCAAAAATTTTTAAAAAAACTCCTTATCTAGCTGATCTTAAACCAGGAGGAAGATATGTTGCAAAAGATATGTGGCAAGCAGGAGGGGTACCAATGTTATTAAAAACCTTAATGGATGGTGGATACATACATGGTGATTGTTTAACTGTGACTGGTAAAACAATGAGAGAAAATTTAAAAAAAGTTAAATTTAATTTAAAACAAAGAGTAATGAGAAAACATAATAATCCATTATCTCCTGATGGAGGTGTGGTTGGATTAAAAGGAAACTTAGCACCCGAAGGTGCAATTGTTAAAGTTGCTGGTCTTAAAAAATTACAATTTACAGGAAGAGCAAGATGTTTTGATACTGAAGAAGCTGCATATAAAGCTGTTCAAAAAAAACAATACAAAGATGGCGACATCATAATTATTAGATACGAAGGACCAAGAGGTGGACCGGGCATGAGAGAAATGCTTCAAACAACTGGAGCTATTTACGGTCAAGGAAAAGGTGAAAAAGTTGCACTTATAACTGACGGTAGGTTCTCCGGGGCTACTAGGGGCTTTTGTATCGGTCATGTAGGTCCTGAGGCCTCTATAGGCGGCCCAATAGCCCTTTTACGTAATGGTGATGTAATTGATATAGATGCTAAAAAAGGAACTATTAACGTAAGATTATCAAAAAAAGAACTATCAAAAAGAAAGAAAAAATGGAAACCAAAGAAAATTAACTTTGGTAATGGAACTCTTTGGAAATATGCACAAACAGTTGGACCTGCATATCTAGGAGCACCAACACACCCAGGAGCAAAAAACGAAGTAAAAGTTTACGCTGATATTTAATGAAAATTAGACCAGTTATTTTGTGTGGTGGAGCAGGCACTCGACTGTGGGAAGATAAAAAACACCATCAACCAAAGCAGTTTATTGACTTTGGAGGATGGAACCTGATGGAAAAAACATTAGAAAGGATTAAAAATCCGATCTTCGATCATCCCATCATAAGCACTAATAACAAATATTTATCACAAGTTAGAAGATCTTTAAAAAATTCTAAAATAAAGAAATTTAAAATTGTGCTTGAACCAGCTAAAAAGAATACAGCTCCAGCAATACTTTCTTCTGCATTGATTAAAGATATTCCATTAAAACAATCTCTAATGTATTTTGCTGCAGATCATTTAATTGAAAAAACAAGTATTTTTAATAGATCAATTAAGAACAATGTTAAAAATCTAGACGATAAAAATATATTTATATTTGGGATTAAACCTACCAATCCATCAAGCGAATACGGTTACTTTTTAACAAAAAAGATTAAAAATATTAATAAAGTTTCAAAGTTTATTGAAAAACCTAATATTTTAAAAGCTAAACAGGTCATAAAGAAAAAAGGTTACTGGAATTCAGGTATGTTTTTTTTAAGGAAAGACTCGATAATTAATAATTTTAAAAAATATCAACCAAAAACTTATAAGAGCTGCTTACTATCATTAAATAAATCAAAATACACAAATAATACATATTATTTAAACAAATCGGCATTTATTAAGTCAGTTGAAAAATCTTTCGATTATGCAATCCTTGAAAAGTCAAAAAACATCAATGCTATAAAATTGGATATTCCTTGGTCTGATCTAGGAAGTTGGAAAGAAATTTCAAAAATTTTTAATAAAAATAAATCAAAATATTTCAAAAAAAAGAATGTTTTTTATAGACCATGGGGAAGTTATACCAACTTATTCAGAGGTAAAAATTTCTTAGTTAAAGAATTAAATGTAAAATCTAAAGGTATATTAAGTCTACAAAAACATCATCATCGATCTGAGCACTGGTTAATTACTAAAGGTAAACCTTTAATTACATTAAATAAGAAAAAAATATCAAAATCTGTAAATCAATCTATATATATTCCTAAAGGAGCTATTCATAGAATAGAAAATCCATTTAAAATTAATGTAAAAATTTTAGAAATTCAAAAAGGATCTATTCTAAAAGAAACTGATATTATAAGATACCAAGACATATATGGAAGAGTACGTTAAATCATGAATTTAATTTCGGGTTATATTTTTCTATTTCTAGCAATTATTTTAGGAATTGCTGCTAATGGTTTTTTAAAAACCACTAATGGCTTTACAAATATTTACCCAACCATTTTTTGTGTGATCTCAATTATTTTATGTCTATTTTGCTTATCTAAAGCAATGAATATAATTCCAGTAGGTTTTACTTATGCAACATATGGAGGAATAACAATTACAGCAGTAACGATCTTTGGTATTTTTAAATATAATCAATTGCCTAATATTTATGGAACTATAGGTATAATTCTAATAATTATAGGTGTTATTCTAGTAAATTATTTGGGAAAAGTAAGTTCTTAGATATTTTAACAAATCTGTAATAATTTAATGAGATAATTTTATATGGAACTTTTAACATTTGTTTTGTTAGTCATAATAACTGTTTTGTTATTTTTTCTTTTAAAAAAGGAAAGAGTATTAGGTATTAATACTGAAGTTAAGATTGAAGATAATAAGTTAGATGAAGACGATAGTAAGAAATATAGAGAAACTATTTATAATCTTTTAAATTACATTCCAGAGGGAATTATAATTTTAAACAAATCCAAGGAAATAATATTTAGCAATAGTTCAGCCAGTAAAAGATTTCAAACAAAGTTAAATAAAAAATATTTTACCATGAAACCTGATGAAACTATTTTTATACCATTAGGTGCAATCCATAGAATAGAAAACCCATATAAAAAACCAGTAAAAATAATTGAAGCACAAGTAGGCTCAATTTTAAAAGAAACTGATATAGTCAGATACCAAGATGTTTATGGAAGAGTAAAATAATTATTTTACAAGAAAATTCACTTTTTTATTTGATAGATTTAAATGAATTTTTTTATGTGAGCCAAAATTATCTCCATCAATTTGAACAGGCATCAAATCATTTCCATCAATTGTAATGTTTTGTGTATAAGTAGTAATAACATTTTTATTTTTACTTAAATCACCATTAAGAATTATTAAAAATATTGAATATAATAAACTAATCCTAGTCAAATCTTTAAATATATAGGTGACTAATTTATCTTCAAAAATATTTGTTTTATTTATTTTATGATGTCCAGCGTAATATTTGGTATTTGAAGATAATATCCAGTCTGCTTGATAAAATTGATCATCAAAAGTGACATTTAATTTTTTATTATTCATAAACAAGAAATATTGAAAACCTTTGATACCAAATATAATTTTACCTAGAAACTTTTTAATTTTTGAATTAATTGAATGAACAATTTTTGCATCCCATCCTATACCAGCCATTAAAAAGAAATAATTCTCGTTAATTTTTACAAGATTAGAGGATTTATAATTATTAGAAACCAATATATTGACTATATCATCAACTTTTTTATTCATTGATAATTCAGCTTGAAGCAAATTAGCAGTACCAGCAGGAATATAACCTATGGCAAAATCGTCTTTAAAATTAAAATTATTTTTAATTAATTCATTAATTGCAAAAGAAACTGAACCATCACCACCAGCTACTATTAGTCGATCATAATTTTTTTGATTAAAATTTTTGAAAATTTTCTTAGCTTGATTTATTGTTTTAGTCTCAAAGTAGTCTACAGAAATATTCTCTTTTAACTTAGATAAAATCCTATTTATGAATTTAGATTTTCTTCCAGAGGAAGAATTCAAATTATAAATCAAACAACATAACATAATTAATCCTTAAAAAATTTTTAACAAATTTGTAACATCTAAATGAAATAAGAAATACATGATTCGTGTTACAGTTGTATTAAAATATAGGTTTTTAAATGGCTAATTTACTTAAATATAAAAGTATATTTATTTCTGATGTTCATTTAGGTACCAAGGGTTGTCAGGCAAAAAAACTTTTAGAGTTTTTTAAAAACTCAAGATCCGAAAATCTTTATCTTGTAGGGGACATTATAGATATCTGGGAAATGCAAAAAAGCTTTTTTTGGCCTCAAGAACATAATGATGTAATCCAAAAAATTTTAAGAAAAGCTAGGCATGGTACTAAAGTTTTCTACATTATGGGTAATCATGACGAAATGTTAAGAAAATTTATTCCAATGCATTTTGGTGACATCCATATGGTTAATAGAGTTATTCATGAAACAAATGCAGGAAAAAAATATGTTGTTGTTCATGGTGATGCTTGGGATGGTGTTATGAAACATGCTAAATGGTTATCTAAACTTGGATCAATAGCCTATAATTTACTATTAAAATTAAATGTAATAATTAATTTTTTTAGAAGATTGAGAGGAAAAGAATATTGGTCTCTTGCAAAATTTTTAAAGTATAAAGTCAAAAATGCAGTTAAATATATTGGTGAATATGAAAAAACACTTTCAGATTATGCAAAAAGAAAAAAATTTGATGGAATTATTTGTGGCCACATCCATCATGCTGAGGATAGAGATTTTAATGGGGTCAATTATTTAAATTGTGGAGACTGGGTTGAGTCCTGCACTGCATTAGCCGAAAATTATGATGGTAGTTTTGAAATATTATATTGGGACAAAATAAGAGAACAATATTTAGACGATAAAGAAAAAATTGAACCAATTAAAACTGAAGAATTAAAAAAAGCTTCATAAATAATGAAAATTTTAATTGCTACAGATGCATATTTTCCCCAAGTAAATGGTGTTGTAAGAACCTTACATGAAACAGGCAATATATTAAAAGAACAAGGTCATAGAATAGAATATATTACACCTGACTTATTTTTTACTTTTCCGATGCCGAAATATAATGAAATTAGGTTGTCTATAAATGTATGGCCCAGAGTTGGTAGTTTAATAAAGAAAATCAATCCAGATGCAATTCATATCGCTACCGAAGGCCCGATAGGCACTATGGCAAGAAGATATTGTTTAAAAAATAATCTAAAGTTTACTACGAGTTTCCATACAAGATTTGATAAATATCTAAAACTTTACTTTCCTATTATACCAGCAAAATGGGCTGAAAAATTCTTAGCAAATTTTCATAATAAGGCTGAGAGAATTTTAGTAACTACAGAGTCTATGAGAAAAGAATTAATCGATATAGGTATAGATGACAATAAAATGATTACTTGGACTAGAGGAGGAAATCATGGAGCTTTTAAGAACCCTAAAAAAATTGATTTACCTCATAAAAGACCTATTTGGATTTATGTTGGAAGAGTTGCAGTTGAAAAAAACATAAGAGCTTTCTTAGAATGTGATTTAGAAGGTACAAAGATAATTATAGGAAAAGGACCTGATTTAAAAAAATTGAAAAAAGAATTCCCTAAAGATATTTTTTTAGGAGAAAAAACAAATGGTGAATTAGCATCACATTTTGCATCCTCTGATGTTTTTGTTTTCCCAAGTAAAACAGATACATTTGGAATTGTAGTTACAGAAGCTTTAAATTGTGGAACACCTGTTGCTGCGTATCCTGTTCCAGGTCCTAAAGATATATTTGAAGGATCCAAAATAAATTGTTTAGATGATGATCTTAAAGTATCAGCACATAAAGCTTTGAAAGTTAATAGAAATGATTGTCTTGAATTTGCAAAAAAATTCACTTGGGAAGAAACAGCAAAAATATTTTTTAACAATATTTCACCAAATCATTAGTTAATTTTTCCTTAATTTATTTGCATTAAAAAGTGTAATGATGCAAAATTAAGCCATCTAAATTTATGGAATATTTCGTCATTCTACTTATAGTTGTGATAGTTTATCTTCTCTATTTACTTAATCAAAAAAAAAATAAATCAATAAATACCGCTACAATAGTTAATAAAAGAGAAGAAAAAACAAAAAGAGTAATTATTGATGAGCTTGAAGATCAATTTTTTGCATTAAATAAATTTAACATAATTAAATATGCCAATCCAAGTGCATTAAAAAGATTTGGAAGTAATTTAATTGATAAAAACATATCTTCTATAATTCGAAAACCAGAATTAATAGAAAATATTGAAAAAGCTATCGTAGAAAATAAAACAAAAAATATCGATGTTGAAATAGACCTCCCATCATATCAATTCTATAAAATTTATATTATTCCTGGCCCAACTCATTTGTTTACTGAACCAGACTCTGTTGTGTTATTTTTAAAAGATTTTACTGAAATTACAAAAGCACAAAAATTTAAAACTGATTTTGTAGCAAATGTAAGCCATGAATTAAGAACACCTTTAATGGCAATCAAAGGATCACTAGAAACAATTGAGGGCCCAGCGTCTGATGATGAAAAGGCTAAAAAAAAATTTATGAAAATTTTATCTGAACAATCAACAAGGATGGAAAGTTTAATTAATGATCTATTAATTCTTACACGGATTGAACTTGATGAACATATAAGACCTACTTCAATAGTAAATATTAATGAACTCTTTGAAACTATTATTAGTAATTTTGAAATTGTTTTAAAAAAGAAAAATATAACTGTTAAAAATCAATTAACAAATACATCAATTGTTATAGGTGATGAAAAAAGATTAAATACAGTTTTTTCTAATCTTTTGGATAATTCAATAAAATATTCTCCAGAAAATAAAAATATATATATTTCTAAAAATGAAAATAGTAACAAACTATTAGAAAAGAATATAATGATTAGTATTAAAGATGAAGGTTATGGCATTCCACATGAACACATTTCGCGTGTTACAGAAAGATTTTACAGGGTTGACACAGAACAAAGTAATAAAGTTGGTGGAACTGGTTTAGGATTAGCTATTGTTAAACACATAATTACTCAACACAGAGGTGATTTTGAGATTCTTTCAGAGGTTGGTAAAGGTACTGAAATTAAAATATATTTGCCTTCGAAATAACAATTTAAAAAAAACTTCATTTTACAACCCTTATTTGAGAAAACTTTAACATTTCTTTGATTGATTCGTGTATAGATTTTATTTAAGTTTTTATAATGTTTAAAATACTCAAAAATATTTTAATATTTTTTTATTTAATCTTGTTTTTCACAACTAGTGTATATTCAAAAGACCTTTCTACTCTTTTACGTACTCAGCAATTAACAGTTTTTGACATAGGTATTTTTAGATTAGAAGAGGACTTAAAGAGTTCTTATCCTGCTGTAAAGAAACATAAAGATGTGCCTTATGAAGATATATATATGGATGTTGTCAGTTCCTATTGGAGAAATACAGTAGATTTAATTGTTTCAATCCCAGTAAATGAAAATTTAAAAAAAGAGAATTATATGTCAGACTCATTTAGATGTAGAAATATATTTAATTCAGTAAGAGATCATTTGTTGAGAAACGAAAATTTAAGTAATTATAGGTTTACTATGGCAACTAGTTATTTAACATCTGTTTTTTCTACTCCAAGCACATGGCCAAGATGGCGATACGATCAAAGCGTCTTAGAAGAATTAGTTAATTTAGTGAAACTTGAAATTATTTTGAGACCTACAACTGAGCTTGCTTTTAAAGATAAAGTTAACCCTGTTTCTTGTAAAGGTGGTTTAGAAACAGAAAATGATGAGATTATAATCTCAATGAATTACAACTAAAAAGTTATCTTTTTAACAAAAGTGTAACAATTCTGTAATATTAAAGATTCAATTAATTTGTACGAGTCACTCACCTTAATATTAATTAATAACGAAAGGATTAAAGATAATGAAAAAACTAACTATAGTGATCGCTTCTTTAGTTGCTTTATCAATAGCAACTGTTGCTCAAGCAAGAGATCAAATTAAGATAGTTGGTTCCTCTACGGTATTCCCTTACGCAACAGTTGTTGCTGAAAGATTTGGTGGTTCAGGATTTAAAACTCCTGTGATCGAGTCTACTGGTACTGGTGGTGGAGCTAAACTATTCTGTGCTGGTGTAGGTGAACAACATCCAGATATTACAAACGCATCAAGAGCTATGAAAGATAAAGAAAAAGCTCTATGTAAGAAAAATGGTGTTAATGATATCGTTGAGATCGTAATTGGTAACGATGGTATTACATTAGCTTACAGCAAAGATGCAAAACCAGTAAACTTTACTAAAGAACAATTATATTTAGCACTTGCTGCTCATACAGTTGTTGATGGTAAATTAGTTCCAAATATTTATAAAACTTGGGACCAAATTGACCCTAGCTTACCAAAACAAAAAATTTCAGTGATGATCCCACCAGGAACATCAGGAACTAGAGATGCTTGGAATTCTTTAGTAATGAAAAAAGGTATGACTAAAGAAGCTAAAGCTCTTTATAAAGCTGGTTTTGAAGCTGGAAATAAAAAATACAAAAAACCTCAAAAACTTTACAGAGAAGATGGTGCTGCTATTGAAGTTGGAGAAAACGATAGTTTAATCATCCAAAAATTAACTCAAGATAAAGAAATGTTTGGTTTCTTTGGTTTCAGTTATTTCTTAGCTGCAAAAGATAAATTGCAAGCAGCAAGTATTGATGGTGGACAACCGTCATTAAAGTCTATTCAAGACTACAGTTATGCTGTTGCTAGACCTTTATTCTTCTACGTGAAAAAAGCACACGTTGGAGTAATTCCAGGCTTACATGAGTTTGTGAAAGAATTCACAACTAAGAAAGCTATTGGAAAAGGTGGTTACTTAGCAGACATTGGTTTAGTGCCATTAGACTCTAAGTTGTATAAAACAACTAGAACTAATGCTACGAAGCTAGTTGCTATGGGTGATTAATTATTCCTCAGTTAACAAATGATTAAAAAGGGGGTCTTTTTAGACCCCTTTTTTTTAAAAAAAGAGTAAAGTCCTCACTTAAGGAGATTCTGTGAACTTAATATTATTTACATTTATTGTTCTTCTAGGTTTCACAAGTTATTATTTTGGACGCAAAAAAGCATATACAATTCAATCTACAAAAAAAAGATTAACCGCATTACCACAATTTTATGGTTATTATCTTGCAATCTGGTGTGCAATACCAGCCTTTATAATTTTTTCATTATGGGCAATTTTTGAGCCCACAATTGTAAAACTATTAATCTTAAGTGATTATTCAAATCAAGGTTATCTTGATGATGAATTAAATTTAATATACGAAAAAACAAAAGCATTGTCTCGAGGTCAATTCACTGGAGAAATTACACCTTTTATTGAGGCTTCAGCTGAAAAATATTTAAGTCTTCGATCAATAGCTCAAAGTTCAAAAGTTGTTATAGTATTATCTGCAATTATTGCCTCTGTTGCTTATGCATATAAAAGAATTTCATCTAATTCTAGAACAAGAGAACCAGTTGAAAAATTTTTGAACGCAGTTTTATTTACAGCTTCTTTAGCTGCAATATTAACTACTGTTGGAATAGTTTTTTCACTTATATTTCAAACCATAGATTTTTTTAAAGTAATTCCATTATTTGATTTTGTCTTTGGAACTCACTGGTATCCAGCAAAAGCTTTTGTTAGAGATTCTTCTGAGGCTTTAGATCCGACAATGTATTCAGATACTTTTGGAGCAGTCCCTATTTTTGCAGGTACTTTTTTTATTGCATTTATTGCTATGTGCGTTGCTATCCCAATTGGATTAATGAGTGGAATTTATTTAGCTGAATATGCATCAACTAAAGTTAGACAATATGCAAAACCATTAATTGAAATTTTAGCTGGTATACCAACAGTTGTTTATGGTTTTTTTGCTGCCCTAACTGTTGGACCATTTTTGAAAGAATTAGGAACTTCAATGGGTCTTGAAGTTTCAGCTGAAAGTGCTTTAGCAGCAGGAGGGGTAATGGGTATTATGATCATACCATTTATTTCAAGTTTAAGTGACGATGTAATTACAAGTGTGCCTCAAAGTTTAAGAGATGGAAGTTACGCTATGGGAGCAACTAAATCAGAAACAATTAAGAGAGTTATTTTTCCCGCGGCATTGCCGGGGATAGTTGGATCTATTTTACTTGGTGTTTCAAGAGCTATTGGAGAAACAATGATAGTTGTTATGGCCTCTGGTTTAGCTGCTAATTTAACTTTAAATCCTTTAGAGTCTACTTCAACGATTACAGCTCAAATTGTAGTTATTCTAATTGGTGATCAAGCTTTTGGCGACCCAAAAACGCAAGCTGCTTTTGCTTTAGGTATGTCATTATTTTTAGTAACACTTTGTTTAAATATTGTGGCCTTGAGAGTAGTAAAAAAATATAGAGAAAAATATGAATAAAAATAAAGAACAATTATTAAATAAAAGATATAAAGCTGAACAGCGATTTCGCTTATACGGTCTGAGTGCAATTTTTATGGCACTTTTATTTTTAACAATCTTTATTTTTAAAATTTTTTCAACTGGCTATTCAGCTTTTCAAAAAACATGGCTTATTGTTCCAGTAACTTTCGATGCTGAATTAATGATGTTAGACCAAAATCCTTCTAAAGAAGATTTACAGGACGCTGATTATTACGATATAGCATTAAAATCAATGGCTGATTTAGATCCAAACGCCAATGAAGATCAAGAAAATGAATTGAAGAGAATGGTGTCTTATTTTTTTGAAAAAGAAATTAAAAATGAACTTTTAAATGACCCTAATTTAATAGGAAAAACAAAGGAAGTTTATCTAACTGCTTCAGATGATTTAGACCAAGTCTTTAAAGGAAATTATCCAAGAGATTTACCTGAAGACCAAAGAAGAGTAAGCGATTATCAATTAAAAATTTTTGATCAACTTGTTGCAAATGGTAAGGTTGAAAGTAAATTTAATATAAGTTTTTTTACAAATGCTGACTCAAGAGAAGCTGAGTTAGCTGGAATAGCAAGTTCATTTATGGGCTCAATTTTTTCTATACTTGTTTGTTTAATGATAGCTTTTCCTGTTGCGGTTCTAGCGGCAATCTATCTTGAAGAATTTGCCCCTAAAAATAGATTTACTGATTTTATTGAAGTAAATATAAACAACTTAGCAGCGGTTCCATCTATAGTTTTTGGTCTATTAGGATTAGGAGTTTTATTGGCTATATTTCAATTACCAAGGTCTACCCCATTAGTTGGAGGTATCACTTTGTCCTTAATGACCTTACCAACAATAATTATAGCTGCTAGAGCATCTTTAAAAGCAGTTCCACCAAGTATAAGAGAGGCAGCACTTGCTATGGGAGCAAGTCGGATGCAAACCACAATGCATCATACAGTTCCTCTTTCTATGCCTGGCACGTTATCAGGAACAATAATTGGTTTAGCTCAAGCCTTAGGAGAAACTGCACCCCTAATTTTAATTGGAATGGTTGCTTTTGTTAACACGATACCTGGATCACCCATGGATCCTGCTGCAAGTTTACCAGTTCAAATTTATATTTGGGCTGAAAGTGCTGAAAGGGGATTTGTAGAAAAAGTTTCGGCATGTATAATGGTCTTACTTGGCTTTTTAATAATAATGAATTTATTTGCCCAAATAATAAGACATAAGTTTGAGAAAAAATGGAGTTAAAATGATAAAGATTAAAGCAAAAGATGTTGATGTTTTTTATGGAAAAAAACAAGCGCTCTTTAATATAAGTTTAGATATTGAGGAAAATCAAGTAACGGCATTAATTGGTCCATCTGGTTGTGGTAAATCAACTTTCCTAAGATGTCTTAATAGAATGAATGATGTAATTGATATCTGTAGTGTTAAAGGAGAAATTTTAATTAATGATTTTAATATCAATGATAAAAGTTGTGATGTCGTAAGACTAAGAGAAAAAATTGGTATGGTTTTTCAAAAACCCAATCCTTTCCCAAAAACTTTATATGAAAATGTATCTTACGGTCCAACAATTCATGGTATGGCTCAATCAAAACAAGAAATGGATGAAATTGTTGAAACTAGTTTGAAAAAGGCTGCACTATGGGAAGAGGTAAAAGATAGGTTGCATGAACCTGGAACTGGATTATCTGGAGGACAACAGCAAAGACTTTGTATTGCTAGAGCGATTTCTGTAAGACCTGAAGTTATATTAATGGATGAACCTTGTTCAGCATTAGATCCAATAGCAACAGCACAAATTGAAGAATTGATTGATGAGTTAAAAAAAGAGCACACAATAATAATTGTAACTCATTCTATGGCTCAAGCAGCTCGTGTTTCTCAAAATACAGGTTTTTTTCATTTAGGACAATTGATTGAACATGGATCTACTGATAAAATATTTAAGAATCCTGATAATAAAAAAACTCAAGATTATATAACAGGGAGGTTTGGATAATGTCTGAAGCACCACATACAGTCAAATCTTACGAAGAAGAACTAAAAAATCTTAATGCTAATATAATTAAAATGGGAAGTGCATGTGAAGATTCTTTAGGTAAAGCAATTCAAGCCATTACAACAAGAGATAACAATATTGCAGAAGCTGTTATTCAAGAAGATGAAAAAATAGATAAATATGAGACTTTAATTGAACAGCAAGTTGTGAATTTAATTGCTTTAAGACAACCTATGGCAATTGATTTAAGAGAGACAGTAACGGCTTTGAAAATGTCTTCAGATTTAGAGAGAATAGGTGATTTAGCAAAAAATATATCTAAGAGAACACTTTTGCTTAACGAAAATCTTCCAAAGAACTTGGTAGACTCATTGAATAGAGTATCTACCAATGTTCAAAAACAATTAAAATCAACATTAGATGCTTATCTAGAAAGATCTGCGCCAATGGCAGTAAATGTTTGGGAAGGTGATGAGCAAATAGATGATCTAACAAATCTTTGTATGCAAGAAGTTATAAAATATCTTAAAGAAAATGAAAAAAATTTAGAAGATGGAACCCATTTATTGTTTGTAACTAAAAACATAGAGCGTATTGGTGATCATACTACAAATGTTGCAGAACAAGTTTATTATTTAGTTAAAGGCGAATATTTAGAAGGTGATAGACCCAAGGGAACAGAGCCAATTGTAACCGGAGAAAAATGATTTATGTCAGCTCATGTTTTCATTGCTGAAGATGAAGCATCAATTGTTAGTTTGTTAAAGTACAATCTTGAAAAAGAAGGTTATAAAGTCAGTCATTCAGAAAATGGAGAAGATGCTCTTAAACAAATAAAATTAAAACAGCCAGATTTAATATTAATGGATTGGATGTTACCAGAATTATCTGGTGTTGAAATTTGTAAAAACTTAAAAAAAGATAATAAGTTTAATGATATTCCTGTCATTATGTTAACTGCAAAAGGGGAGGAAGAAGACAAATTAAAAGCATTTGATACAGGTGCAGATGATTATGTAACTAAACCTTTTAGTCAAAAAGAATTGAATGCTAGAATTAAATCTTTATTGAGAAGATCTAAACCTCAATCATCATCAGACATTGTAGAATTTACTGATTTAAAAATAGATCGGATTACAAAAAGAGTTTATAGAAAAGATAAAGAAATTACTTTGGGTCCAACTGAATTTAAACTCTTAGATTTTTTTATCAAAAATCCAAAAAGAGTTTATTCAAGAGAACAACTCTTAAACAATGTTTGGGGAGAAAATATATATGTTGAGTCTAGAACAGTTGATGTTCATATTAGAAGATTAAGACAAGCAATTAATATACAAAATACAAAACCTTTAATTAGAACAGTAAGATCAGCTGGTTATTCTTTAGAATCTTGAAGATCTTTGGGTCTTATAAATTTTTTTAATACTCCCTTTTTCTCAACTTCATTCCAGGATTTAATATCAAACTCAATTTTTGCAAATGCTGCTGTTGGGAATTTATAATTCATTAGTTTAAAATTATTCGTATTATGATTTTTTGTAAGATTTCGTACTAAATTTTTCACTGATGGTTCATGGTTTATAATCAAAATTGATTTATATTCACTGGATATTTCTTTAATTTTTTTTACAATTGCATTCTCATCAACTAAATATAAATCTTTTGAAAAATTAACTTTTTTTGGCTTATTAATTTTCTTGGATAAAATTTGAAAAGTTTTTTTTGTTCTTTTTGATGATGAAATTAATGCATAATCAAATTCAAATTTTTTTTTAACAAAAAATTCACAAATCATTTTTGCATTTTTCTTGCCTCTTTTAGTAAGTGGTCTATCAAAATCATTAATACTTAAATCATCCCAACTAGATTTTGCGTGTCTCATGACGTATAATTGATACATAAAATCTAAATATATGACTGCTTTAAAAAAACAACATAAAGAAGAGTTGAAATCTAAATATATAAATAGAGAGCTTTCTTGGTTAAAATTCAACGATAGAGTACTTTTAGAGGCGCAAAATATCGAAAATCCTCTTTATGAAAGAGTAAAGTTTTTATCAATTGCTGGGTCTAATCTAGATGAATTTTTTATGGTCCGTGTAGCTGGGTTATATAGTCAAATAAAACAAGAAGTTGACTCACTAAGCTCTGATGGTTTGACACCTGAAGAGCAAATGGATGAGGTAGTGCTTGAAACTAAGAATCTATTAAAAAAACAGAACAAAATTTTTATTCAACTGATTATGGAATTAAAAAAAAATAATATCAATTTAGTTAAACCAGTTAATTTAAATACTAAGGATAAAAAAAAACTTTTAGAAATATTTAAAGAAGAGATTTACCCTTTATTAACACCATCAGCAATTGATCCTGCACATCCATTTCCATTTATAATCAATCAAGGAAGAGCAATTGTAATGAAGTTAAGAAAAAAAAATAAAAAAAGGATTTTAAACTCAATAATAGTAATACCAAAAGCATTATCTAGATTTATTGAAATTGAGTCTTCAAAAAATCATAAGAAATTTGTGATTCTAGATGATGTAATAAGTTTTTTTGCTAATGAAATTTTTCCAGATCATGATTTAGAAAAGAAAATGATTTTTAGAGTAATAAGAGACAGCGATGTAGAGATTCAAGAGGAAGCAGAAGATTTGGTTAGATCTTTTGAATTGGCTTTAAAAAGACGTAGAACGGGTGATATTGTTCGTTTAGAGGTTCTTGAAAATAGTGATAACGAATTGATAAGATTTATAACTAATAAATTAGATATAAATCCTGACTATATTTATGATGTTGCTGGCCTTGTTGGAATTCAAGATATAGATCAAATATGTAAAGTAAAAAATCCAAAATTAAGATTTAAACATTTTACACCTAGAGAAGTTGAAAGATTAAAAGAATATAATGATAATTTTTTTGAAACTATTAAAAAGAAAGATTTAGTTGTTCATCATCCTTTCGAAACATTTGACTCAGTAATTGAATTTTTAAACCAAGCAGCAAATGATAAAAAAGTTATAGCTATAAAACAAACTCTATATAGAACAACTCTAGACTCACCTATTGTTAAAGCTTTAATAACAGCTGCAGAAAACGGAAAAACAGTTACCGCTTTAATTGAAATTAAAGCTAGATTTAATGAGGAAGCTAATATTCAACTATCAAGAAGTTTAGAAAAAGTAGGTGTTCAAATTGTTTATGGTTTTGCTAAATATAAAACTCATGCAAAATCATCATTAGTTTTAAGAAGAGAACAGGGTAAAATACAAACTTATTTTCATTTAGGAACTGGCAATTATCATCCAGTAAATGCTAAAATTTATACTGATTTGTCTTTATTTAGTTGTGATAAGAAAATGGCATCAGATGTTGAAAAGTTTTTCAATTATGTAACAGGATACGCAAAACCAAAAAATTTAAATAAAATTTCTATTTCACCAGTAAATATGAGGCAAACCTTAAATGAAAATATTGATGCTGAAATTAAAAATTCTAAAAATGGAAAATTTGCAGCTATTTGGGCAAAAATGAACTCTTTAGTAGATCCAGAAATTATTGATAAATTTTATGAAGCTTCGAATGCTGGTGTAAAAATTCATTTATTTGTAAGGGGTGTTTGTTGTTTAAGACCAGGAGTAAAAGATAGATCAGAAAACATATTTGTAAAAAGTATCATAGGAAGATTTTTAGAGCATTCTAGAATTTACTGCTTTAGTAATGGTACAAAAAAAATGCCTAATAGAAATGCAAAAGTATATATTTCGTCAGCTGATTTAATGCCGAGAAATTTAAATCGAAGGGTAGAACTTCTAGTCCCAATTGAAAATGAGACTGTTCATGAACAGATCTTAGATCAAATAATGTTGGCAAATTATCTTGATACTAATCAGAGCTGGGAACTTGAAGCTGATGGTAATTATAAAAAAATTAAATATAGTAAGAGCGATTCCTTTTCAGCTCATGAATATTTTATGAATAATCCGAGCTTATCTGGAAGAGGTAAAGCTAAACTAAGAATGCAGCCTAAACAACTGCACTTAAGATTGATTAAAAGTGGAAGTAATTAAAAGTAAAAATAGTTTAAAATTAAATCAGGCAAAATTAGCTATAATAGACATTGGATCAAACTCTATAAGAATGCTAATTTATGAAGATTTCAGTTCTTCTCGTGTGCCTTTTTTTAATGAAAAAGCAGTTTGTGAACTTGGAAAAAATTTAGATAAATCCAAAAAACTTCACAGATCTGGTACCGAATATGCTTTAAAAGTTTTAAAAAGATTCTCTGAAATTTTAAATGTTTCAAAAATCACAAATCTTAAAATCATTGCAACAGCAGTTTTAAGAGAAGCAACTGATACAAAACCATTTATTAATGAAGTTGAAAAACTTTTTAAAACTAAGATTAATATATTATCTGGTGAAGAAGAAGCTGAATGCTCAGCTGAGGGAGTAAAAATAGGCTTTGAAAATGTCAATGGATTAGTTGCTGATCTTGGAGGTGGAAGTTTAGAATTAGCTCGAGTTGAAAATAATATAGTTACTAATAAAACCTCATTACCTGTTGGAGTTTTAAGATTATTAAATAATCCTATAGTTAAAAAAAGAAATTTAGCAAAATATATCAAAAAATTATTAAGAGAAGAAAAATGGCTTTCAAAAAAGAAATTTAATAATCTATATTTAGTTGGAGGTACCTGGCGAGCATTATTTAAATTACATCTTTTTCAAAATAATCATCCGGTACATATAATTCATCAATATAGTATTGATAACAATGTTTTATCTAAGTTTGTTGAAAAAATTTCATCTTTTAATAAATCTAAACTTAAAACAGTTGAGTATATTTCAAAATCTAGAACAGCGTATTTACCTTATAGTTGCATTATACTTGATGAAATTATGAAAGTTACAAATCCAAGAAATATAATTTGTTCTATAAGCGGTTTGCGTGAAGGTTCTTTATCAATTGACTATTTTAAAGATGTAAAAGAATCAGAAATTTTTCATAAAGCACTTGAGAATATTGCAAAAAAAAGAGGTGATCTAGGATCGAACTATAAAAAATATTATGATTTTATTCAGCCAGTTTTTGAAGGCAATGAACATTTTAATAAGAAATTATTATATCTGGCATGTGTATTAAGTCATATGGATTGGGGATTAGGAGCATTTCAAAAAGCTGAATTGGTATTTCAAGAAACAATAAATACTCCTTTACTTAGATTGACTCATAAAGAAAGAATACAATTAGCTTTGTCATGTTATTGGCGGTACTGTAGTATCAAGTATAATCCAAAGATGGAGTATCTAACTTTTTTAAATAATAATGAAATTTTTTCAAGCAAACAAGTTGGAGCAGCATTGAGATTTTCACAATCATTGACCTCGATATCTACGATATTTCTTGAAGAGTTTAAATTGTATAAAAGAGGTAATGCTGTATTTTTAAAAATTCCATCACAACATCAAGAAATAATCTCAAAACAAGTTACTAAAAGATTTAAAGCTCTTGCTAGAGAATTATTTTTAGAGCCAAGAATAATTTATTCAAATAATTCAAAATAACCTAAATTAATTAAACTTTAATAATAAGTAAATATTTCTGTAACTTAATCTTTGTAGTTTAATTAAAAATTTAAACTATTCTTACTTCTTCCCTCGTTTAAATTTTGTTAATTAACTACTTTCTTCCTTCTCTTAAATGAGAAGGGAGAAAGATGATTTGGATTTAATTATTTATAGATGCAGGAGATTGCTCTGCATTCTTCTTAGCAATTTTTTTTGCTTTTTTTTCTGCAACCTTTTTTTTCTAGACCAGCAATTTTAATATTAAGGCTTGATAATTTTTTTTCTTTAGCTGTTATTTTATTTTTAAGTTTATCAATTGATCTTAATATCTTTGTTTTTTTCTTTTCATTTTTTTTTAGTTTTTTTCTCATTACTGCCTCCGAATTATTTGAAATTAATTTAATCATATAATCCTTAAATAAAAAAGATATTTTGATACAACCTATGGTTTATAGATTTTCAAGAATTGTTATTAGATATAAAAACATTGCTATATGAGAACTATTATTGAATTTTTGATTTAATATTAATTTGAATATATCTCTTTGATTAAAAAGATGAATTCTAATACCTTGTTCTGGCTTCGAGATTTTAATTAAGTCTTCTGTGTAATAACCAGTAATTTTAGTAGTTAGTCGTCCAGGCTCTGTATAAAAACTAACTATTTTAGTCAATTTTGATCTTGATCTATATCCTGTTTCTTCTCTTAATTCTTTTTGTGCTGATTGCAGAGTTGTTTCCTTTTTTTCCACTATGCCAGAAGGAAACTCGTAATTAATTTTGTTAATTGGAACTCTTTTTTGGGAAACTACTACATATTTGTCTTTAATCTTAGGTATTACTAATGAAAGATTAGAAGTTTTAAGATAATGATAAAACTCTTTTTTTTTAAATTTTTTGTTAATTAAACTTATTCGATTGGTAAGTTTTATATTTTTCAATTTTTTTCTAAAAATAACTTTTTAACAATAAATACAGCAATTAACATTCCTACAAGCTCAGCCAAGATATAATAAGGAGTGTTTAAATAACTAATACCTGTAAAAGACTCTGTAAATGTTCTAGCAATTGCAACAGCTGGATTTGCAAAAGAAGTAGAGGAGGTAAACCAATAACCAGCAGTAATATATAGACCAACACTAGCAGCAACAGCAATTTTGCCTGACTTCATTGAACCAAAAATTATTGTTATTAGCCCTAATGTTGCTATTACCTCAGATGTGAATATATAAATCCCATCTCTTGACTTAGTAGATAATTCATAAATCTCATGTTCAAAAAAGAAATTAGCTAAACCAACACCAATTAAGCAACCAACCAATTGAGCAATGATATAGTAGGGTAATAGTTTCCTTTTTAATTTGCCAGTTATTGCCATTGCGATACTTACAAATGGATTAAAGTGAGCTCCTGATACATCAGCAAATACTGTAATAAGCACAAATAAACCTGCTCCTGTTGCTATAGTGTTTGCAATTAACATTACTGCAACATCGTCAGTTAAGTTTTCTGCCATTAAACCCGAACCAACTATAATCATTACTAAAAAACAACTCCCTATTAATTCAGCAAGGAAATAACGGCTTTTATTTTTCATTTATAAGTTCCTTTATTCTTTTATGAATATTGTTGTAAACTTTTTCTATTATTTCATCTTTTTTATTTAAATCATTTGTTTCATTAAGTAATTTAACAGGATCCTCTATATCCCAATGAATTATCTGATCTTTATTTGGCCAAATAGGACAGACTTCATAATTGGCATTATTACAAACTGTAATAACATAATCCATTTTAATTTGACCATTAATAAACTCATTAAAATTTTTAGATTTATAATTTGAAAGATCATAATGTTTCGATAATAAATAATTCTTCACATCTTCATTAATTTTTCCTGTTGGATTACTCCCAGCACTAAAACCCTTAAACATATCCTCATACTCGTTATTTATTATACTTTCAGCAATAATACTTCTTGCTGAATTACCCGTGCATACAAACAATATATTCTTCATTTAAAAAATAACTTTATAAATACCAATTACAAATAATGGGATTTGTAATCCAAAGTTAGTTAAAATTGCTTTATCTTTGCTCATAAATCCAGCAATAGTCCATCCAACAACTCCTAATCCATGAAAATATATATTTAACGGATATATATTTAAATTTGTAAGAAGTATTCCTACTAAAACTAAGAATGTACTAATCCACTTTAGATATTTTTTTATAAACATTAAACCTCCATATTTTTAATTATTACTTTTTTGTTACGAATTTATTACAATTTATTAGAAATTAGCTCAATTCTCTTCCCAATTTAAAAATTGGGAAGAGAGTGATCTTAAATGATATTTAAATTATTGAATAATTAATTATCTACAATTATAGAGTGATAACTTGATCGGGGGCGTTTGGTCCTAAAGCCTTATATAATTGTGGAAAACATCCAGCCACCACACCATCCACCATGCCTTTTGCTTTTACTTCACCACTACCGCATTGCTCGAAGGTACCATCTGCTAGTCCTCTTCTTACCGCGCACTGATCACAAACCATCAAAAGCATTTTCTTATCCTTAGCAATTTTTGCTAGTCGTTCACCATATGGGTTACCTTTTTGAAGACACATAATGTTGTCATCAAAGAAAAACATTCCTATAACATCAACTAAATGTGTATTTTCCTCTAACTGAGGTAATATCATGGTATTAAGTTGGAATGTGCTAGCCATACTACTTTTAAACACATATGCAATTTTCATAAATTATTCTCCTTATTTTAAAGTGTTATAATATAACATTGTGTAATACATCACTAAAAGTGTCAACAGAAATTATTGTTTATTTGTTAAAGAATTAAAAAATTTTATACTTTACACTTTTTACACAAACCAAAAAACTCAAGGTTATATCTATTAAATTTCATTCCATTTTTATCTTTAATATTTGATAAATATTTAGAAAGACTATGATTACTAATTTCAGTAACTTTATCACATGACTCACATATAGAAAATGCAGTTGCTTTCTCTAATTGACAACTAGAATTTTGACAAGCAATGTAGGAATTTCTACTTTCAATCTTATGAATTTTTCCCATCTCAATTAACTTATCTAATGCTCTATATACTTGAGGGGGTGCTTTAAGACCTTTCTTTTGAACATTAAATAGGATTGAGTATGCTTTTAAGGGTTGATTTGCTTTTTCAATATAATCTAAAACTATTTTTTGATTTTTTGATAAATTTTCTTGCTTTTGAGCCATTATTTCTTTTATCAATGAAAAGTTAGCTTTTCAATTGAGAACTCCTTTTAATTTTAATTAATGATAAAACAAACAATATTAAACCAGCAGTTATAATTGATGGACCTGAGGGTGTATTTATTTCTAATGAACTGAATAAACCTATTAATACAGACATTAAACCTGCAATAACTGAATAAATTACCATACCTTTTGGATTTGAAGATATATTTCTGGCAATTGCAGCAGGCAAAATAAGCATTCCAGTTATTAATAATAATCCAACCATTTTAATTGAAATCGCAATAATTGCTGCAAGTAGCAATGTAAATATTGCTTTCACTTTCTCTGGTTTCATTCCTTCTGCTTCTGCAAGTTCGTAATTAACCGTTGATGCAAATAGCGGTTTATATATTAATTTTAAAACCAATAAAATTAATGCACCACCAAACCATACAATTATTATGTCATTTACATTCACAGCTAAAATATCTCCAAATAATAAACCCATTAAATCAAATCTAATTGTTGCTATTAATCCTATAACGACTAATCCAACAGCAAGAGAAGAGTGGGCAAGTAATCCTAACAATGCATCTGTAGGTAAACTAGTTGTTTTCTCTAATTTTAATAAAATCAGGGCCACAATTGATGAAATTATAAATACCGAAAGGGCTATATTTATTTCCATTGTATAAGCGATGGTAATTCCTAACAAAGCTGAGTGAGCTAAAGTATCTCCAAAAAATGACAGTCTTCTCCAAACAACAAAACACCCCAAGGGACCAGTCACAAGCGCCATACCAATACCAACAAACAAAGCTCTAATAAAAAAATCATCAAACATTTTTAATTTTCCTCAACTGATCCATCTACGCCATGTTTATGGTCGTGTTTATGCTCGTAAATAGATAATATTTTTGAAACATCTTCACCAAATAATTCTTGATATTTTTTATTATTTGCTACAGAGATTGGTGTACCTGAACAGCAGACATGACCATTAAGGCATACCACATGGTCGGTTTTAGACATAACAACGTGTAAATTATGAGATATCAGTAAAATTCCACACTTCAAAGTTTCAGATATTTTTTTTATTAATTCATATAGTTCAATCTCTCCTGTGAAATCTACTCCTTGTACAGGTTCATCTAAAACTAATAAATCTGGTTTTTTTGCTACAGCTCGTGCCATTAAAACTCTTTGAAATTCACCACCAGATAAACTTTTTAAATCATTATTCAATAGGTGTTTTGCACCTGTAATTTCTAAGGCTTCATTTATT
>CABZUW010000013.1 GCA_902529105.1 uncultured Pelagibacteraceae bacterium
GATTTATTTTTTACTCCTTCTAAAAAAACTAAACATTTTTTAATTTCACTTAATTCTATAAATTCGTCTATTTTGTGTGCTTGCTCAATTGAACCAGGTCCACACACAACAGTACTAATCCCAATTTCCTGAAACAATCCTGCCTCCGTACCAAAAGATACTACTTCTCTCTCATTGTCTCCAGTAATACTTGATACAAACTCACATGCTTTAGAATCATTCACTCTATTAAATCCTATTATTTCTCCAATTATTTCTTTTTTAATTGAGGAATGTGTATAAATCTTTTTCATTTCAGGCAATAATTGCTCATTAGCATATTTATCTATCTCTTCATTTAAAAATAAACCATCTTGTTTATTTACAGGTCTTGTCTCCCAATTAATATGGCACTTGTCAGCAATTACGTTGTGTGCAATACCCCCAAAAATTCCCCCAATAGATAATGTTGAGTAAGGAGGATCAAATATAGAATCTTTAAGTTGTCTATTTTCCAAATCTTTTCTTAACGAGATAAGTTTATTAACATATCTTGTAGCAAACTCTGCTGCATTAACCCCTTCATTAGGCTTTGAACTATGCCCGGCAAGACCCTCGAAATAAGTTGTGTATTCATAACAACCTTTATGAGAGTCTATTATTTTCATTTTTGTAGGCTCACCGACAATACAAATACCATTTGTTATATTTCTCTTTTTTAATTCTTTAATTAAGAGAGGTGCCCCAATACAAGCAGTCTCCTCATCAAATGTTAGAGAAAAATGAATATCACGTGAAAGATTTGAATTTGAAAAAACCTCTGCAAATGCTAAAGAGCAAGCTAAAAAACCTTTCATATCACAAGAACCTCTTCCATAAAGTTTATCACCTTTTATCTCTGCTTTAAAAGGATCAGTCGACCAGCCTTTTGAGACAGGCACCACATCCGTATGTCCAGATAAAATAATTGGTTCTACCCCGTTTGGTTTCTTTGCTTTTAATGTAGCAAAAAGGTTAACTCTTTTTTTGTTTTCATCAAAAACCTTAAAAGAGGATGCTCCATTTTTTTTTAAAATATCTTCACAATAATTTATCAAAGATGAATTATTTTCCCCTGAAATTGTTTTGAAAGCTATAAGATCCTTAAGAATCTTTATTGATTTTTCGTATAATTTGTTATCTATATTTGCCACAATCTAATTATATATTATTATTATGAAAGAACAAATAACCTTCAATGACTTTGATAAAGTCGATATTCGTTTAGGTACAGTTATTTCTGTAGAAAAAAACGAAAAAGCAAGAAAACCTTCATTGGTATTAAAAGTTGATTTTGGTTCAGAAATCGGAGTAAAGCAATCATCGGCCCAAATAACTCATTTTTATAACAGAGATAATTTAGTTGGAAAACAAGTTATTGGCGTTTGTAATTTTCCAGAAAAAAATATTGCTGGAGTTATTTCACAGGTGCTTATATTAGGATCTATTGATAAAGAGGGAAAAGTTACATTACTTCATCCTTCCCAAAAAGCTGAAGATGGACTACCTATAGCATAGATCAATGCATCCTGAACTATTGTCACTTTTTTTATTTATGCTTGGTACTGGATGTTCTCCTGGACCCAATAACATAGTTGCATCCTACTCTGGTTTCAATTTTGGTATAATGAAAACCATACCACATATGCTTGGAGTAATACTTGGATTTACTTTGATGGTAAGTGTTTTAAATTTCGGACTTATAAATATATTTAAAATATATCCTTTGCTTCAAGAAATTTTAAAAATTTCAGGATCTATTTTTTTAGTTTATCTGGCATATAAAATTGCATTTTCAAAAAATATTGACAAAGAACAAAAGCAAAATCCTGTAAAGTTTTTTGAGACTTTTTTGTTTCAATTTTTAAATCCCAAAGGTGTAATTGTAGGAATAATATGTGTTTCAACATATGTAGAAAGTGGGGTAAATTTTCTAAATCATTCTATATGGGTTATTAGTGTTTCTTTTATTTGTGCCATAATAAGTATCAATTTTTGGACTTTAATAGGTAAATTTTTAAGGAAATTTGCGACAAATGAAAAATTTATTAAGTTGTTTAATTATGCTATGTCAGTGCTTCTATTAGGTTGCATAGCAACATTTTATTATTAATTATGAAACCGGGAAATAAAAATTCTTACAACTCTTTAAAATCTATGAAAGTAGATGGGAGTGATTATAAATATTATTCAATATCAGAGGCAGAAAAAAATGGCTTAACAGGAGTATCTAAATTACCTAAATCACTCAAAGTTTTATTAGAGAATTTACTAAGATATGAGGATGATGTTTCTGTAACTAAGTCACAAATACAAGCTATTCATGAATGGTTAAAAAATAAAAAGTCAAAAACTGAGATTGCATATAGACCTGCTAGAGTTTTACTTCAGGACTACACAGGCATTCCTGCTGTTGCCGACTTAGCAGCTATGAGAGAAGCTGTAAAAGAAAAGAAGAAAGACCCAGGCACTATAAACCCGTTATCCACAGTAGATCTTGTAATTGATCACTCGGTTCAAGTCGATAAGTTCGCCAATAAAAATTCTTTTGAAAAAAATGTTGACATAGAGTTCGAGAGAAATGGAGAAAGATATTCCTTTTTAAAATGGGGACAGCAAGCATTTAATAATTTTAGAATAGTTCCTCCTGGAACAGGAATATGTCACCAAGTAAATCTTGAATATTTATCAAAAGTTGTTTGGAGTGAGGAGTTTGATGGCACAAAATATTTGTTTCCTGATACATTGGTGGGTACTGACAGTCACACCACAATGGTAAATGGTTTATCGGTCCTAGGTTGGGGAGTAGGGGGTATTGAAGCTGAAGCAGGTATGCTTGGACAACCCATATCAATGTTAATACCTGAAGTAATTGGTTTTAATTTATTTAATAAAATGCCAGAGGGCACAACTGCCACAGACTTAGTTTTAACAGTTGTTAAAATGTTAAGAGACAAAGGTGTAGTTGGTAAATTTGTAGAATTTTATGGAGATGGATTAAAAAATTTAACGCTTGCTGATAGAGCAACGATAGCAAATATGGCACCAGAGTACGGAGCTACATGTGGTTTTTTTCCAGTTGATGATGAAACTCTAAAGTATCTAAAATTTTCAGGAAGAGACGAAATAACACTAAAAATTGTAGAGAGCTATGCAAAAGAGCAAGGTTTATGGTCATCTAATGATATCGAATTTTCTGACACAATTTCGCTTGATATGTCCTCAATTGTTCCAACTATTTCAGGACCTAAGAGACCGCAAGATAAAGTTCTATTAAGTGAAGCTAGTAAGAATTTTACAAAAGTTTTTAATGATACTACTAAAAGAAAACAGAAAAAATATTCAAAAGTTAGAAATACTGATTATGAAATTTCTGATGGATCAATATTGATTGCAGCTATAACATCTTGCACAAATACATCTAATCCAAATGTATTAATAGGAGCAGGATTATTAGCAAAAAAGGCGATAGACTTAGGTTTGAAAACTAAGCCTTGGGTTAAGACATCTTTAGCACCTGGCTCACAAGTCGTTACTGATTATTTGGATAAAGCGGGTTTAAGTAAATATTTAGATGAATTAGGATTTAATTTAGTAGGATATGGTTGTACAACTTGTATTGGTAATTCAGGTCCACTTTCCGATGAAATAGTTGATGCGATTGAAAAAGATAATCTCTACACAGTATCAGTATTGTCTGGAAACAGAAATTTTGAGGGAAGAATATCACCTCATATTAAAGCTAACTTTTTAGCCTCACCTCCATTAGTAGTCGCGTATGCAATAGCTGGCCATATGGAGGTGGATATTTACAAAGATGCAATTGGTAAAGATGAAAATGGCCAAGAAATATTTCTAAAAGATATTTGGCCTAGTAATAAGGAAATAGAGGAAATTTTACAAAGTTCTTTGAGCGCAGACATGTTTGTAAATAGATATTCAAATGTTTTGGAGGGACCATCTCAATGGCAAAAAATTAAAACAGAACCTTCAAGTATTTATAAATGGGATGAAAGTTCTACTTATGTAAAAAAACCACCTTTTTTTGACAACTTGCCTGATAAACCGGAGGGTTTTAAATCAATTAAAGATGCTAGACCACTTCTAATCCTAGGTGACATGGTAACAACAGATCATATTTCTCCCGCAGGATCTATACAAAAAGAAGGTCCAACTGGAGAATATTTTATGAAGAATCAAATATTACCAAAAGATTATAATTCTTATGGATCAAGAAGAGGAAACCATGAGGTTATGATGAGAGGAACGTTTGCAAATATTCGAATTAGAAATGAGATGGCTCCTGGTACTGAAGGGGGATTTACAAAACTTTATCCAGAAAATAAAGTCATGCCAGTTTATGATGCGGTCGTAGAATATAAAAAAAGAGGTACAGATTTAGTTGTAATAGGAGGCAAAGAATATGGGACTGGTTCCTCAAGAGATTGGGCGGCAAAAGGCACTAAATTATTAGGAATTAAAGTTGTTATAGCAGAAAGTTTTGAAAGGATACATAGATCTAATCTTATAGGTATGGGAATTTTACCATTACAATTTACTGATGGATTTAATAGAAATAAATTAAATTTAATAGGTTCTGAGTTGATAGCTATTTTGGACTTCGAAAAAGGAGTTAATCCAACAGATAAAGTTAAGGTAGAATTTAAGTATGCTACTGGAGATACGAAAATTATAGAAACAATTTGCAGAATAGATACAAAGAACGAGCTTGAATATTATAAAAATGGAGGAATACTCCAATATGTTCTTAGAAACATGATATGAATGAACAAGAATTTGAAATTATAAATAGAGAGACAAAAAAACAAAAAATTATTGATTTTGTAAAGAAAAATAAAAATATTTTTATTGTTTTAATTTTATCTATTATTTTTTGTGTAATTAGTTTCTTTTCTTACGAAATGTACTTAAACAATAAACGTTCAAATTTAGCAAATAAATTTAATAATTCTGTAAATTCACATAAAATTGGTAATAATGAAAATATTCTAAATAATATGGTTGAAATCATTAATTCAAATGACAAAACATATTCACCATTAGCTTTATATTACTTGTTAGATAATAATTTAATTTCATCAAAAGATGAGATAAACAAATATTTTGACATAATCATATATGAATTAAGTTTAGATCAAAATCTAGTAGATCTAAATATATATAAAAAAACTCTTTATAATGCTGATAGTTTAACTGAAAACGAACTGTTAAACATGATAGAGCCTGTTCTAAAAAATGAAAACATATGGCAGTCGCATGCTATGTATCTATTAGCAGAATACTATTATTCAAAAGGGGACAAGGAAAAGTCATTAACCTATTTTAGATCAATAGTTTCAAAAACAAATAGTAATTCTGAGATAAAGCTTGAAGCAAGAAAAAGAATCCAAAGAGACTTTAGTGAATAAAAATTTTTGTTTAGTTATTTTTTTTATATTTTTAATCGGTTGCTCAATAGATAATAAAAGTAGGATATGGTCTAAAAATGAAAAAATAAAGTCGGCAAATCAATATAAAGATATAATTTTTGAGGATAATAAAGAAGTATCACAAGAACTTAATAAAAATATTAAAATTTATCTTAAAGATAAATATACCCTAAATAATAGAAAAAATTATTATAACAATAATACAGGTATTATAAATTATGATGGAAATTTAAAACAGATTAAAAAAATTAAATTTTCAAAAATCAAAAACTTTTCAAAATTTAAACCAGATATGTTATATTCAGAAAATGGTAACATTTATTTTTTTAATAGCAAAGGTACCGTAATTAAATTTTCAAAAAATTTGGAAGTAATTTGGGAGAAAAATATTTACTCTAAAAAAGAAAAAAAATTAAATCCATTACTAAATCTAGCAATTGAAAAGAATACTCTCATTTTAACTGACAATTTATCAAATTATTATGCTTTAAATATACTTAATGGAGACTTATTATGGAGAAAAACAAATTCAGCGGCTTTTAATTCAGAAATTAAGATAGCAGAAAATAAAATTTTTACTGTTGATTATGACAATATATTAAAATGTTTTTCTATAGAGAATGGTAATTTACTTTGGGAATATCAAACTGAAAATACTCTAATAAAATCAACAAAAAAAACATCCTTAGTGCTTGATGAAAACAAAGTTATTTTTTTAAATCATACAGGTGATTTAAATACTCTTGATCAAAATGGCAATTTAATATGGCAAACACCCACATCTAAATCTATTATTTATGAGGATAGCTTTACGAATATATACTCAGATATTGTTTTAGATAATAATACTATTTATTTTTCGAATAATAAAAATGAATTTTTTGCTGTAAGCTTAGATACTGGATCAGTAAAATGGAGAAAGAAAATAAATTCTAGTATTAGGCCGACTATTACTAAAGATTTAATTATAACAATAGCTGATAATGGTTTTTTAATAATTCTTGATAAAAAGAATGGCAAATTAATAAGATCAACTGATATAAAAACAAAAATTAAAAAAAAAAAATGGGATGATTTAGTAAATAATGGTTTTTTAGTAGGGAAAAACAAAATTTACTTAAGTACAAATGGAAAACTAAATATTATTGATTTATCTGATGGACTATCAAAAAAAATTGTTGATTTGGACAAAAAGTTTATTGCTAGACCATATATTTACGAAAAATCTATGTATATCCTTAGCAGTAATCAAATAATAAAATATAATTAAATGATACTAAAATTTTTAGAAAGCATTGGACGTAAAAAAGTTGTTTTAGATAGGGGACCATCTCACCCAAAATTTCATGAAGCAAAACCATGGATGAACAGATATTATTTGATCTTTAGGCATAGGCCTAAATGGTTCCCATTTAATATTTTATTGCATGAAATGTTAGATGATGATCATGGAGAAGGGGTTCATAATCATTTATTCCCTTTCATTACAATAATTTTGAGAGATGGATACTGGGAAACACTTAAAACAGGAAGATATTGGAGAAAACCAGGTTATATTGGCTTTAGGTCTGCTAATACATTCCATAGAGTTGATTTAAAACCTGGCACTAAACCTTTAACAATTTTTATCTCTGGTCCTTATGGATTACGAAAAGGAAAAAGATCAGAATACGGCATTGATTTTAATAATAAAAAATGAGGCAAGAGTTCTTTACCTTAGAATTAGTCACAAATGGACAAAAACTTTATGAGTTTACAGAAAATACTTTGCATTGGATTAATGATTTAAATTTGAACAATGGTTTGTTAAATTTATCCATACAACACACTAGTGCATCCTTAATCGTTCAAGAAAATGCCGACCCAGATGTTAGAATAGACCTAAAAAATTATTTTAATAAATTAGTACCAATGGATGAAAATTTATATATCCATAAATCTGAGGGAAAAGATGACATGCCAGCTCATATAAAATCTGCATTAACAAATAATCAGATATCATTAAGTATTAAAGATAAAAAACTTTTACTTGGAACCTGGCAAGGTCTGTATTTATTTGAACACAGAACAAGTAAACATAAAAGAAAAATAATACATCATTATTTTGGGGATTAATTTTTTTTTAAAGATTTAAATGCATCTAGAGCTTTTTTTCTAGCCTCTTCATGAATAACAATTGGCTCAGGGTAATCTTTACCTATAACCGTATCAATTGATTTTTGATATTTTAAATCTAACTCCCAGGGTTTATGAATATATTTTGATGGATATTTATTTAGTTCTGGAACCCATTTTTTTACATAATCACCATTTTTATCAAATTTTTCACCCTGAAGTATTGGATTAAATATACGAAAATATGGAGCAGCATCAGCACCACAGCCCGCAACCCATTGCCACTGGGCTACATTATTGGCTTCGTTGAAATCTAATAAACAATTTCGAAAGTGTCTTTCTCCCTCTTGCCAATTTATTCTTAGATGTTTGACCAAAAAAGAGCCTACAACCATTCTAATTCTGTTATGCATCCAACCTGTTTCATACATTTGTCTCATACCTGCGTCTACGATTGGATATCCCGTCAAACCTTTTTTCCAAGCTTCTAAATTTTTTTTATTTTTTTCCCATGGAAATCTGTCAAATTCTCTTCTTAAATTTCCTTTAAGCATTTGAGGAAAATAATTTATAAGACTATGAGAAAATTCTCTCCAACCTAGTTCGTTAAGGTATTTTCTTACCCCGATATTTTTATTAACTTTTGAACATTTTTGCCAGATCGTATTAACATTTATTTGCCCATTTCTAATGTAAGGAGATAATTTAGACGACCCATTTAAAGAAGGAAAATCTCTATCATTACCGTATTTTGAAATTCTCTCCTTTAAAAAATGTTTTAATTGAACATGGGACTCCTCCTCTGAGACATTCCAATAATTATCAAACTTTTTGTACCAATCTTTATTTGGTAAAATATTGACAAAAGTATTTTTTGAATTGAATATATTTTTTTTAGACTTAACTTTTTGAATTTTTGAAGTATCAGATGGGACTTTGTCTAAATAAATTTGTTCTGCATGTCTCCAAAAAGGACTAAATACTTTAAATGGTGTACCATCTTTTTTAGTGATTGATTGATATTCGTTTAAAACATTACCTTTGAATAACTTATAATGAATTTTATTGTTATCAAGCATTTCAATTATTTTTCTATCTAAGTTTAATTGTTGTGGTTCGTAAACTTTGTTCCAATATAAATTTATATTTTTACCTTTTAATTTTGAAAAAAAATCAACTTCTTTAGATATAATTATTTCTAAATTGATATTGTAAATATTTAAATTTTTACCAAAGCTTTCTAAAGATTTACTAATCCACCATTTTTGAGCTTCTCTTCTATTGTCAAAAAATTCTTTATTAAATATATAAATCGCAGATACAGTATCATGATTTTTACTTGCATGTATCAATGCAGAATTGTTTTCTAATCTGAAGTCATCCTTGATCCAAACTATCCCTACAGTCATATTTTTAACCTTTTTTTACCTCTAGAATATAATTTATTGTACAAATTACTATCTACATTACCTTCACAACCAATTAGCAAAACATTAGAGCTTTTATCAAGACCAATTTTTTTTCTAATATTTTTTTGATTGCAAACTGATATTAAGCCTATAACACTTGGAGCTGAACATTCACCTGCAATAATTTTCTTATCACTAAAAAATTTTTTTGCAAGTAGAGTTACCGCCTCGGGTATTTTATTATCACTAATTGTTAAACAATAATTTGTTGCATCTTTTAAAATTTTCCATGGAATAAGAGACATTTCGTTACATGACATTCCTCCCATAATACTCTCTTTTTTAATTATAATTTTTGTCATTTTGCCGTTTTGTATACTTTTTAACACACATGCCGCATTATCAGGTTCAATAATAATGATCTTTGGTATTCTTTTAAAATATCTTGCAACTCCAGCTACTACGCCTGCTGCCATTCCCCCTACACCTGCTTGAAGAAATATGTGCGTAATATATTTATTCGTTTGCACCGATGTTTCTTTTATCATTAGCGAGTAACCAGCCATGGTCAACTGAGGAATATATTTATAATTTTTTGTTGATACATCTTGAACAATCTTCCAATTATTTTTGATAGATTGCTTTTTACATTCATTTAAAGAATTTTCATAATTTCCTTTTACCAAATGTACATTTGCACCTAGCTCTCTAATTGAGTTAACTCTATTTTTGCTAACGTTTTGACTAACAAATATATTACTTTTAAGTCCAAGCCTTTTTGCTCCCCATGCAACTGACCTTCCATGATTCCCGGCTGTAGCTGAAGATACAATAATTTTTTTGTTATTTTTTGAAATAACTTTTACTGCATAAGCACCACCTAAAGCTTTGAATGATTTTAACCCAAACCTTTTAGACTCGTCTTTATAGAAAACATTTCCCAAATTTAATTCATTTGAGAGTTTATTTAATTTTATTAGAGGAGTCTTATAGTATCTATTCCATTTTGATATTGAATAATAGGCTTTATCAATAATAGATTTTGGCAAATGTTTAAGTATTTTTTTTCTACTGAAAAAATAGCCTTTATTAGTTAAAAATTTAGATATTTTCCAATTTTTTAAAATATTTTGCAATCTCATAAATTAATTATTTATATCCAATTATTATTTTAACAATATACTATAATTTATTTTCATGAAAAATTTTATTCTTTCTATTGATCAGGGAACTACGTCAACAAGGTCAATACTTTTTGATTTAAAAGGCAAACCAGTATTTGTGTCGCAAAAAGAATTTAAACAGTATTACCCTAAAGATGGATGGGTTGAACACAATCCAGAGGAAATATGGGTTACTACAAAAAAAGTAATAAAAGAAATTATAAATAAAAATAAAAAAATAAAAGGAAATATTTTAACGATAGGGATAACAAATCAAAGGGAGACAACTTTGCTTTGGGATAGCAAAACTGGGAAATGTATTTATAACGCGATCGTTTGGCAAGATAGGAGAACTACAAATTTGTGTAATAAACTAAAAAAAAAAGGATTAGAAAATTTAATAAAATCAAGAACAGGTTTACTTTTAGATCCATATTTCTCTGCTACAAAAATTAAATGGATAATTGAAAATATTCCGATAGCAAAAAAACTGTTAAAAAAAAATAGGTTGTTATTTGGAACAATTGATACGTATTTAATTTGGAAATTAACAAAAGGAAAAATTCATGCTACAGATTCGACAAATGCATCAAGAACTATGCTTTTTAATATAAAGAAAAATTGTTGGGACAAAAAAATTTTAAAATTATTAAAAATTCCAGAAAGTATTTTACCAAATGTAAAAAATTCTGCTGATAACTTTGGTTTTACTGATAAATCTATTACTAAAAAAACTTACCCAATTAATGGAGTTATCGGAGATCAGCAAGCAGCCACAGTTGGTCAAAGCTGTTTCCAAAAAGGATCTACAAAGATTACTTTTGGTACTGGAGCTTTTATTATAATGAATACAGGAAATAATAAAATAAATTCAAAAAATAAATTATTATCAACTATTTGCTACAGAATTAATAACAGAACAACTTTTGCCCTTGAAGGTTCGATTTTTATAGCAGGTGCAAGTGTCCAATGGCTTAGAGATAAATTAAAAATTATTAAAAGCGCAAAAATGACAGAAAAAATCTCAAAAAAACAAATAAATAATAATAATGTATATCTCGTACCAGCTTTTACAGGTTTAGGAGCACCTTACTGGAAACCAAATGTTAGAGGAATTTTGACTGGACTAACTAGAGATACTGGAAGAAATGAAATTATAAGAGCAACTTTAGAATCAGTTGCATACCAAACTTCGGATTTATTAAATGCTATGAAAAAAGATGGTCTAAAACCTTCCGTTATTAAAGTAGATGGTGGCATGGCGAATAATTATTGGTTCATTCAGTTTTTGACTGATATCTTGAACATTAAAGTATTAAAACCCAAAGTCTATGAAACAACCTCTTTAGGCGCGGCAGTCATGGCTGGCTATTATGTCGGTGTATATAAATCTTTATCAGATATAACAAGAAATTGGAGATTTGATAAAAAATTTGTTCCAAAAATAGTACATAAAAACAGATTAAAACTATTGAATGGATGGCATCGAGCAATTAGAAAAACTCTAAGGTAATATGAAAAAAATTTTAATAATTGGCGCTGGGGCAATGGGATCTGCATTCTCATTACCTTGTATAGAAAATAATAATCATGTTTCTATAGTAGGTACCCACCTTGAAAAAAAGTTTATAAAAAATTTAAAAAAGAATTATTACCATAAAACATTAAAATCCTATTTACCTAGAAAAGTAAAAATTCTAGATTATCAAAATTTAATAGATGAATTAAGAAATAGACCAGACTATGTAGTAATTGCAGTTAGTTCTAAAGGCATCGATTGGGTGTGTAAGGAATTAATTAAAAATTATGATAAAAAACTTTCACTTATATTACTGACTAAAGGCCTAGTAAATTACAATAACAAAATGGTTACAATATCAGAGAAAATTAATAAATTATTTCAAAAAAATGGTTTACCAAAACAGGATATAACTTCTATAAAAGGACCTTGTCTTGCGGCAGGTCTGATAAACAAAATAAGAACCAGTACTGTAATTGCGAATAGAAATATTGTGAGCGCAAAAAAAGTAGAAAGAGTTATTACTACAAAATATTATAAAGCTGAAACATCTAAAGATATTATAGGAATTGAGGTCTTAAGTGCGATAAAGAATTTATATGCCATGCTAATAGGAGCATCATTAGGCTTGAGTGGTCCAAACATACAAAGAGACATTAGAAATAAATATTATCATAATACCTCATCCTCATTATTCAGAGAATCTTTGTTAGAGATGAAAAATTTTACTGTTAAAATGAATGGACTTCAAGAGACCACCTATGGACTTGCAGGTCTAGGGGATTTGTATGTTAGTGTGGCTGGAGGAAGAAATAGTAAAATGGGATATTATCTTGGTTTGGGTAAAAAATATCAAAATATAAAAAGAAAAGAGATGAAAAGTATAACTACGGAGGGATGCGAGCTAGCACTAGAGATTGGACCTATAATTAAAAAAAAATTTAAAAGAATACAATTTCCAATCCTTTTTGCATTAATTGATGCAATTTGTAAAAATCAAAAATTAAAAATTAAATGGTAAAAAAAAAAATTCTTATTGTTGAAGGCAATACAAGAGAAGAAAATAGCGAATTTACAGCTGTTGGTATAAATACACATACTGAAAGTCTAATTGAAAGTATTAACTTTTATAAAAAAGATTTAGATATAAGTATAGCAAATCCATCATCTGATAATAATTTGAAAAATTCCATTGATAGTCTTGATAAATATGATGGCATGATTTGGGGAGGTAGTAGCTTAAATATTTATAATGATACTGATGAAATTAGAAGACAAATAAGTTTTATGAGGGAGTGTCAATTAAAAATAAAAAAAATATTTGCAATTTGTTGGGGGCTTCAAGTAGCTGTGACTGTTGCGGGTGGACAAGTTAAAAAGTCTGATAAAGGAGCTCATAGAGGAATAGCTCATAATATAAAAGTTAATAACATTGGTTCAAATCACAAAATCTATCTTAACAAAAAAAGACAGTTTAACTCACCAGCATTTAATTTTGATGAAGTTGTAAAAATACCAGAGGGAGCAATTCTTTTATCATCAAATAAATTAAATAATGTTATGGGTCTAAATTTTAAAACAAACGCATCAGATATATGGGGGATTCAGTATCACCCAGAGATAACATATGAAAAAATGGTTAGTTTAATTCATTTTAGAAAAGAACGTTTGCTAAATAAAGGGGCATTTAAAGACCAAGACGAAATTAATAATCATATTTTAATGATTGAGAATGAAATTAAAAATACAGAAAAAATATCAAGAATGAAAGAGTTAGAAAATTGGATTAATTACTTATATGAAAATTAAAAATAAAGAGGACATAATTAATCATTTTATTGCAGGAAGTAAAAATCATCAGAATATTGGTGTAGAAAACGAAAAATTTATTTTTGATAATAAATCAAAAAAAAGATCTAATTATAATCAAATTGTTAATATTCTTAATTTTTTAAATAAAAAATATGGATGGAATAAAGTATTAGAAAATAATAATCTTATTGGATTAGAATTACATGGTAAACAGGTTACGCTAGAACCTGGAAATCAAATTGAATTAGCAGGAGCAAAATTAAAAAGTATACATGATGTTTGCTCAGAATCTTATAATTTTCAAGATCAATTAATAAAAGCATGTAACAAATTAGACTTAAATATTCTATCCATAGGCTATGATCCTAATACACATTTAGAAGACGTTCCATCAAATCCAAAAAAAAGATATGAGGTCATGACAAAAGAAATGCCAAAAAATGGCAAACTTAGTTTAGAGATGATGTATCAAACAGCAGGAACACAGATCAATTTAGATTATTCGAACGAAAAAAATTTTTCTAATATCTTTAGATTATCAACTTTTTTAGTGCCTCTAGCTATCTCTCTATTTGCTAACTCCTCTATGAAAGAAAATACTTTCAGCCAGTACTTATCTTATAGATCTTATGTATGGCAAAACACTTCTAGAGGAGGTTTACCAAATATATTTTTTGAAAAGATGACCTTTGAAAAATATGCAGATTTTTGTTTAAACTATCCTTTATTATTTATTAAAAAAAATTCTAAATATTTATTTCCAAAAAAATATTTATTTAAAGATTTTATTGAAAATAAAATTAAAGAGATAAATAAAGATAGTCCAACTAAGAAAGATCTTGAAACTCACTTAAGTACTATTTTTACAGAAATTAGATTAAAACAATACGTAGAAATTAGGTCTATTGATGCTTGTGAATGGGATTGTCATTGTGCAGCTCCAGCATTTTACACAGGATTAATATATGGAAATCTAGATGAAGGTTTAGATGTAATAAAAAATTGGAGATCAGATGAGGTTATCAATGCATATCTTGATGCTCCAAAAAAAGGTCTTTTAACGGAGATACATGGTAAAAATATGATAGAATGGGGTAAGTTATTATTAAAAATTAGTAAAAAAGGTTTGGAAAATAGAAATAATCTAAATAAAAAAAATAATGACGAAAGTGTCTATTTAAAAAACATCGAGAATGTTTTGTCTGAAAAAAAGACAAAAGCTGAAAAATCAATTAAGATTGCATAATTTGAAAAAAAAACAAAAAATCGTCGCTGTACAAGCCAACAATTTAAGTACAATAAAAATTGATACAGACACAACTTTTTTATTATGTTTAGAAGCTCAAAGAAGAGGATTTAAAATATTTTGGTATAATACAAATCAATTAACACTAAATAATAAAAAAGTATCTGCAAACGGTTTTTTTGTAAAATTATTAGAAAATAAAAAAAAATTTTATATTAAGATTAAAAATCTAGAGCTTGATCTTTCCAATGCCAAATATTTATTAATCAGACAAAATCCTCCATTTAACCTAGAATATATTAATTCAACTCTATATTTAGAAAAATTATCTTCACACACTAAAATCATAAATAATCCAATTGCCATAAGAAATATTTCCGAAAAATTCTATTCCTCTAAATTTTTTAGATACATGCCAGCTACAATTTTTACTAAAGATATAAACAAAATAAATAAATTTTATAAGAAGTATAAACAATTGGTTATAAAACCGATTAATGGTTATGCTGGAAAAGATATTATGTTTATAAATAAAAATTTTAACAAAAAACGCGTTTCATTATATTTAAAGAAAATTGGACATGCGATGATACAAAAATTTTTACCTATGGTAAAAAAAGGTGATAAAAGAGTTTTTATAATTAACGGGAAAGTTTGTGGAGCTATCAAACGTGTTCCCTCTAAAGACTCAATTTTATCTAATCTATCACAGGGAGGCACAGCAATTAATACAACATTAAATTTAAATGAGTTAAAAATAGCAAAGATTGTTGCTAAAGATTTAAGTAAAAATAATATATATTTTGCAGGAATAGATTTTGTTTCTGGTAAATTAATAGGCGATATAAATGTAACTTCTCCGACCGGACTTCCTCAGTATAAGCAACTTACCGGAAAAGACTTGTCTATATATTTTTGGAATGGTTTAATAAACTAAAATAAACCCTCTGTCTCACCTTTTTTATTTAATTTAATTTTATCAGCAGCTGGAACTCTTGGTAATCCAGGCATAGTCATTATTGAACCACATACAACAACAATAAAATTAGCCCCAGATGATAATCTTACTTCTCTTATAGGTATTTCATGATTCTGTGGTGCTCCTTTAAGTTTGGGGTCTACGGAGAAACTATATTGAGTCTTTGCAATACAAACTGGTAAATTACCGTATCCATTTAATTCGAACTTTCTTAAATCGTTCATAACTTCAGTTGAAGCAGTTACAGTTTTTGCACCATAAATTTCTTTAGCTATTTTCTCTATTTTTTTCCAAGGAGATAATTTTTCAGTATACAAATATTTAAAATTATTTTTATTTGAATTTTTACAAATTTTAATAACTTTTTTTGCTAAGTCGGTTGCTCCTTTGCCACCATTAGCCCAGTGAGAACTGACACTAACTTGAACACTAATATTATCGCAGAATTTTTTAATTTCTTTAATTTCATTGTTTGTATCTAATACAAAATGATTTATTGCAACTACGGGTTCTAAACCAAATTTTTTTATGTTTGAAATATGCCTTTCTAGGTTAACTAAACCTTTCTTTAATGCAGGAATATTTTCTTTTTTTAAATTATCTTTTTCTAATCCACCATGCATCTTCAGAGCTCTGACAGTTGCTACTATTACAACACAACTTGGAACTAATTTTGATTTTCTACATTTTATATTTAAAAATTTTTCAGCCCCTAAATCAGCTCCAAAACCAGCTTCTGTGACTACATAATCTGATAACTTCAAAGCAGTTTTAGTAGCTATCACAGAATTACAACCATGAGCGATATTTGCAAATGGACCTCCGTGAATTATAGCAGGGTTATGTTCTAGAGTTTGAGTTACATTCGGTCTGAGAGCCTCTTTTAAAAGTACGGTCATTGGTCCATGAGCATTCAAATCTTTTGCATAAATTGGCTTATTTTGCTTGTTGTATGCAATTGTAATATTTCCAATTCTATTTTCTAAATCTTTCAAATCATTTGCTAAACAAAAGATTGCCATAACTTCAGAAGCCACTGTAATATCAAAACCATCTTGCCTTAAGTAATTTTTTGCTACACCTTTTGTATTTATATTTATAAATCGTAAGGCTCTGTCATTCATATCTAATACTCTTTTCCAAACAATACGGTTTTCATCAATATTTAATTTATTACCCCAATAAATATGATTATCTATAAGAGCAGATAATAAATTATGTGCAGAAGTAATTGCATGAAAATCTCCTGTAAAATGAAGATTGATTTGCTCCATTGGAACTACTTGTGCGTAACCACCTCCTGCGGCACCTCCCTTCATTCCAAAAGATGGTCCCAAGCTAGGCTCTCTTAAACATACTATACTTTTTTTTCCAATTTTATTTATGCCATCTGATAAACCTACAGAGGTAGTTGTTTTTCCTTCACCTGCTGGAGTTGGTGAAATTGCAGTGACTAAAATTAATTTACCTTCTTTTTTATTTTGTAATCTTTTAAGATATTCAAAATTTATTTTGGCGATATGTCTACCCATGGGGCTAAACGCTTCTGGTTTATCCGGAACTTTTAGTTTTGTTAAAATTTTTTTAATAGGTTTTAGCTTTGCTTTTCTCGCAATTTCAATATCTGATTTAAATTTGCTCATTTATCTATGAAATAAAGTATTATTTAATATACTTTATTCTTTCATTTTTAAAGAATTAATTTAAGTTGTATATTTTAATTTCTTGCGGAATTTTCTTTTATGAAAAAAAATTTTAGGTTTTTTGATAATAGACAAAAATATTTATTATTTGTTACTACAACTAATGAAAAAAATAAAATTGCAGATAATTTAAAACCGATAATACAAAGTGTAAAACCTAAACATCCTGCATTAAAAATTTTTGACGCTGGAATGGGAGACGGATCTCTACTTATGAGTGTAATGAGACAGTGTCATCAAAAACTACCCAATATACCATTATTGGTTTCTACAAAAGAAATTAGCATGGAAGATGTAAGATTGGGTCTCGAGAAGCTGCCTGACAGATTTGTTGAACATAAAAATACAGTATTTGTAATTTCAAATTTAAATTATGCAGAGTCCACAAATTTAAAATCAAATAACAGATTTAAACAAAAAAAAATGAATTGGAAAGTTGTAAAACTAATTGGAAACTCTTCTTTAGATTTTTCTTCACAGTTAAGAAGACTCAATCAGGAATTTTTATCAAAAAAATGGCAAGTCGAAAGAAATCCAAAAACTGGAAATCCCACTTATAAAGAACCATCTGTAATAGTAATTTATAGGAAAGACCAAGAATTTGTTCTTAAAGATGTGATACCAAAAAAAAATAATGGGAAAAATTATTATGATATAATTATCGCATCTCAACCTTACAGATCTAGAGTTACAGCTGAAAAAAAAGTTAAGTTCGTAATCGAGCCAATGATAAAATCATTAGAAAAAAACGGAAAATTAATTGTAGTGCATGCTTGTGGTGGAGATCCCGCAAATAAAATTATTAAACAGGTTTGGCCTAAGGAAAATCCTTTTCCTTCGTTGTACCCAGCTATTATAAGATATCTTAAATCAAATCTAAGTAGAGAGATATTAAAAGAAATAAAATTTCATAAATCTAAGAAATTTAAATATATGTTAAGAGCTTTACCCAACGAAATTTCTGGAGGAATAGCAACATCGGTAATTTTTTCAGCTTGGAATGCAGCTGTTTACGTAAATCAAATGACAGATGAACAAATTTTTAAAGCTGAAAAATCAAAAAATTACCAAAAAATTGTGCAAAAAATTGTTAATAAACATAAAGGCCTAAATTTTAACAATGAATTATTTGTTATTCAAAGAAAATAGTCCAATTTAGGTGTTATTTATTTTTTCCATATTGAGTTGATTTCAATAATTAGTAGAATTTATCTGTGAAAATAAAAATCAAGGTTTTGGGGTTATTAATATTATTTTTTTAAATAATTGTATGCAGTCTACTGCAATGATTGGTCCTTCTATGACATTAGTATCAACCGGTAATCTTTATCAAGCTAGTTTCAGTTATGGTGCAAATAAAGCAGTTGAAAAAGAGACAGGTATGCAAACTACAGAGTACTTAATAAATAAAATTGGGGACACTCAAAAAAAAGATATATCAAGAGATGATAATGAGCTTACAAAAAGTTTACAAATACTTTTGGAATTAAACATTGAAAAAACTAGAAAATTAATGAATTAAATTTAATTCATAATAACACGAGTTTGGGTCCTCTTTATAATGCGCAAAAGGTTTACAAGGTTTAAAACCACAATTTAGGAATAGCTTTCTCGCTGGTAAAAAAAAATTTCCTGCACCCGTTTCTACACTCAATTTCTTAATACCAAGTTTTTCGGACATAGATATAAGATATCTAATTATTTTTTTACCGTATCCTTTCTGTCTAAATTTATTAGAAACTCTTATAGATTTAAATTCACCGTGATCTTTATCTAAAAATTTCAACGCACCACAACCAATAAGTTCATTATTTTCCCATAAACTCCAAAATTTGATACTCTCACTTTTTAAACCTTCAATATCTAAAACATGAGTACTACCCACAGGCGAAACTGATCTTAATTCAATAAAGTGATGTTGTAATAATTTGTTTACTTCAGAATTCTCAAAATTGCTTTCTATTGATTTCATATTTTATAAAATCATATAATCTATTATCATTTAAACCAACAAATTATGTGCGGAAGATACGTAGTAACAAACCCTGTTGCAAAAACTGCAAAAATTGTAAAAAAAGCGATAAACGTTGATAATACAGAAAATTACAATGCTTATCCTCAGCAAAATTTACCTGTTTTAAAAAAATATATTAACGGCAACACACTTGAGTTATTGAAATGGGGAATAATTCCAACTTGGGCTAAAAGAAAAGATTTTAGACCATTAATCAATGCAAGAATTGAGACAATAAATGAAAAAATTTCTTTTAAAAAATTAATAAAAATACAAAGATGTGTAGTTGTAGCCGACGGTTTTTATGAATGGAAGAGAGAAAATAAAATAAAAATACCCTATTTCTTTTTCAGAAAAGACAAAAAAACGATATTTTTTGCTGGTATTTATCAAGATGATCAGTTTTGTTTGATTACAGAAAAATCTGACGTAAATATCTCTAAAATTCATGATAGACAACCCGTAATTATTGACGAGAAGGATATCAAATCTTACTTAAACATTGAGTTTGAGGCAGTCAATATATTGAATAACAGAAATAGACCTAATTTAGAGTTTTATGAAATTTCGAAAGATGTTAATAAACCCAATAACAATGATATATCTTTGATACAAAAAGTTTAAATTAATTTTTTATTATAGTTATATGACCCATCTTCCTTTTTTCTTTAACCTCTTTTTTTAAATAGTCGTAAAAAAATTCATTATCATTAAATTTTTTTCCCTTATAAAGATTAATATCATTACCAATCAAATTTATCATTTTTGCATCACAAATTTTTTTAAGTTCAATTTTTTCAATTCCGCATACTGCACGAATATGATTTTCAAATTGACTTACATTGTAAGCATTAATTGTTAAATGCCCAGAATTATGAACTCTTGGAGCTATTTCATTTACGTATAAGTTGTCATTTATATCTACAAAAAACTCAACACACATTGTGCCTATATAATCTAATTCCTCTGCCAATATACTTGCCCAGTCTTTAGATTTTTCTAAAATTGAATTATCAATTTTTGCAGGTATTTCAGAATATTTCAATATTTGCTCTTCATGCTTATTTTCAATTGGATCATAAATTGAATATCGCTGGTGACCATATCTAGTTAAAACAACTGAGATTTCAGTTTTCAAATTTACCAATTTTTCTAAAATATATTCTTTATTGAATTCAAGGTTTAGCTTAGATATTTGATCTGAGTTTTCTATCTTAAATTGACCTTTTCCATCATAGCCTAATGTACATGTTTTAAGTAGAGCGGGAAAATAATTATCGCTTGCTTCTAAATCTTTTATATTTTTTATATAAACATATTTTGTGGTTCTCAAGTCACACTTATTAATAAAATCTTTTTCAAAAAGTCTATTTTGGACGATTTTATTTATCTTAGGATATGGAATTACTTTTTTTTCTTTATTTAAATTTTCTAATGTTTCGAACGGTATATTCTCAAATTCAAAAGTTATTAGATCTATCTTGTAACAGAATTCTCTTAATTTATTATAATCATCATATCTTCCAAAGATAAATTCATCTGCAAAGTGTTGACCCGGAGCATCAGGATCATTGCAATAAATTACTGTTCGAATATCTAGTTTTTTTGCAGCTTGAGACAACATGCTGCCAAGCTGACCTCCACCAATAATTCCTAGAACGGGTTTATACATTTAGTAAGGTTTTTTCTTAACAGATTTAGTTTGTTTTGATCTCCAATCATAAAGTTTTTTTGCAATTTTCAAATTTGAGTTAGATAAAATAGAAGCAGCAAGTAATGCGGCATTTATTGCTCCATCTTTACCTATAGCAACAGTGGCAACTGGAATTCCTTTTGGCATTTGAACAATGGAGAGCAAACTATCTAAGCCTTTTAATTTTTTACTTTCAATAGGAACACCTATCACAGGTATTTTAGTTAAAGATGCTACCATTCCTGGTAGATGTGCTGAGCCACCAGCACCAGCAATAATAACATTAATATTATTTTTTTCTACGTTTGATGCATATTCGTACATTCTTTTTGGAGTTCTATGTGCTGAAACTATTTTTTTTTCAAATTTTATTCCTAGAGACTTCAAAGTTTTTTCAGCATACTTCATGGTTGAGTAATCAGACTGACTTCCCATAATTATTGAAACATTTATTTTAGAATTTTTTTTCATAATTTATTTGCTTTTGTAAATATTATATATTTATATAAGACAAATAATGACAAAAAAATTAAATAATCTTGATAAAAATCATAAACCTGAAGATTTAGACAATATATGCGAAAACTGTAATATAGAACATGAAACAGTTTATCAAAATTTAATACTTACTGGCTTTAAAGTTTGTGAGTCATGTAGAATATCAAAAACTCTATATCCAATCTAAACAGAATTTCCCACAGGCAAAGCACTCATCCTACTCATTACAAAAGATACAGACAAAAAAACAATTATTAAAAAGGATAAGAAAATAATTCCAAAGGATTTAAAGTTTGATTTAATATTTAGCACTTGTTTAGTTGAAATTATTAATGAGGCAAATATCCAAAATTGTGTTAAGAAAATTACAGGTATAACAAGTTCAGGTGTAACTGCAAAAAACCTTATTAATCCTGGTGAATGAGCATATCCGACTGATACCAAAATTTTTTTAAAGGGAACTTTTTTATCTTTGTCTGGAAAAATCTTTACACCAATCACAAAAATAAATATTGACCAGAGAAACCATGTTAAAATTGCTGTTAATCCAGATAGACCTATAGAAGTTTTAATTATTGTATTCGCTGCTACAGCACCTGCAACACCATCAAGTATCATTATTAATCCTGCAAAATAAATTGCAGCTTCACCAAAATATCTGTTGTCTCTGTAAAGAGATTTATCGAGTTTTAAAGATTTAAAAAAAATATTTAAAAACTCTGCTAGCATTTTTAAATAAATTATCCTTTTACAACTTCTCTTGTATTAGCATTATAAGACTCTGTAAAAGGTATATCTACAACTACTGCATCGACAGGCTCTCCTTGTTTTTTAGAATATTTCTCTGGTAAATGAATTTTATACTTTGATCCTGGTTTCCCTTTAGGAAAGCCATTTGCATTTAAAGTTCCATCATAAGGAACATATCCCATTGCAATATTTGTTTTTTTCTCTGGATGATACCAAGGAGAGGTAATAAAACCTATTGGTTCACCTCCACCCTCACCAGATACTAACCAAAAATCTGGAGCGTATTCTTCTATTGGTTTTCCACCTAGTTCCATTCCAACTAATTGAAGTTTATATGGTTTTTTTCCATCTCTTAATTCATCTCTCATTTGTTCAAGGACCTTTTTACCAACATAGTCTGATTTTTTATTCCACTCGCCTTTTCCAGATAAGGAGACTTGATATCCTAAATTACATTGGAATGGATTGTGCTGGTAATCCATGTCCTGTCCCCAAGATAAAATTCCTGCTTGTATTCTTCTATGGTGAGCAGGTGCAATTACCATTAGTTTATGTTTTTTTCCAGCTTGAAGCACCGCATTCCACATATCTTCAGCATATAATGTAGACTCTCTTAAATAAATTTCGTAGCCAGCCTCACCAGAAAATCCAGATTGCGATATAACACAACTTCTACCACCAACTTTTGCTTCAGCAAGTCCATAAAACGGCATATTATCAAAGTCTACATGGTCACCGCATAAATCCTGCATTAGCAACTTTGACTTTGGACCCTGTATTTGAACAGGAGATACGTCAATCTCATCTATTTCACAATTAAATCTTCCATCACAGTTAACGCCTTGTAAATATAAAGATATATCACTGTCAGATAAACTAAACCAAAACTCATCTTTAGAAATTCTTAATAAAATTGGATCATTTAAAACACCGCCATACGCATTACACAGAATTACGTATCTTGCTCTCATAGGAGAAATTTTAGTGGCATCCCTTGTAATTACATAATCAACAAATTTTTCTGCATCTGGACCTTTTACTCTTATTTGTCTTTCAACAGCGACGTTCCACATAGTCACATGATTTTTAATTGCATCATATTCAACCATAGCACCACCATCTTCTGGTTTCACATATCCTCTTGGATGATAAATTCTATTATAAACTGTTGCTCTCCAACAACCTGCTTGCATTGATAAATGCCAATAAGGTGATTTTCTTACCCTTGTTGATATTAACATTTCTACCTTTGTTGGTCCACTTTGTCTTAAATTGTATGGTACTTTTCTATCTGACTGATCTACTGACGTTATGTGTCTTACTTTGCTGTAATCAAATTCTTTAGACATAATTATTCTCCATCAACCATTTGTTGGTTTCTTTAAGTCCTCCAAAAGTATAAATATGAAAGTGATCTGTGTGATCTTTTAGTTTTCCTATTATATCGTTAGGGTCCTTAGGTTTCATTAAATCTAACGCCTTACTAAAATTAGATTTAAGAAAGTTTATGGAATTTTTTGCACCAACAATATTAGCAAATTTAATTAAACTTGTAATTTTTAGTGGCCCAGTAATTCCTACATGAACTGGTACTGACTGCTTAGAAATAAAATCTATGATTGGCTGAGGATCTAACAACCATTGTGTTACAATATAATCAGCATAAGGCTTTTTATCTTGCATAGCTTTTTCTAATTCTGAATCGGATATATCAGGACTCCCCTCAGGATGTCCAGCAATTCCTATTTTTAATCCCTCAAAATATCCTGTCTCTAATAATTGAATTGAACTCTCGAATTTACCTACAGGTTCTCTACTGCCCCCAATTACCAGGCACTGTTTCACACCTAGATCTTTGCACATATCAATATACTCTTTAAGATGATTATTATTCTCAATTGATCTAGCGGGTATATGGGGTATTGGATTACATCCTTTTCTAACCAACTCTCCTGCTTTTTCAGCTGTTTCTTTGTGATCTCCACCCGGTAGAAAAGTAATATAGACATCTTTCAATGCTGGAATTGTATCTATATCTGTCTTAGGACCAATTTCTAAAGAAAAGTTCATTAATCAATTCTTATTTATTTTATAAAGCCTGTCTATAAAAATCGTTTGTGAATGGGTGAGACTATTTTTTTTGTCCTCTATGCTTTTGTATCCTCTGACCGTACTGTTGGGTTACCCTATCAAATATAATTGCCAAAGCTACAATTGCTAGTCCATTCATCAATCCTGAGGCTAAATACTGATTAGAAATAGCCTGTAATATTGGAATTCCTAATCCTTTAACCCCGATCATAGAAGCAATTACAACCATTGCTAATGCCATCATAATAGTTTGATTAACCCCTGCAAAAATAGTAGGCAAAGATAAAGGTATTTGGACTGTTCTTAACTTCTGCATGGTAGTAGCACCAAAAGCCTCGCTTGCCTCTAATGTCTCTTTGTCTACCTCTCTTATTCCCAAATTTGTCAACCTAACAATGGGTGGTAATGCATAAACACAAACAGCTAATAACCCCGGAACTTTACCTATACCTAGAAGCATAATAATTGGAATTAGGTAAACAAAACTAGGGATTGTTTGCATCATGTCCAAAATAGGTAATATAGCTTTCTCAGCTCTATTAGACTTTGACATTAAAATACCAATAGGTATTCCAACAGCTATACAAACTAATGTTGCAACTGAAATAATAGCAACTGTTGCCATACAGTTTTTCCACATTCCAAAGTAACCTATTACTAAAAAGCTTAAAACTGTTCCTAAGGCTAGTTTATAACTTCTAGAACCAACCCATGCTAAAAACCCAAAAGCAAAAATTACTATTGGCCATGGGGCACCAACTAATAATTTTTCTAACCAAATTAAAAATGACAACAATGGATCAAAAAAACTTTCGATCCCATCACCGTATTCTCTTGAAAATTCTTTAAAATTTTGATCAATTCCTTTTTTTAAATCACGGAGTGATTGTCTATCCATTACTGGAATTTTGTTGAAATCCATTTTTAGATAATACTACAAACGAGCCTGTTAATACAGGCTCGTTTGTTAGATTTATTTTTATAAACCAATACCTTTTCTAATTTTATCTGCTGTAGATTTAGGTACCCATTTTGACCATACTTCTGGATATCTTACCAAAAACTCAACTGCTGCATCTGCTCCATCAGCTTGTTGCTCAGCCATATAAACTAACATACCGTTCATAACGTCTCCAGGGTAAGTTCTTTTTTTGAAATAGTTCATACCAGCTTTACCTGCTGTATTTTTATAGTTATCAGATACTACAGTAAATACCTCTGATTTAACCCAAGATGATTTCTTTGGATTTGCACATTCTTGCTCAGGTTTTGATAAACAGTTATCCCAATTATCTTTACCAGCATACTCACCCATATCAACTGCTTGTAAGTTATATTTTCCAACTAATGAAGTTGGCGACCAATAATAACCAAACCAGTTTTCACCTCTCTCAGCAGCTTTCGCAATTGAACCGTCTAAACCTGCAGCTGAGCCTGTTTCAACTATTGCCCAACCTTTAGCTTCCATTTCCCATGCTCTAAAATGGTTTCTATTACTCAATTCACAGTTCCATCCTGGAGGACAGATATGAAAACCACCTTTAGATGGATCTTCTGGATGTGGGAACAGATCAGGTCTTTTTAAAATTTCATCTGCTGATGTAAGCTCAGGATGTTTTGCTAAAGTGTGTGGAAGTACCCACCAACCTTCACCTAAACCTGTAATTGGAGCCTTGTTAATAGAATGTAATCTTCCTTCTTTAACAGCAGCCTCTAACTCAACTATTGCTGCATTAGCCCAAAATTCTGGTGCAACATCAGGCTCGCCTTTTTCTTGCATAGAAGTAAAGGTAGGCATTGTTGCCCCAGGCACTAGTTCCACGTTACAACCAAACCCTTCTTCTAAAATAACTTTATCTACCTCAGCCATAAAATTTGCTGAAGCCCAGTTCATATTTGCGATAGTTATATCTCCGCATTCTGCATTAGCAGACACATTGTATGAATTAAAACCAAGAACAAATAGAGCTGAAATTAGTATTTTTTTTATTATTTTCATTATTTTCTCTCCTTAAGATTAAAAATGAATCTGAACACAATATGGAAAAAAATGCAAATCCGTTTCAACCTCAAGTAGTGTTAATATTGTCCTTATACTTGGAATTAAAAAAAAATTAACATAAATCTCAATTATGGCTCAAAAAGATATTGGAAACAAAACACCACTTCATGAATTAAAAACTACAGAGCAGGTTATGAAGTATTATGACGAGTGGAGTAAAAATAACAAATACAATAAAGATATGCTCGAATGGGAATACTCTGGCCCTATAGAAACTTCAGAAACTCTCTCAAAATACCAAAAAAATAAAGATATTAAAATTTATGATGCTGGATGTGGAAGTGGATTAGTAGGTATTGAATTGAAAAAATATGGATTCAATTATTTTGATGGTGCAGACATTTCTAAAGAATTACTAAATCAGGTTCCGGATAATTTATATAACAAGCTAGAACAAATTGATTTAAATAAAAAAATAGATAAAGAAGACGATTTTTACGATGTTGTAATGTGTGTTGGTACATTTACATTTGCCCATGTAAAAGCTCACGCTTTAGATGAATTTGTGCGTATTACTAAGAAAAGTGGATTAATTTGTTTTACTATAAATGAGGCTATATATATTAACTATGGATTTAAAAGTAAGATTGAAAGTTTGGTTGATAACAATAAAATAAAAGAAATTGAATTATTTAAATCAAATTATTTAGCAAGCAAAGATGTTAATGCTTGGTTAGGATTATACAAAGTTTTATGAAAATAATATTAATAATGGGACTTCCTGGAGCTGGTAAAACTACTCTGGCTGATGAATTGGCTCCGTTGATTAATGCAAAAAGATTAAATGCGGATGAAGTTAGAAAAGCTGCTAATGATTGGGATTTTTCTGCAGAGGGAAGGAAAAGACAAGCAAAAAGAATGGCTGAATTTGCACTTAAACTTAAAAATGAAGGTTATAATGTAATTGCTGATTTTATAGCTCCAACTCCAGCTGCAAGAGAATTATTTCCTGCAGATTATATAGTTTGGGTTGACACAATCAAAGCAGGTAGATTTGATGATACTAATCAAATGTTTGTTAAGCCTGAAAAATATAATTTTCATGTGACATCACAAAATGCTAAAATCTGGGCACCTAAGATACTAGAGGATTTAACAAAATGAATTATAAATGGGATAATAAAAAACCAACAGCTCAAATGTTAGGAAGATGGCAACCTTTTCATGATGGTCATTATGCATTATTTGAGGAGATAGTAAAAAAAACTGGACAGGTATGTATTCAAATTAGAGATGTTCAAGGAGTTGATGATAATCCATTTGATTTTGATACTGTTAAGAAGAATATTGAAGATAGATTAAATCCTAAATATGAGGGGAGATTTAAAATAATGCTTGTGCCTAATATTACAAATATTTCTTATGGTAGAGGAGTTGGATATAAAATAGAGGAGGTAGTTCTTTCTGAGGAAATTCAAAAAATTTCAGCAACAAAAATAAGAGCTAAAATGCGTGAAGAGGGTGAATTGGAGTAAATATGAATGTTATTTCAAAAGATCTTGGCTATGGCATAAAATCCATAAAACTAAATGACCCTAAAACATATAACTCATTATCATTTAAAACATTAAATGAATTATCAAAACTCTTAAAAAAATTTGATGCTGATAGCAAAACAAGAGTAATAATTATAAGCGGCAACGGAAAAGGTTTTAGTGCTGGACATAATTTAAAAGAGGTTAAAAGCCTAAAAAGTAAATCTAAATATTTAAAATTATTTAATTTATGTTCTAAAGTAATGATACAAATTGTTGAGGGCAGGAAACCGGTAATAGCAAAAGTTCATGGTGCAGCTTTTGCTGCAGGCTGTCAGTTAGCTGCAAGTTGTGATCTAGCTTACAGTACTAATGATGCAATTTTTGCTACTCCTGGAGTAAATATAGGTCTTTTTTGTAGTACACCTATGGTAGCCGTAAGCAGAAAGATAAATCGAAAACAAATGATGAAGATGTTGTTAACCGGTGAGCCAATTAAAGCGAACTTTGCAAAACAAATTGGATTAATCAACGACCATTTCGCAAAAAACAAATTAAACAAGGAGATATTAAATATTGCAAAAAAAATATCTTCTAAATCAAATTTAACAATAAAAATTGGTAAAAGAGCTTTTTACAAACAATTAGAGATGCCATTAAATAAAGCTTATAAATACACAAGTGAAATGATGACACTAAATATGATGGCAATGGATGCAAAAGAGGGGATTTCAGCATTTTTAGAGAAAAGATCCCCAAAATGGAAACATAGATAATGGATGATCAAGAAATAAAAATTATCTTAGAGAATGCTAAAACGATCGCAATGATTGGTATTAGCTCAGAAAAAAAAAAAGAGGATCCAAAGAAAATAAAAAGAAAGCCAGCAAATGTAGTGATGAAATATATGCAAGATTTTGGATATAAAGTAATACCAATTAATCCTTATGCTGAGGGAGAAATAATAAATGGAGAACAAGTAGTTTCAAGCTTGGATAAAGTTAAGGAGAAAATTGATATTGTTGATGTTTTTAGACCGTCTGCTGAAGCACCAGGTATTGCAGAGCAAGCAGCTAAGATAGGGACAAAAGTCTTATGGTTACAATATGGAATTCACCACGAAAGCGCAGAGCAAATAGCAAATAAACAAAATATAAAATACATTTCAAATAGATGTATTAAGCAGGAGTATCAAAAAATATTCCAAAAATCTAATCCAGTCTTTCCAGCATTAAAAAATTAAAATAATTATCTTTGATATTCTACAAATTTTTTTAAAGATTTATTTAAAAACTTTTCATAAACCATTTCCTCTTTTTGGTTATAATTTTCATTAAGAAATGATTTTTTCATCTTAAAATCAAACGAGGGTTCAAAAAAAAATGGGATAGACATTCTTTTTTTCTTATTCCAAATAACTCTATGATTAGTTGCCTTATACTTCCCTTTGCTTAAAAATTCCATTGCTCTTCCTGTATTTACTACAAGAGCTCTATTATTAAATGGAACGTTATACCATTTTTTGTTCTTTCTATTTTGAACTTGTAGTCCACCAGTTTTGTCTTGATATAATACAGTAAATATACCGCTATCAACATGTGTCTCACAACCTAATGCAACGCCATCCTGTTTAGAAATTTCAACTGGTTTATTTTGCTCGGGGTAAAAATTAAATCTTAAAGTACTCAAAGTCTTATACCTTGAAAATACTTCACTTGAAATACAAGGGTTCTTACCATAAAGTTTTATTATTCCTTTAAATAATAGTTCGCTTAAATTAAAAATATTATCAAAGTAATCAGATAAAATTTTAATTGATTTTTTTTTAAAACATTTATTCAAATCAATAAATTCTATATATTTATTTTTAACCTTCTTTGAATAAGTTTTAGTAACTTTAAGATCTCCAATATCTAAACCTTCTTTTCCATTAACATCATTTGGGAAATAACCTCTATACAAATTGTTATTTTTTCGGTTCCATTTTTTTGGTGCTAACATGAGTTTTTTTTCGCTTTTTAAGTTAAAAAATAAATTCCCAACTTTTGTAATTTTCTTAATATCACTCTGCCTAATATTATGACCAACTATTTGGAAAAAGCCTACTTTAGTACACGCATGCTCTATTTTTTGTAAAATTTTTTTAGATTTTTTATTTTCCAATCCGTATTTTAAGATAAGGGAAATATCGATTGTAGGAATATAATTTTTTTTTATCATCTATTAACAGTTGGTGTATCAGTTGCAATCATTTGACCTTTTACTTTTTCCCTATAGTAAATATAAACACCGGCAGCTATAATAATTGCGGCACCAAAAAATGTTCTAGGTAGAGGAATTGTTTCAAATAAAATATATCCAGCAAGCATTGCCCAAATGATATATGAGTATTCAAACAAAGAAATGATAGAAGGTGATGCAATACTATAAGCTGAGAAAACGCATAAAAATGATATAAAAGCAACTATACCCATTACAACAACATAAGGCCATGCCTCTAAAGGATTTGTAAACCACTCTCTGGTAATGAATTGGAAAGTCGGATCAGAGAAAGTATTAAATTTACCGTCACCACTAACTAAAAAAATTATTATTCCTGCAGAAATAGCGAATACATACAACCAAGACATTTGAGTATAAATATCATCTTTGTCAGATGTATATTTAGTTATAGTCATCGAAATAGCATAACAAATTGCGCAAGCTACTGGTGCCAATTTAAGAAAATTAAATTCCTCTAGTGTTGGATTTAAAACTATAATTACACCAATAAAACCTACAACGATCGCTGACCATCTTCTAATACCAATTTGCTCTTTTAGAAAGAATTTTGCAAACATAGACATAAAAAATGGGCAAGAGAAAAACAAAGCACTTGTCATTGCAAGTGTCATAAAGGTCAAAGAGATGTAAAAAAAACTAAAACCAAAAAAGAAACATACAACTCTTAAAAGTGTTAACAAAGGATAATGTGTTTTAAAAGAAACTTTACGCTTTGTTACTAACACTAAAGCTAAAAGTAGACTTGCTTGTATTATTGTTCTTATTAAGTACAGCTCAAATAATGCAATATCGTTATATATAAATTTTATTAAAGAATCTTGAATGGAAAAAAAAGCCATTCCAGTCATTATGTATAAAATACCTTTTGTATTTTGATCTTTAACCATTGGCGACATATACCAAAGTTTTTTTGATCTTTATATTAATTTAAAATGATGTCCGAAGCTTTTTCTGCCACCATGATTACTGGTGCATTCAAATTTCCGCTAGTAATTTCAGGAAGGACTGATGCATCAGCAACTCTTATGCCTTCAAGTCCATGAATTTTCAGCTTTTGGTCTACAACCGCTGATTTATCAATGCCCATTTTAAGTGTACATGAGGGATGATAAGCTGTCTCAGCTTTTGATCTTATATACTCGACAATGGTTTCATCAGATGTAGCATCCTCACCAGGTCCTATTTCTTTTCCTGCATACTCCTTAAGAGAATTCTGTTTGAGTATATTTCTTGCAACTTTCACGCATTCAATTGTCTGCTTCATATCATCTTCATGCTCTAAATAATTAAATTTAATAGTTGGAGCGTCGAAAATATTTGAACTTTTTAATTTTATATTTCCTCTACTTTTTGGATGATTTGGACTTGCATGTAATTGAAAACCGTGTCTATCAGGGTCAACTAAACCATGGTCAATTACAAATGCAGGAAAAAAATGAAATTGAATATTAGGATATTCCTGTTCTGGCGAGGATTTACAAAAACCTCCTGCTT
>CABZUW010000014.1 GCA_902529105.1 uncultured Pelagibacteraceae bacterium
AGAGGAAAGAAAAAAAAAGAAGGTGGAGGAGAGTTCAGAATATTTGAAAATGGAAAAGTTTTCGAAAAGGTAGGTGTAAATTTTTCAGAAGTGTATGGTAAATTTTCAAATAAATTTAAAAAAAACATCCCAGGGACAGAAAAAAGTTCTAAATTTTGGGCGTCAGGTATTTCAGTTGTAATGCACATGAAAAATCCATACGTGCCTGCTATGCATTTCAATACACGATATATAGTAACAGGACATGGTTGGTTTGGTGGTGGAATGGATGTAACACCATGTTTTAATGACAAAAAATTAGAGAGATGGTTTCACTCAAAATTAAAGAATGCATGTGACAAACACAATAAAACCTATTATCCAAGATATAAGAAATGGTGTGATGAGTATTTTTATTTACCACATAGGAATGAAAGAAGAGGTATTGGAGGAATTTTTTTTGATTACAAGAAAGATAATTATGAAAAAGATTTTTCATTTACAAGAGACGTAGGATTAAATTTTAAAGAAATTTTTAAAGAGATTATAAAAATTAAAAATAAAAAAAAATGGAAAAAAAAAGATAAAGACATACAGTATCTAAAGCGTGGAAGATATGTAGAATTTAATTTACTTTATGACAGAGGAACTAAGTTTGGTTTACAAACTGGAGGGAATGTAGAAGGTATTTTAATGTCCTTACCACCAATTGCAAAATGGATATAGAATGGAAAAAGAGCCAATAACCATTAATGGATTACAGAAACTCAAAGATGAGTTAATATTTTTAAAAGAAAAAAAAAGACCGGAGATTGTATCTGCAATTGCAGAAGCGAGATCTCATGGTGACTTAAAAGAAAATGCTGAATATCACGCGGCAAAAGAGCAGCAGTCGCATAATGAAGGTAGAATTCAAGAAGTTGAGGACTTAATAGCTAGAGCCAATGTTATTGATGTCACAAAATTAAATAACGATGGGAAAGTAATTTTTGGATCAACTGTTTTTTTAGATAATTTAGATACGTCAGAAAAAATTAGTTACAAGATAGTTGGAAAAGATGAAGCAGATTTAACAAAGAAATTAATTTACTTTCAATCACCAATAGGCAAAGGATTAATAGGCAAAAATAAAGGAGATTTAGTAGAAATTAAAACACCATCTGGATCAAAGAATTTTGAAATTATAAATGTAGAATATATTTAATTATTAATAATTCTGTTGACCTCTTGATTTGTAATTTTAAAATTATTTTGCACCCATACATCTTCAATTTTTTTAAGTTTAGTGCCTAATTCCTTTCCCTCTTTTAAATTGTATTCTTCAATTAAATTTTTAGCCTTAATTGGAAAAATTGGTTTATTTGTTTCAATTATTAATTTTTTTAATTTTATCATTTTTGTAATATCTTTTTTTGAAACACAAATTTTAAAGTCAATAAGATCTATCACTAATGATTTATCATTATAATAAACTAGTTTGTGGAAATTTTTTTCTGAAAAAAAATCATTATCGCTTAAGTTGGGATAATTATGATATAGAAATTTTATACGTCTTTTATGATTATTAGATAATTTATATTTATACAAAAAATAGTCAGTATTATCAGTTTCATCAATTATTAAGATAGATAGCCAAAATAAGAAATCTTTTGACTGTAAAATTTCTAATGCTTGATCGTTTAATTTTTGTAATAGATGAATATTTTTTAATTCAGGAAAAACTAAATATAATATTTTTTTTAAAAATTCATCATCGTTTATTTTAAAAATATTCTTAGATCTAAATATTTTCTCTAGTTCACTTAATAGTCTTTCTTTTGAAATTTTATTTATACCAGATATATTTTTTAATATTTTTTTTTGTATTTCGAGATCATGTGGTTGATTACTATAATCTAAAAAAAACCTCAAATATCTCAATACTCTCAAATAATCTTCTCTTATTCTATTCTCTGCATTTCCTATAAATTTAACTTTTCCATTTTTTAAATGTTTCTTACCTTCAAATGGATCATATAAATTTCCCTCTAAATCCGCATATATGCAATTGATAGAAAAATCTCTTCTAGCTGCGTCCTCATACCATTTCTTTGTAAATTCAACATCTGCGTGTCTACCATAACTTTTTATATCTCTTCTTAGTGATGTAATTTCAAATTTTTCATTATTTATTTTCGCAGTAATAGTTCCATGTTCTATTCCTGTCTCAAAAAATTTTATGTTGTTGTTTTTTAGTATTATCTTTACCTCTTCAGGTGTTAAATCCACTGCTAAATCAATATCGTCTATATTTTCGTTGCTTAAAGCTTTTCTGACACAACCACCAACAAATCTGATTTGGCAGTTATTTAAATCATTAGAAAAAATATTAAAGATTTTTTTGATTTCATATTTTTTTTTTAAATTTTCAAATTTTAAATTTGTATTTAAATTAATATTTTTTTGTTTAATAAATTTGAATAAAAAATTTTTCATAATTGGCTGGGGCGCTAGGATTCGAACCTAGGAATGGCGGTACCAAAAACCGCTGCCTTACCACTTGGCTACGCCCCAAAAATTATTTTAAAACCTTAAATTCTTATATAGTTTTAGATGAAATACACCAATGTTTTTTATATTTTTTTTTAATTAATTTTGTCCCATTTAGCGCATCTTTTTTTGTTAAAAAATAAGCTATCAAAGCTGATCCAGATCCTGTCATCCTAGCAAATAATATATTTTTCAAGCTTGTTAAATCATTTTTTAATTTGCCCAGAGAGGGGTATTTTTTAAATACAATAGTTTCTAAATCGTTATTTAATTTAATTAATTTTTTAACATTTAAAATTTTATTATTTGAGAGTTGAAAATCACTATAATTCCTAACTTTTTGATAAATTTGTCCAGTTTTACAACCATAATCTGGTTTAACTATCGTAAGGTAAAGTTTTGTTTTTTTATTAAATTCTCTCATTTTGCCATTTTTTGTAATAATTTTATTTTTTGTATTCAATCCAAGGCTTACGTCAGAACCAATTTGAGCGCATATTTTTAAAAGTTTTTTTTTATTTAGATATAATTTTTCTATTTTATTAAAATAATTTAATAATGTTGCTGCATTAATTGAACCTCCCCCCATACCTGATTGGGTTGGAATATTTTTTTTAATTTTAATTTTATATTTATACTTTAATAGTTTTTTTTTATCTAATAAATCCAGTAATTTCGAAATTGTATTAGTACTACTAATATTTTTTGAAAATTTACCATAAAAAGTTATTTTATGTTTTTTTGCATTTATTTTTTTCACATATAAAAGATCATATAAATCAGAAAACATAACCAATGTTTCAATTCTATGAAAATTACTCTTTAATTTTTTTATAACGTTTAAATGAACATTTATTTTAGAAAAGGATTTTATCTTATGTTCCATTAACTTTTTGTAAGTCCGAAGATTAGCTTATTTTTAACTTCCTCAAGATTTATCTCACCGTCATTTTCAATTTTAAGAACATTCTTCCAAAAATATTTAGCCTGAATTTTTCGGTTTAACTTCCACAAAATATCTGCATAATGATCCATGATAACAGGATCATCTGGTTTTAACTGCAAAGCTTGATTTATATATTTTTCTGCTTTAACAAAATCTCCAGTTAAATAATATGCCCATCCCAAAGAATCTGTTATGTACGGATTATTAGTAGTGTTTTGGTAAGCTTCTTTCAACATTTCGATTGATCTATCAATATTTATATTTCGTTCTAACCAGCTATAGGCTAAATAATTTAGAACATAAGGGTCATTGGGAAAAATACTTAAAGAATTTAATAAATCCGTATCTGCTTTTTTATATTCTTTCAACCTTTCAAAGCTGCTCCCCCTTCTATACAAGGCATCAGCATATGAATCTGATTTTTTATCTAATTTATTGAGCACTAAATTATAATAATTTATAGATCTTTGGTATTTTCCAAAATTCTTATAAATATTGGCTACATCAAACAAAATTTTATAATGAGGATCTTTTATTTTATCTAAATTTTTTTCGATGAATTTTAGTGACTCACTATCATTTTGCTCAATTGAAATTATTTGTCCAATTTTTTTTATTCTATACCAATTGTACATTATGTCATTTCTATTTATTAGATTTAGAAACTTTTTTGCTAGTTCAAAGTTTTCAACTAAAATATAATTTTCAGCAAGAAGAGATAAATTGAAATAAAACTTTGGATTTAAATACTGAGATAAATTAAGATAAAAGTTTGATTTAACAAATTCATCCTGAGAGCTGTAAAGATTAGAAATTAAAAAGAAAAATTCGGCAACGAGATCATTTGGACTTTCACAAGAAAAAAAGTCATTAAACTTGTATAATTCACCTTTCTCAATCCAAAGCTTTGATTGAGAAATTAATAAATTACTATTTAAAGGGTTAATTGATTTTGAAATCTCGCTAGCATATTCAATATTTTTATTATTAACTAATTGTCTCAAATAAAAAAAAATATACCTCGAAAAATCACCATCGTCTGTATTTATTATGTTTAAAAATTTATCACTAGACTCTGCACTACCTAAATAACAATCTTGAAATGCATCTGTTACTAAGGTTAATTTTCCAAAGTTACTGTTATCACTAAATTTTTTTTTGTTAGAAAAAAGATTTACATAACTTTCTAGTGTGCTTTTAATAATTGCCTCAAATGTAGTTTGCTCGTCAAATTCCTTCAGGCTTTCAATATATATTTTAGCATTCAAAAAATCTTTTTTATTAATAGCATCTACGATTAAAATTACATAAGCTTCAAAAAAATTAGAGTTGTTAGTGTTTTTATTGTTTGAGATTTCTCTAATTGCTTTTTTAACATCTCCAATTTCTACTAATGAGAAAATATAATTTTTTAAAAAAGTTTCATGTTGAGAAATTAGAGCTTTAGAAGAATTATAGTATTTTATAGCTCTTTCATTATTCACATTATCAAATGAGACTAAAGCTGAAAAATAATTTGATAGATACCTCTGGTTGAAATTTTTTTGATCAAATGATTTTGATTGTACATTTGTTTGGTATAATAAAAATATACTCAAGATTAAAAATTTTTTAAACATTCTGAATATTATGATTATAAATGATAAAAATCAAAATGACATATTTGATGAAATGGAGATAGATTATGTATTTTCAAATAATCCAATAAATAGAATCCATAAGATTGACGAACAAGAAAATAAAACTCAACTTTTGGTGGATTTAGAGAAAAAAATACAAAATATTGAAAATTGTGAACTTAAAAAGAATGCTAAAAAAATTGTATTTAGTGACGGCAAACAAGACAGCAAAATTATGATTATCGGTGAGGGACCTGGTCAAAAGGAGGACGAACAGGGTAAACCTTTTGTTGGAGAGGCAGGTATTCTTTTAAATAATATGCTTATGGCTATAAATATTAGAAGAGAACAGGTTTACATAACAAACGTCGTTAATTATAGGCCACCCAATAACAGAAAACCAGAGCCAAAAGAAGTGACAAGATACTCAGAATTTCTTCGCGAACATATATTAATAATTAATCCAACAATTTTAGTATTGTTAGGTAGTACAGCAATGGAAGCATTACTAGGATATAAACTTAAGATAACGAAAGCAAGAGGTATTTGGAAAGAAGTAATAATTAAAAACAAGGTATATAAAACTATCGTATCATTTCACCCCGCATACTTACTAAGACAACCTGAACAGAAAAAATTTTCTTGGATAGATCTAAAAGAGATAAAAAAAGAAATCGATAGATCAAATATAAAAATCTAATGAAAAAAATAATTGCAGGAGTTGACGAAGCTGGCAGAGGCAGTCTTATTGGCCCAGTTTATGCTGCAGCTGTAATATTAAAAAAAAACATAAATAAAAAATCATTAAAAGACTCTAAGAAAATTTCAAAACAAAAAAGAGAAGTTTTAGATAAATATATAAAAAAAAATTCTATTTGGTCGGTAGGTTCAGCTTCAGTCAAAGAAATTGAAAGACTCAACATTTTAAATGCAACACTGTTAGCAATGAAAAGAGCAATTAGAAAATTAAAGAAAAAACCAAATTTAACCCTTATTGATGGAAACAAAACTCCCCATATGCCTTATTATAATTTAAGATACATTGTCAAAGGAGATCAAAAAATTGCAGAAATATCAGCTGCCTCAATAATCGCTAAGGTTTCTCGTGACAAAGTTATTAAAAATTTATCAAAAAAGTTTTCAGGATATTTTTGGGATAAAAATTATGGATATGGAACTAAAAAACACATATTAGCTATTAAAAAACTTGGGGTTACTGAATATCATCGTAAAAAATTTAGGCCTATACACAATATATTGACTAAAAAATAACCTCTAACACAAATCATTTATTAAAATTTCAATCTGAAGTTGACTGAGACTCTAAGCTAGAGTCTACTTAACTTTATAGAAATGAAACATCTAAATTACAATAATAGAATCGTAAATGGAAATTGTATTGATGAATTAAAAAAAATTCCAGAAAAAAGTTTTGATTTAATATTTGCTGACCCGCCATACAACATGCAGCTTGGTGAAATGTTAAAAAGGCCAGACAATTCAAAGGTTGATAGCGTAAATGATGAGTGGGACAAGTTTAAAGATTTTAAAAGTTATGATGAATTTTCAAATTTATGGTTAAAAGAATGTAAGAGAGTTTTGAAGGATAATGGAAGTATTTGGGTAATTGGTTCATATCATAACATATTTAGATTAGGTTATCATATGCAAAATTTAGATTACTGGATATTAAACGATATAATTTGGCGAAAAAGAAATCCAATGCCTAATTTTAGAGGGACTCGTTTTACTAATGCTCACGAAACTTTAATTTGGGCTTCAAAAAATAAGAAATCTAAATATACTTTTAATTACCAATCATTAAAGTGTTTAAATGATGATTTACAAATGAGATCTGATTGGCTTTTACCTATTTGCAGCGGCAAGGAAAGGTTAAAAAAAAATGGAAAAAAAGTTCATTCTACACAAAAACCCGAATCGTTACTTCATCGAATAATACTAGCTACAACAAATAAAGGTCATTCAATCTTTGATCCGTTTTTAGGAACTGGAACCACTGCTGTAGTCGCAAAAAAATTAGGTAGAGAATTTTTTGGTATTGAGAAAGACAAGAATTATTTTTTAGCCGCGCAAGAGAGAATTAGCAAAACTAAGAAAATTGATGATGAAAGTTTAGATACAATTGAAAATAATAAATCAAAGCCAAGAATTGCATTTGGATCTTTGGTAGAGATGGGAATCTTAAAACCTGGTTCAATGCTTTTTGATCAAAAGAAGAAAGTTAGTGCTAAAATTATGGTCGATGGTAGTATAAAATATAAACATGCAGCAGGTTCTATTCATAAAGTCGCTGCACAAATAATGGGCACCGAAAGTTATAATGGTTGGACTTATTGGCACTATCAAGATGGTAAAAATACAATTTTAATTGATGACTTGAGGCAAAGATTTATCAATAAAAGCTTATCTATAAACCTTGCCTAAATAACCCTCTAAGAAACTATTATTTTTTGAAAGAAACTTCAACACAATATCTCTAAAAAATATTGTTATTGGATTTGAGACCTGAAAAGCAAAATGATTAAATTCGGATCTTGATTTAATTTGCTTTATTTTCTCTTCTCTACTTTCATAATAATTATCGCTAATGCCCTCTAAATTTTTAAAAACCTCATACGCAGAATCAATTGATTGAGATGCTCCCTGAGCGAATGAGGGCGGAAAAGCATATAATGCATCACCTGATAAAAAAATTTTTTTATTTTTTGGTTTATCAAATTTGCTGCTTACAAATATTGGATATATAGAGATATTCTCAAGATTATCTTTAAAATTAAATATGGAATTTTTTGATAAAATATCAATGAATTCTTTGGTTATTATATTTTTATTTCCATTTTTAATCTTTTCTAAATTTTTTTCTGCTATTATGGATATAAAATTTGCTTCATTACTTTGATTAACAGGATATGTAACAAAATGAAAATTTGGTCCCAAATATAATGAAACATCATTATTCTCAATATTTTTTAAATTACCTCTTATTGCAACAGAATTGTGAAATTTAATACTTTTAATTTGTTTTAAAACCATTTCTTTACTTCTAGAAAATACACCATCACATATCACTAAATAATCGGATATCTCTGAAACATTATTCTTAATATTAATTTTAAATTGATCATTTTGATCAATACTTTCTATATCTGTATTTAAAAATATTTTTTCTTTTGGTATATTTTTTAATAAAAAATTAAATAAAACTGACCTTTTAATCGTAGTATAAAAATTTTGATTATTATTAAACTTAGATATTTCAATTTTAGAAATTAATTTAAGATTTTTTGAATTATAAAAATTTATATTTCTAGGGTAGTTGATGTCATGTATAGCTATTTGTCTAAATCCTATTTCATTTAATAATTTAACACCATTAACTGAAAGCTGAATGCCATATCCCTCTTGTAAATTAAAAACCTTTTTTTTTTCTAAAATTTTATAATCATAGTTTCCATTTTTTTCCAGAAGGTTAGCCAAGTAAAGTCCAGAAATTCCTGCTCCAATAATCAAAATTTTTTTCATTATTGACTTAAAGCTACATTAAATATTTTTTTCGTGAAAGAGGGTATAATAGCATTACCTATTTTATTATAATTGATAATTGTACCCTTTTTATTCGGAATTTTATTATTTTTATTTATTAAAATTTTCATATTCATATTAGAAATTTTAATTTGAAATTTTTTACTTTTAGATGAATTATATTCTATAGCCTTTATCTCATGCATTGGAAAAATTAAAAGATTTTTTAAAAAATTAAATTTATTATTTTTAATTAGGAATGTCTTTTCTTTGCCGCAGTAAATATCAACTTTAAAATATTTTACTTTATTACTTTTTATTTTTTTTAAAATTTTAAAATCTTTTAGCTTAAACGAAGCACACTTATTATTTATAGGACAATTATTACATAAAGGGTCGGACGGTTTACATATTAAAGATCCTAATTCCATTAAAGCCTGTACGTAATCTCTTTGCCTAGAGGAGTATCCGAGTAGATGTGTTTTTAGCATTAAATTCTCTTTTTTTATTTCATTAATTTTCCTCAAATAAAAAATTCTTTTAATTAACCTTTCAATATTACCGTCTAATGGAATTACTTTTCGGTTATACTCTAATGCTAGTATAGCTCTTGACGTATAATCACCGATACCAGGTAATTCCTTTAAGTCTTTTAATGTATCTGGTAGTAAAGACTTTTTTTTCTTTAAAATTAATTTTGCAGTCCTTTTAAGGTTTTTTGCTCTAGAGTAATAGCCCAAACCCTCCCATAATTTGAGCAACTTTCTATTATCTACTTTAGATAAACTGTCTATGTTTGGTATTTCATAAACAAATTTTTTGAAATATGGTATTACTGTTTTTACCTGAGTTTGTTGCAACATAAATTCACTGATTAAAGTATAATAATGAGACTGTTCTTTTGATTTGGGATGACGCCAAGGAAGATCTCTTTTGTTATTATAATACCAATTTAAAATTTTATTTGATATGTTCAAAGTAGCCATATGAAATTTGATACTAAGCAGAGATATAATTCCATTCAAGGATTAAGATTATTTAAAAACACTTTACCCACAAAAGTTAAAAAAATAATTTCTAAAAAAGGAGAAATTTATTCTAAAACTTTGGATAATTGGAAATATTTAGTAGGTAAAGATTTGTTTAATATTTGTTACCCAAAATCTTACAAAAAAACTAATTTCAAAGGCAAAAGTTTGAATATAATGGTAAAACACGGACATGAGGTTGATGTTGAATACTCAAAAAAACAAATAATTGACAAAATAAATTATTATTTTGGATATGATGTTGTGAACGATATTAGAATTAAAACATTTGATGGCGTGTCTGTAAATACAAAAAAAGATAAAATAATGGTTGTGACAAAAAACAAATTTTCAAAAAAAATAAATACTATAAAAAACGATGATATTAAAAAATCTTTAAAAAAAATGAGTGATATTTTTAAAAGCAGATGAAAAAATTCTTATCAATTATAATTTTAATATTTCTAAATTTTAAAACTTTAGCTATCGCTGAAAATATTGTACCCATTATAGAGGGAGACAAAAATGCAAAAATTAAAATAATTGCCTATGAATCATTAACTTGCAGATTTTGTGGAGACTTTCATACAAAAGTTTATCCGGAACTTAAAAAAGAATTTATTGATACCGGATTAATTAATATTGAATTTAGAAATTTTCCACTAGATCTCGCTGCTCTGAACGCTTCAAAAATTGCACATTGTGAAAATAATGGAGACTCAAAAATTCTTCATTATTTATATAAAAGACAAAATCAATGGATTAAAGGTAGCAATATTCTTGAAATTAATAGTAATTTAAAAAATAGTATAAAAGATAGCAATTTCAGTCTTGATTTTGAAAAGTGTGTTAATAACAAAAATTTAGAGGACCATATTTTAGAGGAGCGAATCGATGGCGCAAAGAGATATAACATACAGTCAACACCTACCCTTATAATAAATGATAAAAAGTTCGATAAAAAGCTTAATTATAAAAATTTAAAAAAAACTTTAGAAAAAATGATATAACTCATTGAATGGAGTTTAAAAAAATCCAGATAAACGGATTTAAATCTTTCGCCGAAAAAACTACTTTTGACATAAAAGAAGGTTTAACAGGAATTGTCGGGCCCAATGGATGTGGAAAATCAAACATTGTAGAGTCATTGAGGTGGTGCATGGGTGAAACATCTGCAAAAAGTATGAGAGGATCAGGAATGGAGGATGTAATATTTTCGGGTACCTCTAACAAACCTTCAAAAAATTTAGCTGAAGTATCTATAAATTTGACAAATGATAATAAAGATGGTTCTGCAAAATTTAAGGATTTAGATGAAATAGAGATAAGAAGAAAAATAGAAAAAGATAAAGGTTCTAAATTTTACATTAATGATAAAGAAGTTAGAGCAAAAGATGCTCAAATGTTTTTTGCAGATTTGTCAACAGGAGCACATTCGCCATCGTTAATTAGTCAAGGAAGAATTGGAGCTCTTGTGACTGCAAAACCAGCAGATAGAAGGGCTATATTAGAAGAGGCGGCAGGTATTGCGGGATTACATGTAAGAAGACACGAGGCGGAATTAAGACTTGGAGCAGCTGAAAATAATCTCAAAAGAGCAGATGAATTAAGAAGACAACAAGAAAAACAATTGATTAATTTACAAAAGCAGGCAGAGGAGGCTCAGAGATATAAATTAATTTCAGAAGATATAAAAAAAATTGAAGCTGGCTTATATTTTTTAAAATTAAGAGAAATAGATAGAGAGATAAAAATTGAAAATGAGATTAATCTAGAAGCAGAACAAGAAGTTGAAAAATTTAATACTGATTTAGCGAAAATTGAAGACGAAATAGATTTAAATTTAGAAAAAGTGAATCCTATCAGAGAAAAGAATATGGAAGATCTGTCAAAAATACAAAGATTAAATTTAGAATTAAAAAATATTGATGAAGAAAATGAGAGAATAAAAAATGAAATGGTTAACATTAAAAATTCTCTTAAAATGATTTCTGAGGATAAAGATCGAGAAAAAAGTATTATCATTGATGCCAACTCAAATGAGAAAAGACTAAAAGAAGAAAAAAGTGAATTAATTGATATTGATTCAAAATATTACGAGACGGAGAAAAAATCTAGTGAAGATTTAAATAATTCGAAAAATAAACTTCAACACGAAATTGAAAATATTAAGAATTTAATAAAGTTAAATAAAAATAGTGAAGCTATCTTGCTTTTAGATGAATGTAAAAACCTTATTGAAGAATATGCAGATAGCTATAGTAGAAATCAAAATATTAAAAAAGATTCAATTAAAAGAAGTCAAAGAATCAAAACGATAGAGACTGAAATTGAGAGTTGGAAAAATTTGACAATTAATTCAGAAAAAATGGTTAATGAACTTGAAGAAAGAAAAATAAAGTTTAATGACAAATTAGAAGAATTTGAGAGCCAACCTCAATCACAAGCGGAGAAGAAAGGTAAAATTTCTGAAAATTTAAGAATTTCTGAGCAAGAAAAAAATATAAATGAATCAAAAATAAGTGATCTAGATGAAAAAATTTCTGAGTTAAGAAAAAATTTGAATTTTACTAAGGAAAGTTCAATAGAAATTAGAGAGAGAAAAGCTAGTTCTGGAGCAACAGTCGAAGGCTTAAACAAAAGAAGACAAGACTTGTTGGACAGAGTGCAAGATGAGCTAAGTTTAGATGAGAGTGAATTATTAAATTATTCTAATTTAGAAAAAGAAGATGAATTTCCGGATGCATTAAACCAAGAAGAGTTGCTTGATGAAAAAAAAAGACAAAGAGATAAATTAGGATCTGTCAACTTAAGAGCTGATGAGGAGACAAGTAAATATGAAGATGAAATTAAAAAAATGGAAAAAGATAGACAAGACCTAGTAAGTGCAATTATAAAGTTGAAAGAAAGTATTAACGAATTAAATCAAAAAGGTAGAGAAAGATTATTAAATGCGTTTGAGAAAGTTAATAGAAAATTCAATGAGGTTTACACAAAACTTTTTAACGGAGGCAACGCAAAATTAGAGCTGGTAGATTCTGATGATCCTTTAGATGCTGGACTTGAGATGCTTGTTAGTCCGCCGGGAAAAAGACTGCAATCAATCACACTACTTTCGGGTGGCGAGCAAGCTTTAACAGCATTATCACTTATATTTGCAGTTTTTTTAACGAATCCATCTCCAATATGTGTTTTAGATGAAGTTGATGCTCCTTTAGATGATGCTAATGTAACCAGATTTTGTAATTTATTGGATGAACTAACCAAGATTACTTCGACAAGATTTATAATTGTAACTCACCATGCACTAACTATGTCAAAAATGGATAGGCTATATGGTGTAACTATGCCAGAGAAAGGTATTAGTCAATTAGTTGCGGTTGACTTGCAAAAAGCAGAAAGTATGGTCGCATGACATGCCAGAAAATCAGTTTAAAACTCGCCTTAAAATTGCAAAAGAGAAGGCTAAAAATAAATTAGAAAAAAAAAACCAAGAACCCTCTTCAAATATAGGACAAGCCTTCAAAATGAGTACAGAACTAGTATCTGCAGTTGCGGTTGGGACAATTATTGGGTTTATTTTAGACAAATGGTTTGGTACTAAACCATGGTTAATTTTGTTATTTTTTTTTGTAGGAGTAATTGCTGGAATAATGAATGTAATTAAATCTGCGAAAAAATTGCAAAAATAGAAAAATTTTATGGCGGCAAACCCAATGTACCAATTCAATGTTTACAGAATTGGACCTGAAATTAAATTAGGTGAGATAGATTTATCATTTACTAATGCTAGTTTGTTTATGGTTTTAAGTGCATTAACAGTCTTAATAATATTCAAACTTGGTTCAAAAAAAAATATAATAATACCTAACAAAATTCAGTTATTAGCTGAGTTAAGTTATAGTTTTATTTCAAAAATGATAAGTGATACCGCTGGAACTAAGGCTAAACCTTATTTTTCATTCATATTTTCACTTTTTATGTTTGTTTTGTTCTGTAATATGCTAGGCATGATACCTTATTCTTTTACTGTCACAAGTCACATTATAGTAACATTTGTATTGGCAGCTTTTATATTTATAGGAGTAACAATTATAGGATTTTTAAAACATGGGTTAGGTTACTTAAAATTGTTTGTGCCGAGTGGTGTGCCAATAGTTTTATTGCCTCTTATTGTTGTTATAGAAATAATTTCGTATCTAAGTAGACCAATAAGTTTGTCGGTAAGATTATTTGCTAACATGATGGCTGGACATACAATGATGAAGGTTTTTGGAGGTTTTGTAGTTAGTCTAGGTATAGTTGGAGGCTGGTTGCCTCTAAGTTTTTCAGTTGCACTTACAGGGCTAGAGATTCTAGTTGCGTTTCTTCAAGCATATGTTTTTGCAATTTTAACATGCATATATTTAAATGATGCATTAAATTTACACCATTAAATAAAAGGAGGATATAATGGAATTAGAAGCAGCAAAAATGATCGGTGCAGGATTAGCAGCGATTGCACTAGCAGGAGCGGGTGTTGGAATAGGAATTATTTTTGGTAATTACCTATCTGGAGCTATGAGAAATCCGTCTGCAGCACAAAAACAATTTCCTAATTTGCTTTTAGGTTTTGCACTAGCTGAAGCTACTGGTTTGTTTGGATTAGTTGTTGCGTTGATTATATTATTTGCATTTTAATATAGTTGATGTTCATTAAGAAAACTTTATTTAGTATAATTTCATACTGCGCTTTAATTAAGACAGCTTTAAGTGCAGAGAGTGGAGGTATGCCTCAACTAGACCCTGAATTTTGGTTTTCTCAAATTTTCTGGTTAGTCTTCACCTTCGGCTTATTGTTTCTTATTTTATCAAAATTTATATTACCCAATATCAGTTCTAACTTGGAGAATAGAAAATCACAAATATTAGAAAATATTGAAAAAGCAGAAGCACAGAGACAAGAAAGTGATGATAAAATTAAAGAGTTTGATAAAATTATTTATGAAAGCAAAGTCCATGCAAAAAATATTTTAAATGAGGCTAAGAAAAAGATAAGTGAGGATATAAATAATAAAAAAAAGCTACTTGAAGACGAAATTAACTCTGAGATAAAAGCAGTTGAAAATGAAATAAATGAATTAAGAAAACGTTCTCCAGAAACAATTAATCAAATTGCTATAAGTACATCTTCAGATTTACTAAGACAATTAATTGGAGCAGATGTAAATCAAAGTAATATTTCAGCAATAGTTGAAGATTTATCCAAAAAGGAAAAGGGCAAATATTATGGAGTTTGATGCAACATTTTGGGTAGCAATATCATTTGTTATATTTTTTGTTGGATTAGTTTATTTAAAAGTTCCACAAAAAGTTAATGATCTTTTGGCTAAAATGATTGTTGATATTAAGAAGGAAATTGATGAGAGCGAAAAACTTAGAACAGAATCAAAAGAACTTCTAGTTAAAGCAAAAAATAAACTGGATAGTGCAGAAAAAGAAAAAAAGAGAATAATCGACGAGGCCAAGAGTCATGCAGAGCGTTTGATTATTGAAATGAATGATAAATTTCATAAATCATCAGAATTGAAAAAGAATTTGGCTCAAAATAAAATAAATCAAATGAAAGATAACGCTATTAAAGATATAAAGAATACGTCAATCAAAATTGCTATAGACTCGGTAAAAAAAGTGATTACTAGTTCGGTTGATAAAACAAAATTAGATGCTTTATTTGCAAAAAATCTTAAAGAAACAAAAGAACAAATAAAAAAAATAAATTCCTAGAAAGTAATTTCGTTACTTTTTTTTTTAAATAATATAAATTGAAGTTATGAAATCAATTGTAATAGGCTCAGGTTTTGGTGGTATTGCTGCAGCTTTAAGACTTAAAGCTAAAGGACATGACGTTACATTAGTTGAAAAACATAATGATTTAGGTGGTCGAGCGAGAGTTTTTGAGCGGAATGGATTTAAATTTGACGGAGGTCCAACTGTAATAACAGCCCCACATTTAATCTATGAATTATTTGAAATGTTTAATAAAGATCCATCAAATTATATCAAAATAAAGCCATTAGATGTTTGGTATAGGTTTGTCTTTGAAGATGGATTTAGCTTCGACTATTCAGGGAATGAAAATTCAATGAGAGACCAAATAGAAAAAATAAGTAAAAAAGATTTAAATGGATATATTAAGCTAGTCGATTTTACAAAAAGAATTTTTGATAAAGGTTTTACTGAATTATCAGATGTGCCTTTTGATAAACCACTTTTCATGATGAAACAATTGCCATCTTTGTTCAGCCTTAAAAGTTATAGGTCTGTTTACTCTTTGGTTTCATCATATGTTGAAAATGAAAAACTAAGAAGAATGCTGAGTATGCATCCCTTATTAGTTGGAGGCAATCCATTTACCACGACTTCTATTTATGGACTTATTTTATACTTAGAAAAGAAATGGGGAATTCATTATTCAATGGGTGGTACTGGTGCAATAATTAAGGGGCTAGAGAAATTAATGTTAGAAGAAAAAATTGAAATTATTAAAAATTCCGAGGCAACTAAATTTTATATGCAAAATGGAAAAATTACATCTATAGAAATTAATAATTCACACAAATTAAATGCCGATAATGTGATATGTAATGCAGATCCACCAAATGTGTACGATCAATTGATAAATAACAAAAAAAATTCCTTATTTGAATGGAAAAGAAAAAGAATGGATTACTCAATGGGATTATTTGTTTATTACTTTGGTACAAAAAAAGTTTATGAGAACGTAGCTCATCACACAATTAAATTTGGGAATAAATACAAAGAGCACCTAAATGATATTTTTGACAAAAAAAAATTAAATGATGACATTAGTTATTATCTCCATAGACCTTCAGCAACTGACAAATCGATGGCACCTGAGGGACACGACTGCTTTTATGTTTTAGTTCCAGTGCCAAATAACCAATCTAAAATAAAATGGAGCGACGAAGGTGAAAGAATGAAAAATCTAGTAATAGAAAAAATGCAAAATCATTTACTTCCAGAATTAAAAGAAAATATTGTTGAAGATTTTTATTTAACTCCTGATTATTTTGAAAGCGAATTAAATACAAAATATGGATCTGGATTTTCGATTCAGCCTAAATTTAGTCAATCAGCATATTTTAGATTTCATAATAAATCTGAAATATGCAAAGGATTATATTTTGTAGGAGCTGGCACTCATCCAGGAGCTGGCGTTCCTGGTGTTCTGTCTTCAGCAAAAGTATTAGATAAAATTATCTAATGTCACATAATTACTTATCAATCTACGCAAAGTCTTTTAATTGGGCTGGATTTTTTTTACCAAAATCAAAGTATAATAATTGCTCAACCTTGTATGATTTCTGTAGAACTGTAGATAATATCGCTGATGAAGAGGAAAACTTAGATATTAAGAAGAATAATTTTAAAGAGTTTAAAAAAAGATTTTATGAAAAAGACTTTAGTTCAATTAAAATAAGAAATATGTGGCAACTAATTCATGAGTTTTCTATATCTACAAAAATAATAGACGATTTATTCGACGGGATTGAAACCGATTTGCAGGAAAAAGTTTTATTAAGTAATGAAAAAGATTTATTAATTTATTCATATAGGGTAGCAGGAACAGTAGGACTAATGATGGCAAAAATATTAAAAGTTAAGTCAAATTTGGCATTAACTTCAGCAATTGATTTAGGAATTGCCATGCAATTAACAAATATTGCTAGAGATGTTATTGAAGATTCAGGAAGAAACAGAAAGTATATTGATAATAATTTTAACAAAATTAAGGAAACAATAAAATTAGCTGATACTTTCTATAATAGTTCATTTAGATCAATTAGTGAAATACCTATTTCTTGTAGATTTGCAATTTTAGTAGCTAGGCGTGTTTATAGACAAATTGGAAATGAGATTATAAAGAAAAGAGATTTTGAAGATTATAAACGATCAGGAAAAATATTTGTCACAAAATTAGGAAAAGTAAAAGAAACTTTTTTAAGTATTTACGATTTTATTTTATTACTATTTTTGAAACCTAATAACCATAATCTTGATTTTCACCACATTAATATAAGGAGAGAAATAAATTTAGATGATAGATTTTGATTACATTATTATAGGTGGTGGATGCGCAGGTTTATCTCTTGCGTATGAATTGCAAATAAATAACAAAATTGAGAATAAAACTTTGGCTATAATTGAGCCTAGAGAAATTTACGAAAGAGATAAAACATGGTCATTTTGGCGAGTCAATCCACACAATTTTGAAGATTGTGTTATTAAAAGCTGGAAAGAGTTTTCAATTAATATTTCAAGTAAAACTAATTATATTAATTGTTCTAAAACACCATATCAGACCATAGATAGTGGGCTATTTTATAAAAAAATAATTGCTGAATTAAGTAAAAATAAAAATATTTACTTTTTAAAAACAATAGAGAGCTTAAACACAAGCAAATCATTTATATTTAATAGTTTGGCAAATACTACCCCTAAAAAAGACGATCTTTGGCAACATTTTGCGGGCTTTGAGATAGAAGTGGAAAAAAAAATATTTGATAGTGAAATTATGAACCTTATGGATTTTGATTGTGATCAAAAAAGTAGTGTTCATTTTTTTTACACACTTCCATTTGATGGTAGAAAAGCGCTTGTTGAGACTACTTGGTTATCAAATATGAAAGATGAAACTGAAAAAAATTATGAAGAACAATTAGTAAATTATATAGAGAAAAAGTTAAATATTAATAATTATAAAATTAAATATAAAGAAAAGGGTAAAATTCCTCTTTTTAATCAAAGAATAACTAAAAAAGATAATGAAATTTCTATTGGCACCGCAGGAGGTATGACAAGACTTAGCACTGGTTATACTTTTTTAAATATTCAAGAACACAGCAAATATATTTGTAAAAATTTCGAAAATATAGCCAAAATTAAAAATTTTCAAATCGGAAAAAAATATCAATATTTGGATAATATTTTCTTAAAGGTTTTATATAAAAATCCAAAATTAATGCCTGGAATTTTTTATAATATGTTTACTGCAAACAATGAAAAGGTTGTAAAATTTTTATCTAATAAAAGCAATTTTATTGACGATATGCATATAATTATGAAAATGCCTAAAATGATTTTTATTAAAGAGTTAATTTAGAGATGTCAAAAAAAATTGATTTTATACACTCTTTAATTTTTTTTAATTTATGTATTATATTGTCTGCTATTACTTTCATTCAAAATCAAAACTTTTTATTCCTTTGTTTATTCTTAATTATGTCATTGGGGATATCACATGGGTCTTTAGACAATTTAAAAGGAAAAAAATTATTAAAGATTTATAAAATAAAACAAATAGAAAAATTTTATTTTTCTTATATTTGTTTGTCAATTTTTGTAATTTTGTTATGGATATTATTACCAACATTTTTGCTAGTAATTTTTCTTTTAATTGCGAGTTACCATTTTGGAAAAGAAGATACAGTTTATAAATCAGAAATCATAGGGTTTAAGAAAGATATACTGTTTCTTTTAAAAGGCTCTTTAGTTATCACGGCTCCGCTGTTCTTTAATTATAACGAAACGAATGAAATTTTTTTAATGCTAAATTTTAATTTATTTTCAGAATTTTTGGTTTCTAAAGAAATTTTGTTTCTATTAATTTTTTTAAGTTTCTTATCAGGATTGACTTTATCAAAATTTAAAAATATTGATGATAGCACATTATCAATTATGGATTTTTCATCTATTATATTAATAAATTACTTTCTTAATCCAATATTGGCATTTACAATTTATTTTTGTTTTTTGCACTCAATTAGACACAGTCTAACGCTTATATTTGAATTAGATAAAAATTTTAGTACAGGATTTTCAAAATTTTTAAAAAAAGCTTTGCCACTTACATTAATAACAGCTGTCCTATATTTGGTATCTATTTACAGTCTTAATAACTTTTTTGAATTGAATAATGCCATATATAAAGTAATTTTTATTGGATTGGCGTCATTAACATTTCCACATATATTACTTGAATATTTAATCGAGAAAAATGAAGAATAGAAATTTAAATTTGTTTGGTTGGATTTTATTTGTAATATCCGCAATTGGTTTTACCATTTCAAGTATTGGTAATTTTTGGGCTATGTTTGGAAGTTTATTTTTTTTAAATGCTTGTATCGTATTCTTAATACCATTTTTTAGAGAAGAAAAAAATGAGAGATAAATTAATAAAAGTATATTTGGCATCCCCTAGGGGATTTTGTGCCGGAGTAGATAGAGCAATTGAGATTGTTAAAAAAAGTTTAGAAAAGTATGGTTCGCCGGTTTATGTGAGACATGAAATAGTTCATAATAAACACGTTGTAGAAAGTTTAAAAAAAATAGGTGCGATATTCGTTGAAGAGCTTGATGAAATAAAGGACAAATCAAGACCTGTTATTTTTTCAGCACATGGTGTGCCTAAGTCTATTCCAGCACAAGCTAATGATTTAAAGATGGAATATATTGATGCTACCTGCCCTCTTGTATCGAAAGTTCATAGAGAAGCTGAAAACCATAATAGGAAAGGAGATCACATTTTATTAATAGGACACAGAAACCACCCTGAGGTTATAGGAACTATGGGGCAGATACAGAATGGTGGTATTGATCTTATAGAAAGTGTTGATGACGCAAGAAATTACCAAAATACATCTAATAGAGAGCTAGCATACGTAACACAAACGACATTGTCAGTAGATGACACAAAAGAAATAATAACTGTACTAAAAAGAAGATTTCCAAGAATTAAAGAACCAAAAAAAGATGATATTTGTTATGCTACAACTAATAGACAATCCGCAGTTAAGAAAATTGCAAGTTTCTGTGATATGTTTTTTGTAATTGGAAGTAGAAACTCATCAAACTCTGTAAGATTAGTTGAGGTAGCAAAAAAGTCTGGATGTGAAAATTCTTTACTTATCCATTCAGAAAGTGAAATTCCATTTGATAAGATTGATGCTTGTAAAACTATTGGTATTTCATCCGGTGCATCGGCGCCTGAAATACTAGTTGAGGAATTTATTAAAAATTTAAAAAAAAAATATCAAATTGAAATTGAAAATACCGAAGTCATAAAAGAAGATGTTACTTTTAAAATTCCTGGTAAGTTAAATTAATGGCTGTATTTACTAAAATTAATAAGGAAGATATTGACAAAATTGAGAATAGTTTCAAATTAGGTAAAATAATAAATTATCACGGTATAAAAAAAGGTATAGAGAACACTAATTATTATATACAATTTAAAAATCAAAAGACTGTTCTTACAATTTTTGAAAAAAGAGTAAATAATAAAGATTTACCTTTTTTCATGAATTTAATGGACGAGCTTTCAAAACTCAAAATTGTATGCCCTAGCCCAATAAAAAATATAAAAGGAGCTTATCTTTTCAAAATAAGAAATAAAAAAGCTTGTTTAGTTACTTTTCTTAAAGGTGGAGATAAAAAAAAACTAAGCCCGTCTGATTGTAAGCAAATTGGTAAAAATGTTGCTGAACTGCACAAAGCAACTAAAAAACTAAAAATCAATAGAGAAAATTCTTTGTCAATTAGATCATTATATAAAATTTTAAATACGATTGATAAAAGAATTAATAAATTCTCAAAAAATTTGAAGATAAATATGAAGTCTGATCTTAATAAATTGGTGAAAAACTGGCCTAAAAAATTACCAAGTGGCATTATACATTCCGACTTATTTATCGACAACATTTTTTTTTACAAAAAAAAATTTTATGGATTTATTGATTTTTATTTTTCCTGCACAGATTATTATGCATATGAATTAGCAACTTGTGTAAATGCTTTATGTTTTGATAAGAAAAAAAATAAATTTATTCTTAACAAAAAAAAATCTTATAACTTGATAAAGGGATATGAAGCTAAAAGAAGTTTGACGAAAAATGAAAAAAATGCTTTTAATACTTTGTGCAAAGGTTCAGCTTTAAGGTATCTTTTAACTCGAGCTTATGATTATTTAAATACACCAAAAAATGCAATGATTAAGAAAAAAAATCCAAGAGAATATATAGATAAGTTGTATTTTCATAAAAATATTAACAAATTTAGTGAGTACTTAAGATGATAAAAGTTTATACAGATGGATCTTGCTTAGAGAATCCTGGTAAAGGAGGTTGGGCTGCTATAATAATAAATGATAGCAGAAGAATAGAAATTAAAGGTAGCAAAGAAAATACAACAAATAATCAGATGGAATTAACAGCACCAATAATGGCTCTAAAAAAGATACCACAAGGCTCTAAAGTTCAAATTTTTACTGATTCTAAATATGTCAAATCTGGAATAACAGAGTGGATATATAACTGGAAAAAAAATGGTTGGAAAACCGCAGATAAAAAAGAAGTTAAAAATAAAAACCTTTGGACAGAACTTGATGATCTATCAAACGCATTTGACATAGAATGGATTTGGGTAAAAGCACATTCATCCGATGAATTAAATAATGAGGTAGATCTATTGGCACGATCGTCAGCTAGCAATTAATTTACACACTTGGAAAAATTAAAAAAAAATTAAAGTATATCTAATATAGTCTCTGCTGAAGACAGACCACATAGTTTAGTCTCTTTTTCAACTTGAACATTCAATATTTTTAAATTTTCAATCACCATTGCGTATCGATTTGATCTAATACCCATGCCTTTTGCATGTCTATCTACTTCAGCACCAATAGCTTTTGTAAAAAGTAAATACGGATCAGACAACATTTTGATTTTACTATTTATATTGTTTGCTTCTCCCCAAGCATTCATTACATACGGATCGTTCACAGATAAACAGAATATATCTTTTATTCCTTTCGCTTTTATATTTTCGGCATTTGCAACAAAACCTGGTAAATGAAGTTTTGAACAAGTAGATGTAAATGCGCCAGGAAGTCCAAATAAAACAATTTTATCTTTTCCTAAAAGATCAATTAATTGACTTTTTTTAGGCTCACCATTAACTAATTGGTAGACTTCTGTATCTGGAATTTGATCATTTATTTTTAATTTCATATTGATCTTAATACATAGTCTTTGACTTTTTCTAAATCATTTGAAACCACCTCAAATTTTTCTTCTTTATCGTAAATATAGTTAAGGCTTTCAGGTAGTTTTTCTATTTTTGATATTGCTTTTTCTATTGCCACAGGAAATTTACAAGGATGAGCAGTTGATAAAATAACCACATCACTTAGATTTAGTTTTTCAACGGCACCTACCCCTATAGCTGTATGAGGGTCGATAACAATATTATATTCTTCATAAAATTTTTTTATTGTATTAATAACCTCAGTTTCATTTAAACTTTCTGATTCAAAATCATTCCTTAAGTTTTTTAGTTTATCCTGTTCAATTTTAAATGAATTATCTTTTATACTCTTCATTATATTTATTACGTTTTCAGAATTTTTATCATATAAATCGTAAAGTAATCTCTCAAAGTTACTAGCAACTTGAATATCCATACTTGGAGATAAAGTCTCCTTAACTTTATTTGATTTATAATCCCCCTTTGATATTGCTCTGTGCAAAATATCATTTTGATTTGTAGCAACTATAAATTTACTTATAGGTAAACCCATCTGTTTAGAAATATAACCTGCATAAACATCACCAAAATTCCCAGTTGGTACAGAAAAGGACAAATTTTGTTTTCCTATTTGAAAATATGAATAAAAATAATAAACTGTTTGTGCAATTATCCTCGCCCAGTTTATAGAATTTACTCCTGACATATTTATAGTGTTCGCAAAACCGGTATCAGAAAACATAGATTTAACTAAATTTTGACAATCATCAAAATTACCATTAATTGCTAAGTTGAATACGTTATCGTCCTCAATAGTTGTCATAAGTTTTCTTTGTACCGATGAGATTTTGTTGTTTGGATGTAAGACAAAGATATTAATATTTTTCTTTCCTCTGATCGCATCAATTGCGGCTGCGCCGGTGTCACCTGAAGTGGCAACTATAATGTTAATTTTTTTATTACTCTTCTCTAGGTAATATTCGTAAAAATTACCAATAAGTTGCATAGCAATATCTTTGAAAGCGAGAGTTGGACCGTGAAATAGTTCTAGTAAATAATTTTTATTAATTTTATTTATTTTTACAACATTGCTATCTCTAAAATTTTCATATGATTTGTTAACCAAATTTTTTAATTCTAGCTCACTGATGAAATCCCCAGTAAATAATTTGATAATATTAAATGCAAGATTTTTGTAATTTAAATTTGATAGATACTCTAATTCTTTATGATCAAATTTTTTTAATTTATCTGGTATAAAAAGACCACCCTCCTCAGATAGACCTTTTAAAAAGACATGTTCAAAAGACACTTTTTTACTATTATTTCTAGTACTTATATAATTCATGGATTAGAAAAACTTCTACAACTAAAATATTTTATCTACAAGGAATAATACAAAAAGTAAGAATAAGTAAAGAATAGAGTAAGAAAAGACTTTTTTTGCTTGAGAAATTTCAAATTTATTTTTTTTAAAACTATAAAGCTCGTAACAAATGAATATGTAATAAAATGTTAATAATAGAGAAGATATAAGATAAATATTGCCTACAAATCCAATCAGGTATGGCGCTATAACAACAGGCAGCATTAAGATTGAATAAATTAATATATTTATCTTTGTATTTTCAATGCCATTTGTTAACGGTAACATTGGTATATTTGCTTTTTTATAGTCATCAGCTTTAAATAAACTTAATGCCCAAAAATGTGATGGTGTCCAAAAAAATATTATTAAAAATAACGTTATTGGCTCTAGAGCAAGGTTATTGTTTGCTATTGTCCATCCTATTACAGGCGGCAAGGCTCCTGATGCCCCACCTATAACAATGTTTTGTGGAGTTTTTCTTTTTAACCATATTGTGTAAATAAAAACGTAAAAAGAGATCGTTATAAATAAAATAACTGCCGATAATAAGTTTGACGAATAATATAATCCTACAATTGATAACAAAGATAAAACAATACCAAATATCAATGCCTGATTTTTGTTTAATTTCCCAGTTGGAATCGGTCTTAAACAAGTTCTAGTCATTAATTTATCTAAATCTGCTTCATACCACATGTTAAGTGCCCCAGCAGCCCCCGCACCAACTGCAACAAAAAAAATTGAGATTATCGAGTTATAATAAGGAACACTTACTGGAGAAGTTAATAAACCTACTGCACATGTGAAGATAACTAATGACATCACTCGAGGTTTCATTAGAAGAAGAAATGATTTTAAATATGTTAAAGTATTTCCAAAAATAGATCTCTTATTTATGATATTGCTTGTCACTTTTACTCAACATTAAGCGATATGAAAATTACTACAAGAATAAAACCAGCAATCAAAACATGATTACCTAAATCAAATAAACCTACTTTAGGATTTTTTTTATCAATTAATTTTCTATGTATTGGAATATTATCATATGGATTTAATTTTATGTTATCACCTTTTTCTTTTTGGTTTTCTTCCTTTACTGTAAATCCAAACCAAACAATATAAATAAAGAAAAGAAAAAATAATAAAAAGCCTGCTAAATAATCATATCCATCCATATTATCCTCCTACAAAAAAGTAAAATAATCTAGAAAATAATGTATACTTACCCTCTGCAACCATTAATGCTACAAAACAAACTATTGCTGTCATGGGCCAAAGCAAAACATTTACCAACGCATATCTTTCCCAATACAAGTGCATGAAAAAAGCCATGATTAATCCTGCCTTTAAAAACATAAAGAATAAAATTAATGACCATCTCAACAAACCTTGAAATTGATACCAATCAACTAAATATGAAAAGAAACTTAATACAAATAAGAGTCCCCAAATCCATAAATATATACCTATTTTATGTGTTGATGATTGATCGCTTTTTTTTTTTGTTTCTTCCATAATTTAAATTACCACAAGTAAAAGAATGCAAAGATAAATACCCATACCAAATCAACAAAATGCCAATAAAGTCCTAATATTTCAACCTCTACATAATCACCCTTCATCTTAGTAAACCAGCCTCTTTTTCCTTCATCATAGTGGCCCGCAAATACTTTATAACAATATATAAACAAAAATATAACTCCAATTGATACGTGTGTCCCATGGAATCCAGTAATCATGAAAAAAAATGATCCAAACTGAGCTGCTCCAAATGGATTTTCCCAAGGTCTAACACCCTCGTGTATTAATTTTGACCATTCGTAAGCTTGCATTCCAACAAATGTAAGTCCGCCCAAAGCAGTTGCTAATATTAGATATCCGCACATCTTTCTATTTCTTTCGTAGCCATATTTTACAGCTAGTGCCATAGTTCCACTGCTTGTAATTAAAACGAAGGTCATCAGTGCAATAAGTAATAAAGGAACGGGAACACCGAAAGCTTCTAAAGCAAAAACTTCACTTGGATTTGGCCACTCTGCAGGTGTAGATGCCCTACCTTTCATGTATGCAATTAAGAAACAACTGAATACAAATGTGTCACTTAATAAAAAGATCCACATCATAGCCTTTCCCCAATGAACCCCTTTGAACATGGTTTGGTCAGAGCCAGTATCTTTGGCCATGCCCCTAAACCCTTTTTCTAATTCAAAACCTTCAATTTTTGGGTCAGACATTTTATTATATTATGTTTTTTCTACCTCTGTATGTGCAACTTCACTTGGTGCTGCTGTTTGAGGTAAGTAATCTTCCTCTGCTCCAGGGACATTATAGTCATATGGCCATCTGTGAACAACTGGAAGTCTTTCACCAAAATTTCCGTGCTCAGGTGGAACAGTTGAAGTAAACCACTCCAACGAATTAGCTTTCCACGGATTTTTCTCCGCTTTTTTACCAGTCTTCATTGTTTTAACTATATTAAAGACCAAAATTAATTGAGCGGCACCAACTATAAATGCTGCAGTGCTTATAAATTCATTAAGACCAACTCCCGAGGTCATGTATGGACTATCATACATTTCATAGTACCTTCTCGGAACTCCGATAAATCCAAGATAATGCATTGGGAAATAAATTGAGTACGCTCCAAGGAAAGTAGTCCAAAAATGCCATTTACCTAATTTTTCATCTAACATTTTTCCTGCTACTAGAGGAAACCAATGATAGATTGCTCCCATAATCACCATTAATGGAGCAATTCCCATAACCATGTGAAAATGAGCCACTACGAAATATGTATCTGATAAAGGAACATCAACACTAACGTTACCTAAAAATATTCCAGTTATACCACCGTTAACAAAAGTTACAATGAAACCTAAACACCATAACATAACTGTATTAATCCTTATGTTGCCTCTCCATAAAGTAAGTATCCAATTATAAACTTTCATAGCTGTTGGAACAGCAATAATCAAAGTTGTAGATGCAAAAAAGAAACCAAACCATGGGTTCATTCCACTTACATACATATGGTGAGCCCATACGAAGAAACTAAGTGCACCGATACCAACTATTGCCCATACCATCATTCTATAACCAAAAATATTTTTTCTTGCATGAACTGAAATTAAGTCTGAAACGATACCAAATGCTGGAAGTGCAACGATGTAAACTTCAGGGTGTCCAAAGAACCAAAACAGATGTTGAAACAAAATAGGGCTTCCACCACCATACTCTAAAACCTCACCAGCTTTTAATATAGTTGGCATAAAGAAACTAGTTCCCAAAAGCTTATCCAATGTCATCATAATAGAACTAACTAAAAGTGCAGGAAACGCTAACATCGCTAAGACTGTAGCGGTAAATATGCCCCATACAGTTAATGGCATTCTCATAAGTGTCATTCCTCTAGTTCTTGCTTGAAGAATAGTAATCATATAATTCAAACCTCCCATCGTAAAACCAATTACGAAAAGAGATAAAGAAATTAACATTAATAAAATTCCCCAACCATGGCCCGGAGTTCCTTCCAAAATAGTTTGAGGTGGATATAATGTCCATCCCGCACCAGTCGGTCCTCCCGGAACAAAAAAGCTAGCCATCAAAACTGCTACAGCCACAAAGAACATCCAAAAACTTAACATATTCACATATGGAAAAACCATATCTCTTGCACCAACCATTAATGGAATTAAATAATTTCCGAAACCTCCGAGGAATAAGGCTGTTAAAAAATAAACAACCATTATCATTCCGTGCATAGTTACAAATTGATAATAATGCTCAGCAGTTATAAAACCAGCTAAACCAGGAAAACCTAATTGTAATCTCATCAACCATGACAGAATTAAACCTACAACGCCTGTAAAGACAGCTGTTAAAAAATACTGTACTCCTATAACTTTTGCATCTTGGCAAAATACCCACTTCTCAATAAAACTATGTGCATGATACAAATCCTGCTCTGGATTTTCTGCTGGTCTCACATAGTCTATATCTGGTGAAACACCTGAGCCAGTTCCTGAAATTGTTTCAGAAGACTGTGCTTGGTAACTTGATTTATTCTCGTATTCGTCTGACATAAATTATTCCTCTTTATATATATCTTTGTTTAAAATGAAATTATTATTCTTTACTATTTTTTTATTTTCAAATTCTGGTTTTTCTAGTTTTGCAATCAAATCTTGGAAAGTTTCTTGCTCAGATAACCATTTATTATAATCCTCGGTGCTTTGAACTTCTACCCCACCTCTCATTGCATAATGCCCTACTCCACAATATTCAGCACATAAAACTTCATATTCACCAACTTTATTTGGCTCAAACCAATAAAAAGTTACAATTCCTGGAACCGCATCCATTTTAGATCTAAATTGTGGAACATACCAATTGTGTAATACATCAACTGATCTCAATAAAATTTTCACAGGCTTATTGTTTTCTAAATTGATATAATCACTCTGAACAAGTATATCGTCTCTACCAAACGGATCATCTACATTAATTCCAAATGGATTTTCATCATTAATATTTGTGACTTTAGTTGTTCCAAGTTTTCCATCCTCACCAGGTAATCTATATTGCCATCCCCACTGCCATGCCATAACGTCAACTTCTAGAGCATTCTTTGGAACATTAACATACTGATTCCAAATTATTAAACCAGGTGCAAGTAAAGCAGCAACACCCAATGTTGTTGCCCAAGTTAAGATCTTTTCTAATTTTTTATCCTCAGGTTTATATTCCGCTTTTCTTCCCTCTTTGTATGAATATCGAAAAACACAGTAAACCATAAACAAACAGACAGCTACGAATACTCCCCCACCTACCCAGAATGTTAAAGTAATAGTATCGTCCATACCTTGCCAATTAGAAGCAATATCTGTCCAATACCATGGAGTAAAAATATGGAATAAAACTGAACCCAAAATTACTAAAAAGAATATAATACCTGCGTGCATATAAATTTTTATATAAGAGAAATATAATAAAAACCTATGACAAAATGTCTTTCAAATGATTATAATTAGCCTATATAAGGCTAAAAATGTTAGGAAAATTCGGGATACTTATCGCTATTTTAGCACTTGTTTTATTATTTTATGTTGTCATCTCACTCGGTGCAGGAGCTTTTAAAAAAGACGGAGTAAAGCCTGAAACTAAGAGATATCTTAAGTCAGTAAATATATTACTTTTAGTAGTTGCTTTAGTTGGTTCAATACTAGTTTTATTTCTTTAGGCGACTAGGGTCTTACACCACTCTATGAATGCATCATTGAAAACATAGATCATAAGAAAAAAAGCTAACCATACCACAAGAAGGAACGTCCAGTACATTGAAAGTGCGGATATATTTTTTTCTTCATCTAAAATTTTTTCGCTTTTAGTTTTTAAAACTCTCGAGGCAACTTTCCCCCAAAATAAAAGGCCGCCAAGTAAATGCAGTCCGTGAAGAGCTGTAAAAATATAAAATGATGAAAAATAATTATTTGTTTGAACATAGTTTCCACTTTTCATCAACTGAATCCAAAAAGCCACTTGTCCAAATAGAAAAAGATAACTCAGACCTCCTATAACTAATAAATTTTTTTTTACATTTGTTACTTCAGATTTTTTTAATTCATTAGTTACTTTGTTAAAGTAAAAGGAAATTATAAATAGTATAAAAGTATTTATCCAAAGCAGATTGGGTTTTAATAAATATTTAGTATCTTGTTCAGGTGGAACACTGTAAATATAACCTGTAAAAATTAAGCTAAATAAGACTGTTGCAATACCAAAGATGATTATTACAGCTGATTTTTGAACTGATAAATCAAAAGTTTGACCACTGTGTGCGTCATCAACTTGTGCTCTTTCAGCCTCCCATGGTTTCTCTATAATTGTGCCAAAAATTTTCTTTAAAAAACTAGACATAAATTTTATATAATCATTTATAAAGCATTATCAACTATGAAATTAAAAACTTCAATTACAATAATATCTGGATGTCTGTTTTTATTTATTTTTTTAATGCTTCCGGTCTTTTTAAATATCAAGGAACAAAAAGATGATATGGTCGCATCCTTTAAAGGCTCAGAATTTTCACTTAAAGATGTGAATGATAAAACTATAACAGAAAAATCATTTGATGGACCATTAACCGCAATATTTTTTGGATTCACAAATTGTCCTGACATATGTCCAATGACTTTATATAATTTAGATATGGTTATAAATGAACTTGAGATAAGAAAAAAAGAAAAATTTAAAGTGTTTTTTGTAAGTATTGACCCTACAAGGGATACACCTGATATTATAAAAAATTATTTAGATGGATTTGAAAATAAAATATTTGGAATTACTGGTGATCCAAAAAAAGTTTTTTTATTATCGCAATCTTGGGGTGTTTTATCTGAAAAAATTTTTACTGAAGATGGTAATTATTTAATAAACCACAGCTCTTCAGTATTATTGTTAAAAAATGGAAAATATTTAGATCGTATAAGTCATCATGCTGCATATAAAGATATGTTTAAAAAAATAGATAAACTATTGAGATAAAATTTTAAAACTAATTATTGATATTATTGATATGGCGGCTGTCTCTGCTCTCAAAATATTTTTATTTATTTTTAAAGATTTTACATTTTTTAGGTCTAGAATTTCTTTTCTCTCATTTTCAGAAAAGTCGCCCTCTGGTCCAATTAAAATGCATACAGGACTATCTTTAATTATTTTGATTTGATCATTAGAAGAATTCAGATCCCCAAAAACAATATTGGTATCTTTGTATAACTTTATAAAATCTTTAAATTTAATTAATTTTTCTAATTTTGGTAATTTGATACGATTTGACTGTTCTGAGGCTTCAATAATTACTTTATTTAACCTTTCTGAATTTAAATCTCGAACCATAGTTCTCTCACTTAGCATTGGAATGAATTTAGTGACACCAAGTTCAGTTG
>CABZUW010000015.1 GCA_902529105.1 uncultured Pelagibacteraceae bacterium
CTGATATGCCAATGTTGAATATACAAATCTGTCAATTAAAATTATTTTTTTATATAAATTTTTATTAATAATTTTTTCAATATTTTCACTTCTAGATGCTAAATATAATAATAAATCAGTTATAGGGTTAAAATTAGATCTTTTATTAAGTAAAATTTTTCTAATTTTCTCAGAATTCTTTGATCCGCCTGGTTCTCTGAGAATTATAAATGGAACTCTTTTTTTTTTTAAGTAGGCGCTAATAGATTTAACTTGAGTTGATTTTCCGGTACCTTCTATGCCCTCAAATACAAAAATTGGATATTTAGACATCACCCCAAATCAAATAATTTATAGAGCTTAAAATTCTTGAAAAAATATTTAATTTTTTAATATCTTCATATGCTAGTAAATCATGTTCTTCCAATAAATCGTCTTTATAGTAAATTTTTAATTTACCTAATTTTTGATTTTTAGAAATAGGTGCATTTATTGGACCATCATAAACCATAACAGCTTTTAAATATCTTTTTCTTGCTTTTGGGATAGTTTTATAAATATCTTTTTTTAAATAAGCTTGCACTTTTTTTTTCTTTCCTAACCATACATCGACTTCACCAATACTTTCGTCTTTGCTAAATAGTTTAATAGTATCAAAGTTTGTTAAACCATATGTTAAAAGTTTTGCAGATTGTTTTGATCTTGAATTTTTGCTATTAAACCCACTACCTACAGCTATTAATCTTCTATCTTTTCTCTTTATTGAAGATGCTAAAGAGTATTTTTCTACAGCTAAATATCCAGTTTTAATACCGTCGGCTCCAAAATTTTTATACAACAAGGGGTTTCTATTTCCTTGTGTTATTGGATCGCCACCTGTTCTATCCCAAGTAAATTCTTTTTCTTTATACATTTCGTAAAATTCAGGATAGTTTTTTATTAGATAATTAGACATAATTAGTATATCTCGAACAGTAGAATAATTATCTGGATCGTTAATTCCAGATGAGTTGGAAAAATTTGTATTATCCATACCAATTTCTTTTGCTTTTGAAGTCATCATCACGGCAAACTCTTCCTCACTACCAGCAATACCCTCAGCTAATGCAACGCATGCATCATTACCAGAAACAACAATTATACCTCTTAATAAATCTTCTACACTTACCATGTCCCCCACCATTATAAACATTGATGAATATCCAGATTGAGATAATCTCCACGCATTCTCAGAAATCATAAATTTTTCGTCAAAAGATAAATCTCCTTTTTCAATTAAATCAAACGCAATTATAGAAGTCATAATTTTGGTCATAGAAGCAGGATAGATAGATAAGTCAGGATCCTTTTGATAAAGTATTTCACCAGAGAGATAATCTTGCAAAATTGCAGTTTTTGCATCTATATCAAAATTAGCTTTCGATGTTGTAGATATAAAAAAAATTACAAAAAAATAATAGATCAGTTTGTTTTTCATATTTTTATAATTTCAATATTTTCAAAGTTTAAAATAGATATTTTATTAAATGCATTTTTAAGTGAATTTAAATTATCATAGGGTCCTAAATATACTCTAAATTTAGTTTTTGAAAGCTTATTTATTTTAACCTCATTAACTTTAAATTCATTTTTGACTCTTTGTTTTAAGCTCATTGCACTATCATAAAAATAAAAATCACCTAATTTGATAACATATTTAAATATACTTATTTCAGGTTTTTTTACTTTTGCAGTCTTATTATCTGACAAATCTTTAATTCCTATTTCAAGAACTGGTGCTTTTTCAGCAACATTTTTTTCCTCATCAAATGTTTTAGTTTTATTTGCTAAAAAAACAGAGTTTTTATCAATTTCAATAACTTGGATATAAGGTTCGTAAATATTTATATCTAATTCATCTGCTATCCTTTTTGATATTACTGAATTAAAAAAATTTGGATATTTTGAATTTTTACCTACAGTAACAAGAAGTGTTTTATTATTTAATAAATTTTTAATTATAGCGTTAGTTCCTGGCTTAAGATTTCTTTGGAAAATCTCATAGGATCTATTATCTAGCTTTTTATTTATTTTTTTATTCTCAAAAAATTTGTCATCATATATTAAGGCAAAACCAGAATTGGTAAAAGACTCTTTAAAATGAATATTTGTTGTTTTTTCTATAGGAGCACATGATGCAAAAATAAATAGAAATAATATTTTATAAAATTTCATAAAAGTTGTCCTTTAATGTACATACAGCTAATGCAAAACGTAACGATCTATTCCATTTTAGTACTAACTCATAATTGTCAAATACAATATATGCAGGAGAGTAAATATCTGCATTATCTACAATGTCTTTATCAGGTGTTATAATAGCTATTTTTACATTATCCTGAATTTTAATATTTTTACTATTTTCTATATATTTTTTATAATATTTAAATTTTTTTTTGTGCTTAATCATTCTTGCTGAAGTATTTAAATATTTTATTGGAATTGTATTTTTAAGATTAATTTTTTTAAAACATGGGCTATTTTTTTTCCAACCAATTTTATTTACATAATTTGCAGCAGATGCAAATGAATCATTTATTGATTTGAGCTCTATTTTGTCATTTTTATCGTAATCGATAGCATAATTTTTTATTGTGGAAGGCATAAATTGAAAATTACCAAAGGCTCCTGCCCATGATCCATATAAAATTTTGTGATCAATAAGTTTTTTGTCTATTAATCTTAAAGCAATTAATAACTCATTAGTAAAAAACTCACTTCTTCTTTTATCAAAACTAAGAGTGGCTAGGGATGAAATTATATCCATTTTACCTAAATATTTTCCATAGTTTGTCTCTATGGCCATTAAAGATAATAATAATTCTTTTTCGACAGAGAATTTTTTCTCTATTTCATTTATAAAATTTTTATTTGCTGCATACAATCTTGAACCATTATTAATTTTTTTATTTGTTACTCTTTTGCCTATATATGTTTTTGTATCCTCATAAAATTCAGGCTGGTATCTATCGTATTTGATAACATTTGGTAAAAATTTTGCATTTTTTAAAACTATACTTACCGTCTCTTGAGAAATCCCCTCGTCTAAAGCTGTTTTTGTAAAATTATTTAACCAATTTTCAAAATCCTCATTTGCATAAGCATTATTAATAATTATAAATACAAAAAGAATTATTTTAATTATTTTCATACAAATCTCTCATATATATAAATACAGCAATCCAAATAAAAATAAAACTAATCAACTTTTCTGGTGAAAAAGGTTCATTGAAATATAAATAACCAAGTAAAAACTGACTTGTTGGGGTTATAAAGAATATCATTCCAGATGTGCCTAAGCCAGCTTTCTCAAGTCCTTTGATATAAAAAAATAATGGAATCACTGTCATTGGCCCAGCTAAAAATAATAGAAAAATACTTAGCGGTTCATTTGTTGAAAAATTATTAAAATTATTTTGAAAAATAAAATATAGAAATACTAAGGCTAATGGTAAGGCAAATAGACTCTCTATAAATAGACCTATATCGGTATCTACATCTATTTTTTTTCTTAGTAAATTATAAACACTCCAAAATATAGCTACAAAAATACCAACCCATGGAAATGATTCAAAATTGAATAATAGAAAAGTTGAGGATAAGATAACAATAATAATTGATATCATTCTTTTTCTATTCATATCTTCTTTAAAAAAAAGAAAACCTAAAAAAACGTTTAAAATTGGAAATATAAAATATCCATAACTTGCATCTATTATTCTATTTGTTGAAACGGCATAAATCCATGTTGTCCAATTTGCTAGTATTAAAATACTAGTAATAAATAAAATAAATAAATTTTTCTTATTAAAAAAAATTTTTTTAAAGTGAGCCCATTTTTTAAAGTATACTGTTGTTAAAAACAAAATTATACATGTCCAAAGACTACGATGAACAACAACTTCTACAGTACCTGCATAACTTATATATTGAAAAAAATATGTTCCAAGCAAACCCCACCATAAAGAACCAATTGTTGCGTAATAAATTCCGTTTTTTAAATTTTTATTTTCCATATAATAATTTCTAAATAAAGTTTTTATTAAAGTATTTAGTTAATTTTAAAATATACATCTTTTTTGTTGAATTTTATTATTATACTTATAAAACCTTGCTAACGGAGAGATGGCTGAGCGGTTGAAAGCACCGGTCTTGAAAACCGGCAAAGGGGCAACTCTTTCCTGGGTTCGAATCCCAGTCTCTCCGCCACTTCATTTAATATTTTTGAAACTTATCTATTATTTCTAGCATAACGCTATTATCAACATTAATTAATGATTCTTTTTTTTTAATTGATTTTAACGTTTCATCATCCATATTAACAAAATCATTTAGTGTTTCTAAGTAATTTTCATCTATGTTATTTATAATAGATCTTACAAAAGAGGTCATTAATATATCCATCTCCTTGGTTCCTCTATATGAAGCGCGATAAATTATTTTATTTTTAATTTCTTCTTTATTTATGGCCATAGATATATAAATAAAACATGAACAATTACGATTTTTTAGTTTCAGATATAAGTAGCATAAAAGGTATAGGTACTAAAACTACAAAATTATTCAAAAAAAAGAATATAAATACTATATTCGATCTGTTATGGAGTTTGCCAAGAGACTATACGGACAGGACACAGATATCAAAAATTAATGAGCTACAATTAGGAAAAGTCCAAACCATTGTAGTTAATGTTGAAAAATATAGTTTTCCAAGAATTAGAAATTTACCTAATAAGGTCATATGCAGTGATGAAACTGGTAAATTGGAATGTATTTTTTTTAATAGCTATGAGGGATATATAAGAAAGATTTTGCCATTAAAATCTAGAGTGACCATTAGTGGTAAAATTTCGTTTTATAAAAATAAATATCAGGTTACAAACCCAACTCATGTATCTACAGATATAAATAAGATAAAAAAAATTCACTCATCCTATAGTCTTACAGAAGGTTTAAGTGAAAAAAAATATCTAACTATCGTAAACTCTGTTCTTGAAAAATTACCTGATTTAGATGAATGGCATGACAAGTCTGTACTAAATAAATTTCAAAATATAAGCTGGAAAGAGTCAATTCAAAAACTACATGATCCTAAAAATATAAATAAAAAAGGACCTTTTTTTGATAGACTAGCGTTTGATGAAATATTATCGAGTTTTCTAATAAGTTCTAAAGTTAGAAAATCAATAAAAAAGATTAAAAAAAATAAAAAAAAATTTAACATTGATACAGCTAATTTTATAACAAAAAAATTAAATTTTAATCTAACTGTAGATCAAATTAATTCAATAAATGAAATTAATAAAGATCTCAAATCAAATCAAAAAATGTTCAGGTTATTGCAGGGAGATGTTGGTAGTGGAAAAACAATTGTTTCATTAATTGCAAGTTTAAATGTAATCTCAAGTGGTTTTCAAGTTTCTTTAATGGTTCCAACAGAAATATTAGCTCAACAACATCTTAAATTAGCCAAAAAGCTTTTTCCAAAAAATATAAAGATAGAAATTTTAACAAGTAAAACTGATAATAAAGAGAGAAAAAAAATTATATCAGATTTATCTTTAAATAAGATAAATTTTTTAATTGGTACACACTCACTATTTCAAGATAATATACAGTTTAAAAAATTGGGTTTAATAATAATTGATGAACAACATAAATTTGGTGTCAAACAAAGGAAAAAACTTTCAGATAAAGGAGGAGTAAATTGCGATGTTTTGGTGATGTCTGCAACACCAATTCCAAGAACTATGATCATGACAGCATTTGGAGATATGGATAAGTCAATAATTAGAAGCAAACCTAGAAACAGAAAAGATGTGATTACTTATAGTAAGCCAGATAATAAAATTAATGAAATAATTTTATTTATAAAAAAACTTATTAAAATCGGAGAACAGATTTTTTGGGTCTGTCCATTGATTGAAGAGTCAAAAAAACTAGACCACCAATCTTCAATTAAAAGATACGAGATCCTAAAAAAAATATTTAATAAAAAAGTTGGCCTTCTTCATGGATCTTTAAAAAAGGAGGAAAAACATAAAATCCTCACTGATTTTTTAGAAAGAAAAATAGATATATTGGTATCAACAACTGTCATAGAGGTAGGAATTGATTTTCCTAACGCATCAGCAATAATAATAGAAAATGCAAACAAATTTGGATTATCCCAACTTCATCAATTACGTGGTCGAGTTGGTCGTGGTGAAAAGCAATCTTATTGTATACTGCTATTCAAATCTACATTAAGTGAAAATGCAAAAAAAAGAATAAATATTTTAAAAAAAAATAATGATGGTTTTAAAATTGCAGAAGAGGATATGAAATTAAGAGGATATGGAGAACTATTGGGTTTTAAACAAAGTGGACTCCATTCATTTAGACTTGCTGACCCAGTACTAAATGAAAATTTGTTTTTGCTAGCAGAAAAAGAAATAAATAGAATTGAAAATAATGATACAGATTTAAACAAATACAATACACTGCTCAAATTATATGATAGGGCAGATATTTTAAACGACCTTGTTTAGTTTTTTGGGTTAGAAGTTCCGGCAGAAACAATAAATTTAGAGGCCTCTTCAAAAGTCATATCTAGATAAATAATTTCTTTTTTTGGAAACATTAAAAGAAATCCGCTGGTTGGATTAGGGGTTGTTGGAACAAAAACGTTTACTAATTCTGTACTAGTTTTTTTTGATATTTCACCTTTATTATCTTTTGTTGCAAATCCAACAGCCCAGCTACCCTTTCTTGGATACTCTACTAAAACAACACTTTTTTTATTACCTTTTCTTGGAGCCAAACTTTCAGTCATTTGTCCGATCGCTGAATATATAGTTCTTAATATGGGAATTCTTTTCAATGTTTCATTAACTAATTGTAAAATTTTTTTTCCGATAAAGGATAGAGATAACCAACCAATAACTGTTATAAATATGATGGACAAAAATATTTCAAGACCAGGTATTGAAAAGGGCAAATAGCTATTAGGATTAATCTCCTTGGGTATTAAATTTGAGGATACTGATATAAAAAATTTTGTTAAATATAGTGTTATTCCAATTGGAACTAAAACTACTATTCCAGTAATAAAGTAATTACGAAGTCTTGCTAAAAATGATCTCTTTTTTTTTAATGTTTTTGCCATTTTAAATCTAGTATATATCTACTATATTAAATTGTTTTTATGAATAGAAGAAAATTTATAAATTATATCGGTTGCGGGTGCTTAGCTTTTGGCTTACATTCCTGCTCAACTACACCTATTACTGAAAGAAAACAACTAAAGCTTATTCCAGAGCATAAACTGAATGCTCAAGCAGCGAAAATTTATGAGAAAGTAAAAGAAAAAGAAAAATTAAGCGATGATAAGGTTAAATTAGGTGAAATAAAAGAAATTGGAAAAAAAATTGAAAACTCAATACGTAAATATTTTGATAGTCAAAATATTTCTGACCCAACAATAGGATTTGATTGGGAGTATATTTTAATTCAAAATGATAAAATTAAAAATGCATGGTGTATGCCTGGTGGAAAAATTGCTGTTTATACAGGAATTTTGCCAATTACCAAAAATACTAATGGACTTGCCGCTGTAATGGGACATGAAATTGCTCATGCAGTAGCAAAACATTCTGTGGAAAGGGCAAGTAGAGGTGTGTTACTTAAAACTGGCACAAGTTTAATTGATATATTTTCTGGTGGTAAATTATCTCAAGTCAATCGTGCAACAGGTATGGATACAGTGGGATTACTATCTCAAATAGGTATAATGAACCCATTTAGTCGTAAACAAGAAAGTGAAGCAGATTTCCTAGGGATGATTTTTTCCTCTTTATCAGGATATGATATTAGAGAAACAGTTAAAATATGGGAAAGAATGAAAGAGGCAAATAAAGGAAAAGAACCAGCAGAGTTTATGAGTACACATCCTTCATCAAGTAACAGAATTAATCAAATAAATGACTGGATGAGTGAGGTTATTATTAATTATCCACCAAACATTTAATTTGGTGAGCCCTGATGGACTCGAACCATCGACCCATTCCTTAAAAGGGAATTGCTCTACCAACTGAGCTAAGGGCCCACAACAAGATGTTTTATAGTGATTTTTTTTATATTATCAACGTGTAAATTTTACAACTTTCTCGAATATTTATTATAAAATTTAGAAAAAGTACCTTTTTTTATATTCTTTCTTATCTCAAACATAAGTTCTTGATAAAAATTAATATTATTTAATGTAAGAATCATTGATCCTAGCATTTCGTTTGTATTAAATAAATGATTTAAGTAATCTTTAGAATATTTGTTTAAATCAAATTTTTTGACAGAACTATCAAGAGGTTTTTTATCATTTTTATATTTTGCGTTTCGAATATGTACACGACCGTTCCATGTAAAAGCTAAACCGGTTCTACCTGATCTAGTTGGTAAAACACAATCGAACATATCAATACCTCTTTTAACTGCGCCTAAAATATCTGATGGGGTCCCTACTCCCATTAGATACCTTGGTTTATCTTTTGGCATATGATTTTTTAAATAATCAAGTACTTTAAACATTTCATCTTGAGTATCACCAACTGCTAGACCACCTATAGCATATCCATCAAAACCAATTTTTTTTAAATCATTTAATGATTTCAATCTTAAATCTTTGAAAAGGCCACCTTGGACTATCCCGAATAAAGCCTTATGTTTATTTATACCAAATGCTTTTTTTGATCTTGCTGCCCAGTGTGTAGATAGTTCAACTGATTTCTGAATAAATTTATAATTTAAATTTTTTTTAGGGCATTCATCAAGAACCATTACTATATCTGAATTCAGTTTTTTTTGGATATTAATACTTTCCTCAGGACTTAATATAAATTTGGAACCATCTATGTGTGAATTAAAAATTGCACCTTTTTTTTTATCTATTTTATTTAATCTAGAAAGTGACATAATTTGATATCCTCCAGAATCTGTTAAAATTGGAAGTCTGCAATTGATATATTTGTGAAGACCTCCAAATTTTTTAACTCTTTTAACACCTGGTCTAATCATCAAATGATAAGTGTTTGATAGAATAATTTGGCTTCCTGTTTTCTCAATATCTTTTATGAATGTACCTTTAACAGTACCTTGTGTACCGACAGGCATAAATGCAGGGGTGTCTATTGGACCTCTATGTGTAGTAATTTTTCCTAATCTTGCGTAACCATCATTTTTTGCAACATTAAAAGTAAATTTTTTTAATGCCATTTAAAATTATTATTCAGATCTAAAGCTAATTATTTTGTCCGGATCTTTTACTGCACCATTATTATTTGAGTCACCTCTTTTAATTTTATCTACATATTCCATACCACTAATAACTTTACCAAAAACAGTATATTGCCTATCTAGAAACGGTGCGGGCTCAAAGCAAATAAAAAATTGACTATTTGCACTATTTGGATCAGCAGATCTAGCCATAGACAATGTTCCTCTATCATGTGGTAAATTATTAAATTCAGATTTTAAATCAGGTAAATCAGAGCCACCCATACCAGCTCTATTCAAGTCAAAGTCATTATTATTTGTGTTTCCAAATTTTACGTCTCCAGTTTGTGCCATAAAACCATCTATAACTCGATGAAAAACAACACCGTCATAATTACCATCATCCGCTAATTTTTTAATTCTCTCCACATGATTTGGTGCAACATCTTTAAATAACTCTATTTTAACTTCTCCATCTTTAAGTTTTAGTATCATAATATTCTCCTTTGCAGTTGTGTTTGTTTGTAATATTAAAAAAAATATTAATATAAATTTATTTATTTTCTTCATATTTATCCTTTAATGCTTTTATTGTATTTTTAGTTGTAAATTTTTTTAAATCTCCTTTTAATTCTGCTATTTCTTTAACAAATCTCGAAGAAATAATTTGATTTTCAACGTCTGACATTAAAAATATTGTTTCAATTTTTTGATTAAGTTTTCTATTCATGCCCGCCAATTGAAACTCATATTCAAAGTCTGAAACTGCTCTTAATCCTCTTAATATTAAAGTAGAATTATATTTTTTACATAAAGAGGTTGTTAGGTTATTAAATGTAATAACTTTAATTCGTTTTTTGTCGTTTTTTAGATCATTAAACAATGCTTTTTTAATTATTTGAACTCTTTCATTTGAATTAAAAAGATATTTCTTAGAGTTACCATTTGAAACAGCAACAATTAGTTTATCTACAATTTTTAAAGATTTTTTAATTACATCTATGTGACCGAATGTAATAGGATCAAAAGTTCCGGGATAAATTGCTGTTTTTTTCATTAAAGTAGATTATCATCTATTTTAAAAGCAGAGACAACTTTTTCATCTCCAGATAATTTAATTATTCTTACCCCTTGCGTGTTTCTCCCAGCGATTCTTATTTCCTTTACTGATGTTCGAATTATTCGGCCCTTATTAGTTGATATAACAATTTCATCACCTTCAAACACAGGAAATGAAGAAGTAGTATTTCCATTTCTTTTTGAATTAACAATCCCTATAATCCCTTTTCCACCTCTATTTGTTAATCTAAAGTCTTTTTGAGAAGTTCTTTTACCATATCCATTTTCCGTAATAGATAACATAAAGTTTTGGCCATTCGTGTTATTTGTATTATTGTTACCATTAGATTTTTTTAATTTATCAACTATTGATAATGAAACTACGCTGTCATTATTTAATAAATTAATACCCCTTATACCTTTTGATGATCTGCCCTTGAAAATTCTAAGTTTTTTAGACTCAAATCTTATACATTTTCCAAGTTTAGTATTTAAAACGATATCTTGATCATCATCGCAAATTTTAACTCCAACAATTTTATCATCTACATCTAATTTCATAGCAATTTTTCCAGATGCATTAATTAAAGAAAAATCATCAAGGCTATTTTTTCTAATTTTACCCTTACTAGTCGCAAATATGATATGCATACCCTTAGTATCAGTAATATCATTAGGTAAAGGCATAATAGAGCTAATAGATTGATGATTTCTCAGTGGCAGAATATTAAAAAGAGATTTACCTCGAGAAATTGCGGAGCCCTCTGGTATTTTCCAAGCCTTTATTTTATAAACAAATCCTTCATTAGAGAAAAATAATACAGATGTATGGGTATCTACAGATAGGGTTTGAATTACCGAGTCTTCTTCTCTGGTTTTAATTCCGGTTTTACCCTTTCCACCTCTTTTTTGTTGTTTTACATTACTAAGTGAGCCTCTTTTTATATAACCTTTTAAAGTTACAGTTATAAGCACTGCCTCTTTCTGTATAGTTTCTTCAATATTATAATTTAGCACTGAATTAATATCTCTCGTATCAATAGTTGTTCTTCTATCAGTTCCATATTTATCCCTAATATTTACTAATTCTTCTTTGATAACATTTAATAATTCTTTTTTTGAATTTATAATTTTTTTATAATGAGAAATAAGAGCAGCTAATTTTTTTAATTCTACCTCAATTTCATTTATTCCAAGAGCAGTTAATTTTTGCAGTTTTAATTCTAAAATAGCTTCAACTTGTTTTTCAGAAAATGTATATTTTGATTTATTATTCTTAGCATCAACAAGCTTTATTAAATTTCGGGATTTATTAATATTAAAATTTATTTTTAATAAGGATTTTTTTGCTTCGTCAGGATTTTTTGAAGATCTTATGATTTTAATTATTTTATCTATATTCTCAACTGAAACAGAAAGACCAATCAAAATATGTGACCTGTTTTCAGCCTTTTCTAATTCAAATTTTGTTTTTTTTAATACAACGTCTTCCCTAAAATTTAAAAAATGATCTAAGAATTTTATCAAACCACATTGCTCGGGTTTGCCATCAACTATTGCCAACATATTAAATCCGAAGGAGCTTTCAATTGAAGTGTTTTTGTATAAAAGCCTTTTTATTGTTTCTGGTTCTACACCATTTCGCAAATCTATAACTAGCCGGATTCCTTCACTATTAGATTCATCTCTAATATCTTTTATTCCCTCAATTTTTTTTTCTCTTACTAATTGTGCAATCTTTTCTGTTAAAATTGATTTATTCACTTGGTAGGGTATAGAAGATATTACTAATCTTTCTCTACCAGCTTTTGCTTGTTCAATATCAATATTTCCTCTTATTTTAAATGATGAAGATGCCTTGCCTTTGTCATAACCTTCTTTAATAGCTTGCTGGCCAATAATTATACCCTTTGTTGGAAAATCTGGTCCTTTAATATGCTGCATTAATTGTTTTAGTGTAGTTTTTTTGTCTTCTTTTTTATTTTCGATAAAAGCCAAAGTGCCATTAATTACTTCCTTAAGATTATGAGGAGGTATGCTTGTTGCCATACCTACTGCAATACCTCCCGCACCATTTACCAATATATTTGGAAATTGAGATGGTAGAACTTCTGGCTCTTTTTCAGTTTCATCATAATTACTTTTAAAATGAACCACTTGCTTTTCAATATCATCAATTAAATGTTGAGAAACTTTAGCTAATTTAGTCTCGGTATATCTCATTGCTGCTGCCGGATCACCATCTACAGATCCAAAGTTACCCTGACCATCAATTAATGGTAAACTCATTGAAAAATCTTGAACCATTCTTACAAGTGCATCATAAACAGCTTGATCGCCATGAGGATGATATTTACCTATAACATCTCCAACAATTCTTGCAGATTTTCTAAATTGTTTAGACCAATCAAAACCACCTTTGTACATGGCATATAAGATTCTCCTGTGCACAGGCTTTAATCCATCTCTTACGTCTGGAAGAGCTCTACTAACAATCACGCTCATAGCATAAGAAAGATATGATGAGCTCATTTCATCATACATTGTAATTTGTTTAGTATTTTTGTTTTTTAGAATTTCTGAATCTTGCATTTATTAAAAAGGAATATCATCATCTAACTCTGAAGGAATTTGTGATGTATCTTCAATCGGGGATGAATTTTGACTAGACTGTGATTGCAAATTGTTAGCTCCACCAAGCATAGTCAATGAAGAGTTATAGCCTTGAATAATTATTTCAGTAGAATATTTATCCTGTCCGCTTTGCTCGTCTTTCCACTTCCTGGTTGAAATTTGACCTTCGATATAAACTTGTGCACCTTTTTTTAAATATTGTTGTACAACATTGACTAAACCCTCATTAAATACAACTACTCTATGCCACTCGGTTTTCTCTTTTTTTTCACCAGAGCTTTTATCCTTCCAGGATTGGCTAGTTGCTAGACTTAACCTTGCTACACTTTTGCCATTTACCATCTGTTTTATCTCAGGATCTGCGCCTAATCGCCCGATTAATAAAACTTTATTTAGACTTCCTGCCATAATATTTTAAAATGTAATATTGATATTTTTTTAATATAACACAATTTTACTTGAATATTAATTTTATTATTTTAAAGCAACAATAAATTATGCAAAAAAAGATAGTTATTAAAGGGGCAAAAGAACACAATCTTAAGAATGTCTCTGTTGAGGTCCCAAAAGATAAATTTGTAGTAATTACAGGAATCTCTGGATCGGGAAAATCATCTTTAGCATTTGACACTATTTATGCTGAGGGACAACGACGATATGTAGAAAGCTTATCGGCATATGCAAGACAGTTTTTGGATAAAATGAAAAAGCCTAATGTCGATATGATAGAAGGTTTGAGTCCAGCAATTTCTATTGAACAAAAAAATGCACCTAAAAATCCAAGATCCACAGTTGCTACGGTTACTGAGGTTTATGATTATATGAGAGTTTTGTATGCAAGAGCAGGCATACCTTTTTCTCCTTTTACAGGAAAACCTATAGTATCACAGACTATATCTCAAATAGTTGATAAAGTTAAAATGCTTCCAAAAAAATCAACTATTTACTTATATGCACCAGTGGTAAGAGGTAGAAAGGGAGAATATAAGAAGGACATTTTAGGTTTTAAAAAAAGAGGTTTTAGAAAAATAAAAATAGATAATATTCTATATGATATCGAGAAAGTTCCTGAACTTAATAAAAAATTAAAACACGACATATCTATTTTAGTAGACAGAATAGTTTTGAACTCTTCAATAGGAAACAGATTAGCTGAAAGTATTGAAACGTCTGTTAATTTAGCTAATGGACTGCTTTTTGTTGAGTATGAAAATGAGACACTACCAAAAAAATTTAGAAAGATTGAAAAATTAATATTTTCAACGAAATTTGCTTGTCCAGAAAGTGGTTTTACAATTGAAGAAATTGAACCAAGGCTTTTTTCTTTCAACAGTCCGTATGGTGCTTGTGAGGAATGTGATGGAATAGGTATAAAACTAAACGTTGATCCAAAACTTGTAGTACCTAATGAGAAGAAATCTATTGCAGATGGTGCAATTGAACCGTGGGCAAAAACAACTACTTTATATTATGCACAAACATTAGCATCTCTAGCAAAACATTATAACTTTTCCTTGGATGAAAAATGGAACAAATTATCAAAGAAAATAAGAGATATAATATTATTTGGATCTGATGATGATGAAATAAAATTTTCCTATGACGATGGTTATGAAAAGTATTCACACAAAAAAACTTTTGAAGGTGTAATTAATAATCTTGAGAGAAGGTATCTTGAAACCGATAGTGATTGGAAAAGAGATGAAATTTCACAATATCAATCTGATACAAATTGTGACAAATGTAATGGTCAAAGGTTAAAAGAAGAGGCGTTGTGTGTAAAAATTGATAATCTAAATATCAGTCAAGTCACAGAAAAATCTATTTATGAAGCAAAAAAATGGTTCAACTCTTTACAACTTAAACTTGATCAAAGACAATTAAAAATTGCTGAACATATTCTAAAGGAAATAAATGAAAGACTCGATTTTTTATTAAACGTTGGATTAGATTACTTAACCTTATCTAGAGAGTCAGGGACTTTATCTGGTGGAGAATCACAAAGAATTAGGTTAGCGTCACAAATAGGATCAGGTTTGACTGGTGTTTTGTATGTTCTTGACGAACCGTCTATAGGTTTACATCAAAAGGATAATGTTAAATTGATAAATGCATTAAAAAGATTACGTGATCTTGGAAATACAGTTGTAGTTGTTGAACACGACACTGAAACTATGGAAAATGCAGATCACATTATAGACCTTGGTCCTGAGGCAGGTCATAATGGTGGAAAGGTTGTTGCTGAAGGATCATACGAAGAGCTTTTAAATGCAGATAGTATAACTGGAAAATATTTATCAAATAAATTTTATATTCCAATCCCAAAAAAAAGACGATTAGCAAAAAATGGAAGATTTTTACAAATCTTGAGTGCTAGTGGTAATAACTTGAATAATGTTAATTTAAAAATTCCATTTGGAACATTTACATGTGTTACTGGTGTTTCTGGTAGTGGTAAATCAACATTAGTTCTACAAACATTATATAACGCTTTAAATTTAAGTTTAAATAATAATAAATCTAGAAAAATACCTAAGCCCTTTAGAGGTTTGAAAGGAATGGAATTAATAGATAAAATTATTGATATTGACCAATCACCAATTGGTAGAACACCTAGATCAAATCCTGCAACATATACAGGTGCATTTGGACCAATAAGAGACTGGTTTACAAACTTACCAGAGTCTAAAAGTCGTGGTTACAAACCAGGAAGATTTTCATTTAATGTAAAAGGCGGGAGATGTGAAGCCTGCGAAGGTGATGGTGTAATAACCTATGAAATGCATTTTTTACCAGATGTTTATATAACTTGTGATGAATGTAAAGGAAGCAGATACAATAGAGAGACTTTAGAAATAAAATTTAAAGATAAAAGTATTGCGGATGTTTTAAATATGACAGTAGAAGAAGGTTGCGAATTTTTTGAGAATATTTCAAACATTAGAAGTAAGTTGTTAACACTTAAAAAAGTAGGCTTGGGCTATATAAAAATTGGACAACAGGCAACAACCCTATCCGGGGGTGAAGCTCAAAGAATTAAGCTTGCTAAAGAATTATCAAAAAGATCAACTGGTAGAACAATGTATATTTTAGATGAGCCCACGACTGGGCTGCACCAGCACGACATTAAGAAACTATTAGAGATTCTTCATACATTCGTTGCCACAGGTAATACGGTGGTGGTTATAGAACATAATCTAGATGTAATTAAAACTGCAGATTATATAGTAGATATGGGTCCAGATGGTGGTGTAAAGGGTGGCAATATCATTGCAGAAGGCAAACCTGAAGATGTTGCTAATGTTAAGGATAGCTACACTGGTCAATATTTAAAACCTTTGCTTAATGGCAAAGTTAAAAAAATTGCTTAAACTATTTATCCTCTTTTAAGATCGTTTTTTGTGTAACTTTAAGATTTACCAATAAAGGACAGGCAATATAAATAGATGAATATGTTCCAAATATAACTCCAAGTATCATTGCCAACGAAAATCCTTTTAGTATAGCTCCACCAAAAAAGAAAATTGAAAATAATGCCAATAGGGTTGTCACGGATGTAATTATCGTTCTTGATAAAGTCTCATTTATTGAAATATTTGATAATTCGTAAATTTTTATATCTGAATATTTTTTTAAGTTGTCCCTAACTCTATCATATATGACCACTGTATCGTTCATAGAATATCCAACAATAGTAAGAACGGCTGCTACGATTGACAAGTTAATTTCTAATGAAAAAATAGAGAAAATACCTAGAGTTAAAATCACATCATGAAATAATGCTAATATAGCACCCAAACTAAACTGCCACTCAAACCTAATCCATATATAAATTAACATCGCAAGAAGTGATAAAGAGATGGCAATTATTCCAGATTTTAGAAGTTCTTTACTAACTTTAGGACCAACATTTTCAACCCTTCTATATTCAAAAATATTTCCATTTTTTTTCTCAATATTAGATTTGATATTATTTATAAAATTTGGATTATTTAAATCCTCAGTTTGAAATTTTATAATGTAATCTGTTTCATTACCAAATTTTTTTACTGATACACCTTTTAAATTTAAACTATTAAATACGTCCCTTACATTTGTAATATTATAATTTTTATCTATTACTCTTAATTCTATTAGTGTTCCACCTTTAAAGTCTACACCATAATTTAAACCTTTAAATGATAGAAAAATTACAGAAATGAAAACTAATATTATGGATAAAATATTTCCAGTCTTATAAAATTTATTAAATTTAAAATCTGTCATTAAATAATTTTTTCTTTCTCTTTGTTTCTTAAAACTATAACTGAGGTTAACAATCTAGCTATAAAGTAAACAGTAAATAAAGTTGTCAGGATCCCTATACCTAATGTAATTGAAAAACCTTTGATAGGTCCAGAACCCATAAAAAATAAAATAATTGTAGCAATCAGGGTTGTTATATTGGCATCTAATATAGTAGTTCTAGATTTTGTATAACCAGAGTCAAATGCAATGATTTTGTTTTTTTCACGTAGTGTTTCCTCTTTTATTCTTTCGAAAATTAAAACATTTGCATCAACAGCCATTCCCACCGTTAATATAATTCCAGCAATGCCTGGTAAAGTAAGTGTTGCTTCTAAAATTGTTAATATACCAACTAATAGAATTAAATTAATTATTAAAGCTATGTTTGCGATTAAACCAAAAATTCTGTACTTATAAATCATAAACAAAATAACTGATATAAACCCAATAATTAGAGATATTATTCCTGCTTTAATAGAGTCTTTTCCAAGATCTGGACCAACTGTTCTTTCTTCAATAATATTAAGTGGAGCTGGCAACGCTCCAGATCTTAATAATAAAGCTAAATCAGTAGCGGATTGAAACGTAAAATCTCCAGATATTTGACCAGATCCCGCAACAATCGCTTCACTTATAGTTGGAGCACTTATAATTTTATTGTCTAAAACAATGGCTAATTGCCTACCAACACCTTTAGATGTAGCCTTTGCAAATTTCTTAGCACCTACTCTATCTAAATTAAATACGACAACTGTTTCATTGGTTTCGTTGTTCATACTAGGTTTTGCATCAAGTAGATTTTCCCCACTTAGTATTACTCTTTTGCTTACAATTTCTTCTAATTCATCATCTTCATCATATTTTAAAGTTTGAGTTCCAAATGACTCCTCTGAACTTTTTGATACAAATTGAAAAGTAAGATTAGCAGTTTTTCCCAAGAGATTTTTTATTCTAGCAGGATCATCTAAACCAGGTAACTCTACTAATATTCTGTCATTTCCTCTTTTTACTATGTTAGGTTCATTAGTACCTAACTCATCGACCCTTCTACGAACAATTTCTATTGCCTGGTCTAATGTAGAGTTTTTAAGAAGTACTAGTCCATAATCAGAAAACGAAAGAATAAATAAATTTTCTTCAATAGATAAATTCAATTCATGAGATTTAAAATTTTGATAATAAGGATTAATATCGCTATCGTCTTTTTCAAATAATTTTTCTACTTTATCTCGTAATAAGCTTGTAGTTTCAAAATAAATTACATTATTATCTAATTTTAAGTTTTTTATTTGAAGATTTTCTGTCTTTGATAATTTTCTAATATCTAAGAGTTTGCTTTGTAGTTTTTGCTTTATAACTGGTTCATTATCAATCTCTAAAAGTAAATAAGAACCACCCTGAAGATCTAGACCTAAATTGATTTTTTTTTGTAAAAAGGAATTTTCTAATTTAATAAAGTTTAAAACTGTAAAAAAAGATAAAGTAATTGTAAATAATAAGATAGAAATAATTCTTAATTTAGAAAAATATAACATTTAATTAATGTTATTTTTTTACTTCAGTTTTATTACTCACTAAAGAGAGCACTCCAGCGTCAGATCTTAAGATTTCAACCTTTACATTATCGGATATTTCAACTTCAATTTTTTCATTATCGATAATTCTTTCTACTGTACCTATTATGCCCCCTCTTGTAATAATTTTGTCACCTCTTTTTAGATCTTCTACCATTTTTTTATGATCTTTTGCTTTTCTTTGTTGTGGACGAATTAAAAAGAAATAAAAAATTACAAATATTAATATTAGTGGAATAAATTGACCTATAGCTGGATCCATAAAACCTCAAATTTGATTTTTTTTTATACTAAATAAATTATTAAAACAACTCTTAATTGATGTCTATTTTCTCAAGATTATTCATATAAGGTTTTAATACATCGGGTATATTAATCGAGCCATCTTCATTTTGGTAATTTTCCATTATAGCAATTAAAGTTCGTCCTATAGCTAATCCACTACCATTTAATGTGCCGGGATATATGGTTTCATTCTTGTCGTTCTTATATCTTGTCATCATCCTTGTTGACTGAAAAGATCCACAAGAAGAACAGCTTGAGATTTCTCTATAGGTATTTTCAGATGGAAGCCATACTTCTAAATCGTAAGTTTTCTCAGCACTAAAACCCATGTCTCCAGTAGATAAAATTATTTTTCTATAAGGCAAATTCAGTTGATCTAATACCATAGTTGCACAATTAGTCATTCGTTCTAATTCACTTAAGCATTCCTCTATTTTAACTATACTTACTAATTCAACCTTATGAAACTGGTGTTGTCTAATCATGCCCTTGGTGTCTTTACCGTAACTACCCGCCTCTTTTCTAAAGCAAGGAGTTGAGGCCACAAATCTCATTGGTAAATTTTTTTTATCTAAAATTTGGTTTTTAACAATATTAGTTAAAATAACTTCTGCAGTAGGTATTAAAAACTTTCTTTCACTTTTATCATCTAGTTTAAGCTCAAATTGATCATTTTCAAATTTTGGTAATTGGCCTGTGCCGAACATTGAACTATAATTGGCGATTAATGGAGGGGATATTTCCTTGTATCCATTAGTATTAATGTGCAGATCAAGCATAAAATTAGAAATAGCTCTCTCTAATCTTGCAAGTTCACCATTTACAAAAGTAAATCTTGATCCGGTTGTTTTAGAAGCTAGATCAAAATCTAGCATTTTTAAATTTTCACCTAATTCATAGTGAGATTTAGGTTTAAAATTAAAATTTTTTATAACTCCCTTCTTTTCAATTTCTATATTATCTTTTTCGTCAGAACCTATTGGAACATCATCTAGAGGTATATTTGGAAGTGATGACAGTAATGAATCTAAATCGTTTTTAATATTTTTTTGTTCTTCAGATAATAAATTAATTTTATTAGAAATTTCTTTTGATTTCTCAAATAAACTTTTATCTTTTTTTTTTGATATATCTTTTTTTTCTTTTTCTAGTGTTTCTTTGTTTTGAATTAATTCTCTATTTTTTTTATCAAGAATGATAATATTATTTAAATCAATATTTACATTCCTATTTTTTAACTTATTTTTAAAATTTTCAAAGTTTACTCTTATATTTTTAATATTGTGCATTTTTTTCTTTATTTTTATTTTCAATTATTTTTACAGAAATAATAGATAATTCATATAACAATAACAAAGGTATAGCTAAACCAATTTGGGTTATCGGATCTGGTGGAGTCAAAATCGCAGCTGCAGCAAAAATCATTACTACTACATATTTTCTTCTTTCTTTTAAGAAAATGGAGTCAATGATACCAATACGAGCTAATAAACTTAATACCACAGGTAGTTGAAAGCTAAGCCCAAATGCAAAAATTAATTTCATTACTAAAGATAAATATTCATTCACCTTGGCTTCAAGTTGTATTGGCAAGTTAGTAGCAGTACCGATGCTTTCAAATGATAGAAAAAATTTAATAGCTAATGGCATAATTAGATAATACACCAGCATACCACCAAGCAAAAAAAGAACAGGTGTAATTACAAAATAAGGGATGATTGCTGATTTCTCATGTTCATATAAACCAGGGGCAATAAATTTCCAAATTTGGATTAAAATAAAAGGACTAGTAAAAAAAAATGCAGTAAAAAATGAAACTTTTAAATATGTTAAAAAAGTTTCTTGCAATGCAGTAAAGATTAATCGCCTATCAACAGTATCATCTTTAACTGCAGCAGCGTATGGTTCAACTAAAAATCCATAAATGTAGTCAGAGAATAAATAACAAATAATAAATAAACCAAATAGAAAAATTAGTGTATTAATTAATCTTTTTCTCAGTTCTACTAGGTGACTTATAAAACCACCTTCATTGGTGTCTTTAGACATTTTTATCATCCTTTTTAGTCATTACCGTATCATCTGTTTTTGTTTCTTTATTTTCATCAGTATCCGCAATATCAGTAACTTGATTTTGTATATCTCCAATATATCTTTTGAATGAGCCTATCCATGATCCAACTTTTTTAATCACAACAGGAAAATCTTTTGGACCAACAACAATTATAGCTATTGAAATTATTATTAAAATTTCAAGCCATCCGATCTGGGGCATTTGAATTAATCTTTTTTATTATTGTCTTGGTTTTTTGTTTCTTGGTTTTCAGAAATATTTTTTGGAGTATTGTCTTCTACGGGGTCTGATGCCATACCTTTTTTAAAACTTTTAATACCTTTTGCTACATCACCCATCAAACTTGATATTTTACCTCTACCAAAAAGTAAAACTATAAGCACTGCTACAATCGCTATTTGCCAAAATCCTATACTCATATGTTATTTATATCTTAATATAAAAGTTTTAAAAGACACTTTTTTATTTAGGTTATTCGTTTTTGAGAGTGCTATTTAGCATTTCATCTATATCTGAATAGATATCCTCATTTTTATTATCTTGTTTCTCTTTATAAAATTTACCAGTACCGAAAATATCTGATTCAACACTAGCTGTGTCAATTAACCCAGCAGAGCCTAATTCATCTACAGTAGGAAGATCCGAAAGCTTTTGCAGACTAAAGTGATTAAGAAACTCATCAGTAGTACCATATTGTATTGGTTTGCCGGGCACGTCTTTTCTACCTGTAGGTTTTACCCAATTTAATTCCATTAAAATTTCTAAGGTATTAGTCCCAAAAGCAACACCTCTAATCTCTTCAATTTCAGCTCTCGTAACTGGTTGATGGTAAACTATAATTGATAGAGTTTCTATTGCTGCTTTAGATAGTTTTTTTTCTACAGTTTTTTGTTTAGACATAAGATAAGATAATTTTTCTGAAGTTCTGAATGACCACTTGTTAGATATGCAAATTAAATTAATTCCTCTGTTTTCATAATGTTTTTTTAAGTTTTCAAGAGCTTTTTTTACATTTATTTTTTTGGAAATTTTCGTTTCAATATTTTCCTCATCAAGTGGCTCAGAAGATGCAAATAGAATAGCTTCTATTTCTTTTTCACCATCTGAAATTGATGTGGGAAATTTTACAACATTATCAGTTTTAATTTTTTTCATCTCTCTTTTATAAATATTTCATCAAATAGGTTATCTTGTTTAATTGAAATATTACCTTCTTTGGCTAATTCTAAAGATGCTGCAAAAATACCAGCATTTCCAGTTTTAATCATTTTTTTTTGACTTTTAAAGTTTTCAGGGACAAAATCATTTAAATTTTTCCAATCTGATATTTTTCCTATAAATTGTTTTAAAGTTCTAATTCCATCTTCAGTAGTAAATACAGGTAACTTGGGTATTGATATTTTTTGAAAATTTCTTGTATTTATTATTGTTGAATAATTTTTTAATATTTCAAACAATGTTAATGAATATTTCGTTTGATAAATAGATCTTATTCTTGCCTTACCACCTCTTAAAAACACATCTCTTCCAAGTCTTTTTCTTTTTAACATTTGATCAGATAGTAATCTAATTAACTCAAGTTTCTTGAGTTGTAGTTTTAATTTTTCTGCTACCTCTAAAACTTTAAATTCTTCTTCTTCGCTTTCTGGTAATAGTAACTTCGATTTTAAATAAGTAAGCCAGGTAGCCATTAACAAATATTCAGATGCAATTTCTAAATTTATATTTTTTTTTTCTGTAATAAAACTATGAAACTGATCAGCCAATTTGGTAATTGATATTTTTTCTAGATCTACTTTTTGAGCTTTAGCTAGATCTAGTAGAACGTTTAAAGGACCATTAAATTCGTTAAGATTTACCTCAAAATAAGAAGAATCGTTTAAATCCATATATGCACTTTAACTTAAAAATTTATTTAATTGTGATGTTTTTTTTATTAGAAAGTTACTTAATTTAGGCGAATTTTTTGCAACTTTTGTCATTTCTTTTATGTTTCCATTGCAATGTAAAACAATATCACATCCTGCATCAAATGCTTTAATAGTACTAATTTGAATCGGGTGTTTTAAAGCTTTCATAGAAATATCATCAGTAATAATAATGTTTTTAAATCCTATTTTTTCTCTTATTAGTTTAATAATTTTTTTTGAATGTGTTACACAATTAATTTTATCATAATTATTAATTAAAATATGAGCTGTCATCGCAATAAAAGCTTTATTATTTACAAAAGGATAAAAATCGTTCTTAAGTAAATAATTTATGCTTTTGTTGATTATTGGTAGTTTTTTATGACTATCAACATTTGCAAGTCCATGACCTGGTATATGTTTAATTATTGAACATATTTTTTGTTGATGAAATTTAAATATAACTTTTTTTCCTATGTAAGAAACTATTTTTGGATTAGATGAATAAGATCTATCACCAATTATTTTATGTTTATTTTTATATTTAATATCTAATACCGGTGAAGTATTAAAATTTATACCTGATGATTTTAATAAATATGAAATTTGCTTTAGATAAACATCTAAATAAAGATTAAATTTTTTTTTATTTTTTTTATATAAATTACCGAAATACTCAGCTGTAAATATTTTGGTATCAATAATTTTACTAAATCTAGATACTCTACCACCTTCTTCATCTATAAGAATTGGAAAATTTTTATCATTAAATAATTTTTTAATCATATTAGTCAATAATCTAACTTGATAAATATTATCTATATTCCTTGAAAAAAGGATAATACCCCAGGGTTTATATTTTCTTAAAAAGACTATTTCTTTATTAGTAAGAAATTTGCCTTTTATACCACATATGAATGATCTACGTTTTTGTAATTTATTTAAGTAATTCCCAGAACTTATACTTTTTAGTTTTTTCATCTAAATTTCCATCGACATATTCTATTATGTTATCTGTATCGCTATCTAAAACAAATAAATTTTTTTCATTTATTTTAATCTTATTATCAATTTCATTTATCGATCTAAAATAAATTTTCTTGTTGTTGTCTGAAAAATAATATTTTAAAGAAAAGAAAATAAAAAAAAAAATTGAAATAATATAAAATAAGTATTTAATCTCTTTAAACATTACATTTCTTCCGGTGTTTCAACACCTAAAATATTCATTCCAGATTTAATGACTAAAGATACCACTTTAAGAAAAACTAATTTCTCTAATTCTATAGAATTATTTATAATAAATCTTTTACTTTCGTCATTTTTTCCAAGATTCCAATAGTAATGGAATTCTGAAGCAAGTTCATATAAGTATGTTGTAATTCGATGTGGCTCTAATTTATTACATGAGATTTCAACACATTTAGGCCATTCTGATATCTTTCTTAAAACTTTTATTTCCTCAACACCAAAATTTAAATTTGAATTAATATTTATTGTATCATCAATATTTTTATTTAATTTCCTATAAACTGATGAAATCCTAGCATAACAATACTGCACGTAATAAATTGGGTTATCTTTTGTCTTCTCCTTTACTTTTTCAAAATCGAAATCGAGTTCAACATCACTACTTCTATTTAACATTATAAACCTCGTAGCATCTTTTCCTACCTCTGAAATTAAATCTTCTACTGTTATATAGTCACCTTTTCTTTTTGACATTTTAAAAGGCTTGCCATCTTTTATTAGTTTAACTAACTGACTCACTTTGCAGACTAATTTATCTTTATTATTTGAAAGTGCCTCTACTAATGAAGTAATTCTTTTTACATAACCGGTATGGTCCGAACCCAATATATTAATTAATTTATCAAAATTTCTCTCAACTTTGTTGTTATGATAAGCAGCATCGCTTGCAAAATAAGTCCATGTATTATCCGACTTTTGTAAAGCTCTATCTTTATCATCGCCAAATTCTGTAGATTTAAAAAGTGTTTGCTCTCTTATTTTATAATCATTAGATTGCTTTCTCTCTGGTGCAGATATTGTGCCTTTGTAAAGGAGATTTTTCTGTTTTAATTTTTTAATTACTTTATCAACCTCTTTATTACTTACTATAGATTTCTCACTTACAAAATTATCATGTTTAATACCCAAATTATTTAAATTATTCTTAATGATTTTCAGAGACTCATTTACTGAAATTTCAGTAAGTTTCTCTGAGACAGTTTCAAAATTGTCAAATTTAAGTTTAGAATTGTTGTTGATGATATTGTTAGATATTTCTATTAAATAGTCACCTGGATATAAATCTGGATTATCAAAAGGAAAAGGTTCCTTAAATAATATTTCTCTTATTCTTAAAAAAACAGACTTTGTAAAGAATAAAATTTGATTACCATAATCATTAACATAATATTCTTTTGTAACATTATGTTTGTTAAAGATTAATAAATTAGAAAGAACATCACCAAGTATTGCACCCCTACAATGACCAACATGTAAAGGTCCAGTGGGATTTGCAGACACAAACTCAATTAAATAACTAATTTTTTTTTCTTTTAAATTTACACCAAAATCTTTTGAGTTCGATAAAATATCTTTTGTGAATAAACCCCAATAATCATTTTTTAATTTAATGTTTATAAAACCAGGTTTTACTATTTTAATTTCGTTAATATCTAAAACTTCACTTAGTCTTTTTTTGATTTGTTCAGCAAGGATTAAGGGTGGTTTTTTATTAATTTTACCCAATACCATTGCTACATTTGTTGACAAATCACAATCAAATTTTTCAGGAGGTATTTCAACTGTTATAGAATTGAGTTTATGTGGTAAAATAAGTTTACCTTTATCACTTTCATCTTTTATTAGTTTATAAATAATT
>CABZUW010000016.1 GCA_902529105.1 uncultured Pelagibacteraceae bacterium
GAAAAGGAGATTATTAAAAAAACATTAAGTAAACTTGATACAAACTCTAATGAAATTGAAAAAATAATTGAAGAAGCAGAAAAAATAGAGAATGATTCTAATCAAATTTTAGATTTTACGAAAAACTTAAAAAACGTAGAGGAAGAAATAAAATTAATTATTGTTGAGTCACTGTGGGAAATTATTTATTCAGATAATGAATCAGATATGTATGAAGCAAATTTGATGAGAAGATTAACAGGACTATTATATCTAGACCAAAAGAAGGTTGGTAAGGTAAAAGAAAAAATATATTTAAAACATAAATGACATATATAGTTAATGATAAATGTATTAAGTGTAAGCTCATGGATTGTGTAGAGGTATGTCCAGTTGATTGTTTTTATGAAGGTAAAAATATGCTTGTAATTAAACCTGATGAGTGTATAGATTGTGGCGTTTGCGAGCCAGAGTGTCCTATAGGGGCTATTGAACCTGACACTAATAAGGATACTGATAAATGGTTAGAAATTAACAAGAAATATTCAGAGCTATGGCCAAATATAACTGAAAAAAAGGATAGTCCTTACGGAGATGATTTAAAAGATGAAAAAAATAAATTTGAAAAATATTTTAAAGAAAACATTTAAAAACCAAAATAAAATAAAAAAAAATAAATCTTCCAAAAAAGTAGAAAGTAAAAACAAAATTAAAAAAAAAATAAAACCTGTTGAATTAAAGAGGAAAAATAAAAAATTATTAAAAGAGGAAAAAAAACCAAAACAAAAGAAAGCTGAGGCTCAAGAACAAAACCTAAGACTGACAAAAAGCGCAACAGATCAAAAACCAGAGATAAAAAAAATTAAAAAACAATCCACTGAGAAAAGAATTTATAAAATCAAAGATTACGTTGTTTACCCGAAACATGGTGTGGGCCAAATTACAGAATTTAAAAAAATAAGTATCGGAGGTATCGATGTAGAAACCTATGTTTTAAAATTTGAAAAAGATAAAGCCAATGGCATGATACCAGTAAATAAGCAATCTCATCTAAGACCTTTAGCGACAATAAATCAAATTAATAAATGTGTAAGTATTCTAAAAAGTAAACCTAAGATAAAAAGATCTATGTGGAGTAGAAGAGCTCAAGAATATGAAGCAAAAATATCCTCTGGTAAAATTTATGAATTAGCTGAAGTGGTCAGAGATTTAAATAAAGGGGAAGATCTAATGATAGATCAGTCATACAGTGAGAGACAGCTTTTTGAAAAGGCTTATGAAAGATTACTAACAGAATTCCAAATAGTTTTAGGTACAACTTTAGAAATTACTCAAAAAAAATTAGATAAGGCACTTAAAAGAAACTTAGAAAAAGAAACTGTAAAAGACAAACCTCAGGTTACAAAAGAAATATCTCAAAATAAAATAACTGAAAATGACGAGGTTGTTGATAACGTCTAAAAAAAACGCTTCCCATGCAATCGCCATGAGAAGCGTAATTTATTAAAGAAAAAGAATACTAAACTATCTTCTTCTTCTTTTCTTAGCTTTTTTAGCTTTCTTTTTCTTTTTAGCTTTTTTTCTTCTTTTAGCCATTTTTAGCTCCCTTGTTCTACGAATCATTATTGATTCGCACTTATATAATTTTTATTTTTTTTAATTAGTTATGTCAATTCTTTAATTAAATTAAAAAAAATAAAAAAAATTTTATTTTTTTTAAGTTTTAAATAATTTAAAAAAAGTTAAGTAAATTGCGATTAATAAACTATTTATTTAGTTTATTTATTGATAAAGTTTTTCAATGGAATTTTTATATTTTTGAATAATTTTAAATCTTTTTAACTTTAAAGTTGGTGTTAACATTCCATTCTCAATTGAAAATTTTTCATTAATTAAAAAATATTTTTTAATTTTTTCAATTTTTGATAAATTATTATTAATTTTTTCAATTTCATCTTTAATTTCAACTTTATCTAAATCTTTTTTGTCATCACTTAACACTAACAATGCAATTAAATAAGGTTTGTTGTCTCCAAACACAATTGCTTGATCAAAAAGATTTGAATTTATAATCTCATTTTCAATCTTTAAGGGACTTATGTTGTCACCTCCAGGTGTAATTATAATATCTTTTTTTCTGTCTGTTATTTTAAGATAATTTTTTTCAAAAACCCCAATATCTCCTGTGTGTAACCATCCGTCTTTCAAAACTTTATTGGTCTCTACAGTATTATTCCAATAACCCAACATAACATTTTCGCCTTTGACTAATATTTCTCCATCCTTAGCTATTTTAACCTCATTTCCTTTAAATGGAGGCCCTACTGTATCAACCCTTATGTCATCTATTGGATTGCAGCTTACCACCGGTGAAGCCTCTGTTAGACCATAACCTTGCAAAGTAGGCAATCCTATTGCATTAAGAAAATAACCAACTTCTTTGTCCAAGGCACCGCCGCCTGAAACAAAAGTCTTAAGAGACCCACCAAATTGGGCTTTAATTTTTTTTCTGATTATTTTATCTAGTAGGAAATTTTGAATTTTTTCAAAAAAATTCAAATGTATTTTTTTATTTTTTTTTAAACCTAAACTAATTGTTTTGTTTATTAACATTTTTTTAAAACCCTTTATTTTTTCAAAATTAGAATTTATCTTTTGAAATAAGTTTTGATAAAATCGTGGTACGGCTGTCATAATATCGGGGGAACAATCATTCATATTCTTTATCAATTTTTCAATACTTTCTGCATAAAACACTTTTGCATTTACACTAACTTGAACAAACTGGACCGTATGCTCATAGGAATGAGAAAGAGGTAACCATGTAAGAAATTTCGGATTGTTATTTTTAATTAGCGGATTTAAAAGTTCAATTGCTCCCTCGCAATTATTTAGAATTCCACCATGACTTAACATAACACCTTTTGGATTTCCCTGTGTCCCGGAAGTATAAATTATGCAAGCCACATCTTCTCTATTCAAATTAGATGTAAAATTAAAATTATTATCTTTTGTTTCATTTATTAAATTATTTATATTTACATAATTCTTGAAATCTAAATCTTCTATTTTTTCAAAAGAAAATATTTTTTTTATAAAATTTTTTTTTTTAACTATGTTTTTTATTTTGTTAAATTGTTCATTGTTTGAAACAAATATAACTGATGGGCTGCAATCGTCAATGATGTACTCATAGTCTTTCTCGATATATGTAGTATAGGCTGGAACAGTGATTGATTGTGAAAGCATGATTGACAAATCAGAAATAAACCACTCAGGTCTGTTTTCAGATATAAGCAAACATCTGTCACCTTTTGTAACAAATTTATTTAGTTCTGATGAAAGAATATTAATTGAATTAAATACTTCCAACCAACTATAACTTTTTTTTGGTTCTTTGAGATTTGTTAACAAAATTTCATTCTTATCTTTTAGTGACGAATATTTTTCAAAGAAAAGCTGATTTAGATTATTAATATTTTTTATATTCATAATATTTTGGTGGGCAAAGAGAGAATCGAACTCTCACAGTATTGCTACTATTGGATTTTGAGTCCAACGCGTCTACCAATTCCGCCATTCGCCCATGCATTAAATATATTAATATTTAATTTAAATAGTATAAAAAGAATATCACAAAATAAAAGTAAATATGTTTAAAGAGCTTTATAATAAAACAATTAAATTAGCAGGGCATAAAAGTTCTAAATTAATACTTGGAATAATATCATTTATAGAAAGTTTTATTTTTCCAATTCCTCCAGATGTGCTGATTATTCCAATGACCATAGCAAAAAAAAATGACTGGGTTAAAATAGCTTTTGTAGCAACTACAGGATCTGTTTTAGGTGCTTTACTTGGATATTTAATTGGTTTTGTTTTCTTTAACGAAATTGGAATAAAAATTTTTGAGCTATATGGTGTAGACAATACCTCCTTTTTAAAAGAAAAGTTTTCTTCAGAGGGCGGTGTAATTGCTTGGATGACTCTATTAGCAATTGCAGGATTTACCCCTGTTCCTTTTAAACTTTTAACGATAACTAGTGGCTTTGTAGGATTCAATATTTTCTTCTTTTTAATAGTTTCTGCTATTACAAGAGGTACAAGGTTTTTTTTAATTTCTTTTTTGATTGGTAAATTCGGTTCTGCAATGAAGGAGATAATCGAAAAAAAACTAATTAAAGTATCAATTGTTATAAGTATTATAATTATAGTTGTTGCTTTTTTAGTTTATAAATTTTTAAAAGGATTTATTGTCTTATGATTAAGAACTACATAGATGAAAAAAAATTCTTTTTAATTATATTCTTAGTAAGTATTTTTTCTTTAATAAGTGCTGTGTACATTGAATATGTTTTAAAAGTTTATCCATGTAAACTTTGTATCTATCAAAGAATACCTTTTATATTATCTGTATTTATTTGCTTTTTTGGATACAATTTAAACGACAAAACAATTTGGCTTTTAGCATTAGTAAGTATTTTTACTTTAAATGCCATTATATCTGGATATCACGTAGGTATAGAAAACTCAATTTTTTCAGAATTTAGTGGATGTACGAATGACAGCTTAAATATCCAAGATAAGGACCAGTTATTGAACAAATTAAAGGATATAAATGTTTCCTGTAAAGATGTTGTTTTTAAGATATTTGGATTATCACTTGCGACGATAAATTTGATCATTTCATTGACTATAATAGCTCTTGGAATTAATTACTTTAATTATGCAAAAAACAAATAAAAAAAAACTTGAAGAATTTATAAGAGTAGATCATGCAGGTGAAAGAGGTGCGATTAAAATTTATGAAGGACAACTTTTGGCATTAAATACAATATATAAAGATAACCAATTGAAAGAAACAATTGAAGAAATGAGAGAGCACGAGAGGGAGCATTGTGAATATTTTGAAAATGAAATAAAAAAAAGAGAAATTAAACCTACTAAGTTTCTTCCATTATGGGATTTATTAGGTGTAGGTTTAGGTTTTGGAACTACCCTGCTTGGTAAAAAAGCTGCAATGTTGTGTACCGCCTCTGTAGAAGAAGTAATAGATAAACATTATCAAGACCAAATAAATCAAATTAAAGACGATGAAAAAGAATTAAGGGATAAAATCATAAAATTTAGAGAAGATGAACTACATCATAAAGATATTGCATACGAAAAAGGTGCATCTAAAGAAGGATTTTACTCTATATTGGACAAAGTTATTAAAACTGGTTCAAAAATTGCAATAAATATATCTGAAAAAATATAATTAAGGTTCTAACTCTACATCCCAGTATAAATAGTCCATCCAACTCTTATGAAGAAAATTGGGTGGAAAGTTTTTACCATTTCTGTGTAAATCCTCAGTACTAGGTCTGAAAGGCTTTTGACTTAAAATCATTCCTGAATTTTCATAAAGTCTACCACCTTTTTTAACATTACAACTAGAACATGCCGTTACGACATTATCCCAATCGGTTTTACCACCTTTTGATCTTGGTAGTAAATGATCAAAAGTTAATTCGCTCTTACTACCACAATAAACACAACTAAATTTATCTCTTAAAAAAACGTTAAATCTTGTAAAGTTGGGATTTGACAATGGTTTCACAAATGACTTAAGTGCTATGACACTAGGAAGTTTCATACTAAAGGATGGACTTCTGATAACTCTATCATAATAGCTTACTATAGAAACTCTATCTAAATAAACAGATTTAATTGAGTCCTGCCAACTCCATAAAGATAACGGATAGTAACTTAAAGGTCTATAATCAGCATTAAGCACTAAAGCAGGGCATTTTTCTAGTGACAAACTTTTGTTCATTGTAGATATCATTTTAAAAGACTAACCTAAATAAAATAATAATTCAATGTTTCAAATTAAAAAAAATTAATTATTTAAATTTTCTTTTATAAAATTTATAGCCATTGAAGAGGCTTCTAATGGTATATTATGATCACAGTTATCTATCATTTTTATATCACAACGAATTTTATTTCTGATAAAAAAATCTTTTGCATCGAGAAGATTATCAGGAGGCACAACATTGTCTAGGTTACCATGAATTAGCAACATTTTAGGTTTTGAACTTATTCTTTCTGATAAATTTTTTTTGTTTATTATTTTACCAGAAAAACCAACTAAACAATTGAATGGTATCTGTGTCGTAAGAGCAACATTTATTGCCATCATACACCCTTGGCTGAAACCTGATAAGCAAATATCAGAATTCTTCAGTTTATATTCGTTTTTAATCTCTGATAAAAAATTATTAATTTTTATTTCAGCATTTAGCGATTGATTTAGAATATAATCTTCATCATCTATAGATAAATCAAACCACTGAAATCCTGATGGATTGATTTTACACCTCTCATGACCGTTTGGACATATGATTACCGTATTTTTTAAATGTCTTTTCCAATTATGTGATAGCATACTTATGTCGCTACCATCACCTCCATATCCATGTAAAAGTACGATTGCTTTTTTTATAGCCTCATTTTCTTTTGGTTTTATAGTAATGCAATCTAAACTAAAATTTTTCATTTATTTATTTAGTCAAAATTTTTTAACCATTTAATTAGTTTTTTATCCTCAAAATCTACACTACCTAAAATTCTTGCAAATTCCTCACCTTTTTTATTAATTAATAAAGTTGTGGGTAAACCTCTAAGCAAAAGTTTCTTTGGTAAATTCATGTCAACATCGTGATAAATTTTTAAATTTTCTATTCCCACCTCTTCAAAAAATATTTTGGACTTAGAAATTTTTTCACTGCCAACATTAATTGGCAAAATCACTAAGTTGTTAAAATTTTTTTCACTTGATAATTTATCTAACGATGGCATTTCTTCTCTACAAGGAGCACACCAAGTCGCCCAAAAATTAATAATTAAAAATTTATCTTTAAAGTCATTCAATTTAATCAATTTATTATTGATGTTTTGAAATTCAATGTTTTCAAGTTTTTTAGGTTGTTTATACAAAATTAGATTTTTAATTTTCGGGACCTCTATTGAATATGCTGAACTTGATGATATTAAATAGATAAAAATAATAAATAATTTAATAAACAATGATTTCATCGAAAAATACTTATCATGACAAAAAATAAAAACAACACGTCAGTTTGGAACACGAGAATAAAAAAATCCTCCTCACTGTTTCAAAATGTAGGAAGTTCAATAAGCTTTGATAAACGACTTTTTAAAGAGGATATACAAGGCTCAATTGCTCATGTGGAAATGCTTTTTAAAAAAAAGATAATTACCTTTAAAGTAAAAAATAAAATTATTTTTGGACTTAAAAGAATTAGAAATGAAATTGTCAAAAAAAAACATAAATTTGATAACAAAGATGAAGATATTCATATGAGTATCGAGAAAAGGTTGTTTGAAATTATCGGAGAAGATGCTGGCTATGTTCATACAGCAAGATCTAGAAATGACCAAGTCATTACAGATTTAAAGTTATGGATGATAAAAAGTACTAATGAAATAATTAGGTTACTAAATGTGTCGTCTAAATTAATAATTAAAATTTCTGAAAAAAACATTTATACAATTATGCCAGGTTTTACACATTTAAAAAATGCTCAAGCTGTGTCATTCTCACATTACATGCTTGCCTATGTAGAAATGTTTTCCAGAGATAAAATACGATTTAAGAATAATTTAAAAAATTTAAAGGAAAATCCATTGGGTGTAGCTGCTTTAACAGGTACGTCATTTGACATAGATCGAAATTATACTACTAAAAAACTTGGATTTACAAATCCTACTAGAAATTCGATTGATACAGTATCAGATAGAGATTTTGTGACGGATTTTCTTTACTCGGCTTCTTTATGTTCAATGCATATATCAAGACTTTCAGAAGAATTTATTATTTGGAATTCGGATGCATACAATTTGATATTTTTAAATGATAAAATTGTTACTGGTTCGTCTATTATGCCTCAGAAAAAAAATCCTGACCCACTAGAATACTTAAGAGGAAAAACAGGAGGAATTTATGGCAACCTTTTCTCTATGCTTACTATTTTAAAAGGTTTACCGTTATCATATTTTAAAGACTTACAAGATGATAAAAAAATAGTTTTTGAGGCTTTTGATAATTTGAAAAATTGTATTTTAGTTATGAATGAAGTTTTGTCTAACTTTAGTGTTAATAAAAAACAAATGACTAATCTAACAAAACAGGGTTTTATTACAGCAACAGATCTAGCAGATTATTTTGTAAAACAATTAAAATATCCTTTTAGAAAAGCATATATGTTAACTGCGAAAATAATAAATTTTTGCGAAAAGGATAAAAAAAACTTACAAGATTTATCTTTAAAAGAAATCCAAAAATTTGAACCTAATATTAAAGCAGATGTGTTGAAAGTTTTTGATTTAAATGTTTCTATTAAATCAAAAAAATCTTTTGGTGGAACTTCTTTTGAAAATATAAAAAAAATGATAAAGTCTTATAAAAGGGATTTGAAATGATTAAAAAATTAATATTCATTATCATTGTTCTAAATTTGGTGTTTTCTTGTGGAAAAAAAGGAGATCCTGAATATAAGGGAAGCAATTTTAAAGTACTGAAAAAAATAGTAGTTGCTTAATGAAATATAAAAATGGTCATTTTTATATAGAAAAAGTGAGTGCTAACAAGATCGCAAAAAAATATAGCACTCCAACTTATGTTTACTCATTTGAGAAAATCGTAAGTAATATTAAAAAATTTAAAAGAAATTTTAAAAATATTAATCCAATAATCTGTTTTTCAGTAAAATCTAATGCAAATCTGAATATTCTAAAAATTATTAAAAGTCATGATATAGGCGCAGATGTAGTATCAAAAGGAGAAATGATGATGGCTTTAAAAGCCGGTATAGATGTAAAGAAAATAGTATTTTCAGGTGTGGGTAAAACTTCAAATGAAATTGATTATGCAATTAAAAAAAATATACTATTAATAAATGCTGAGTCAGAAGATGAAATTATTAATATCGAAAAAATTGCTAGAAAAAATAAGAAAAAAGTTAGCATAGGTATAAGGTTAAATCCTGATATAGATGCAAAGACAATAAATAAAATATCGACTGGGAAAAAAGAAAATAAATTCGGTGTTGATATTAATACTTTTAAAAAAATAATTAGAAACTACAAAAACTCGAAATTTTTGGAGTTTAATTGTCTAAGTGTTCATATTGGTAGTCAAATAACTAATCATCAACCCTATAAAACAATGCTGAATGTAATTCAAAAATGTTTAAATCAATGTAATCATAAATTTAGATATATAGACCTCGGTGGTGGTATGGGTATTCAATACACTAAAACAGATAATTTACTAAACTATAAAAAATATAGCTCTATGATACGAAAATTTTTAAAAAAAAATAAAGTTAAAATAATCTTTGAACCTGGAAGATCTATAATAGGCAACACTGCAATTATTTTAACCAAAGTTACATATATAAAAAGAAGTGGAAGAAAAATTTTTATAATTTTGGATACTGCAATGAATGATTTTATTAGACCTGCCTTGTACGGTTCAATTCATAGAATACTTCCCTATAAAATTAGTAAGAATAAAATTAATAAAAAACACGAATTTGTTGGACCAATTTGCGAAACAACTGACAAATTCTTAGAAACTTCAAGTTTTCAGAAAATTACAAATGGTGATTTAATGATTATTTGTGATGTAGGCGCATATGGAATGGTTCTATCATCAAATTATAATCTAAGACCTGTTTCACCAGAAATATTGGTTAGAGGCCTAAAAACCATAGTAATTAAAAAAAGACAAAAAATTACTGATTTAATTTAACAAATAATATGATTAGAGGATTTTTTTTTAAATTTTTTTTTTATTTAGGTTTTGTTTTAATATGTATTATTTTTTTACCAGCACTAATAATGCCGAGCAATATTGCATCATTTGGTGGTAAACTATCAGGATATTGGGCAAAATTTTGTTTAAGAATATTTTTATCAACAAAAATAATTGTTAAAGGTATTGAAAATATTGACAGAAGTAACAAATTTTTTATTGCTTGTACCCATCAATCCCAATTTGAAACCTTCTTTTTGCAAACAATATTTAAATCACCTTTTTTTATTTTAAAAAAGGAATTAATAAGAATTCCAATATTTGGTTCATTTTTAAAAAAAATAGGATGTATAGAAATTACAAGAAATAAAATTAGCAGGGATAACGTTGATTTCTATGAGAGAGTGAAGTTATCAATTCATAAAAAAAATAGCCCATTAATAATATTTCCACAAGGTACAAGATACGATGTGAAAGAAAGACCAAATTTTAAAAAGGGAGCTTCAAGAATTTACAATTTAAATATTAAATGTCTTCCAGTTGTTTTAAATTCAGGATCAGTTTGGCCTAAAAAAGGCGTAATGAAATCAAATAAAAAATTGATAATTTCAATTTTAAAACCCTTCGAAATTGGATTAGAAGGCAATGTTTTTTTGAAAAGTTTACAAAATAAAATGTATGAAGAGTTGGATAAAATAAGTTAGCCTTTCATTGGCATTACGACATAAATACTATCAAAATCTGAAGGATCTTTTATTAAAGCAGGCGATCCAGTATCTTTCAAAAAAAATTCAATTTTATCACCATCTAATTGTGAAGCGATGTCTAAAAGATATCTCGAATTAAAACTGATATCTAACTCATGGTCAAACTTAACATTTAAATTTTCATTGCCGTCTCCGCTATTAGTATTGTTAACTGATAAATCTAATTTATCCTTAGATAATTTAAACTTTACTCCATCTTTTTTATCTAATGAAACAGACGCAACTCTATCTACTGAATTTAAAAATAATTTTAAATCAATTTCTAATTTTTTTTGGTTTTCTTTAGGAACAACTTGAGTATAGTTAGGAAATTTGCCATCAATTAATTTTGAAATTAATACACTGGTTCCAACTTTAAACTTAATTTTTGATTTAGTTGTTGAGACTTTTACATCTCCATTATTATCCTCTAATAAAGAACAAAGTTGAAATATTGTTTTTTTTGGCAGTATAAGAGAGTCAATTTTCACTTCATCTTTTAGTCTTAGTTTTGATATAGACATTCGATGACTATCAGTTGCAGCTGCAGTTAAATAACTACTGTTGTTTATATTTGTTATATGTAAAAAGATGCCGCTTAAATAATGTCTTGTTTCATCAGATGATATTGAAAATTTACATTTATTTAGTAATTTAAGAAGACCCTTTGAATTTATTTCGAATTCTTTTTCATTAAAATCCTCATCGGTGATAGGGAATTCTGTTGAGCTTATGCAGTTTAAATTAAAGACTGAATTTTCCGATTCTAAATTTAACTTGGAGTCGTTAATATTTGAAAAATTAATTTTCCTCCCAGAAGAAATTTTCCTTATTATATCATACATAATTGATGAAGATGTTGTGGTTTTTCCCTCCTCTTGTATTTCCACATTCTCGATTTCATTAATAAAAATTACATCTAAGTCCGTAGCTGTAAGTTTTAATTTTGAATTCGAGGCATCCAAGAGCACATTTGATAAAATTGGTAATGTGCTTCTTTTTTCAATTACACCCTGACAATAATTAAGGGATTTTTGAATATCTTGTTGATTTACACTAAATTTCATTACTCTTTTTTAATAAAATTTGATTTTTTAAATTATCTATGTTGGAATTAAGTTCACTATCAATTTTCTTGAGCCTTTCAATAGTTTTTACAGAATGTATTACAGTTGTGTGATCCCTGTTAGCAAATGCCCTGCCTATTTCTGGTAACGATTTGGATGTCAATGACTTAGCTAAATATATTGCTGTTTGTCTAGGTCTTACCAAGTATCTTGATCTTCTAGAAGATAACATCTCATTTTTACTAATTTTAAAAAATTTGCACACTTCAGTTTGTATAACATCCATTGTTACTTTATTTTCTGGAATACTTAGTAGGTCTTTCAAGATGACTTTTGTTTCGGCTAAAGAAGGCACTTTGTTATAAATTCTTGAAAATGAAACTATTCTATTTAGAGCACCTACTAGCTCTCTGATACTTGTTTTAATTTCAGTGCTTATAAAAATTTTTATTTCTTCAGATATTTCTATACTATTGGAATTTAGATATTTTAATTCTTCTGATTTAATTTTAATTATTTTATATCTTAATTCTTTATCAGGGTTTTGGATATCAACAACAAGTCCTCCAGAAAATCTAGATTTTATACGTTCTTGTATACGAACCAATTTACTTGGCGGACGATCAGCTGAGACTATGATTTGTGACCCTTTATCAAGTAAGGCATTAAAAGTATGAAAAAATTCTTCCTGCATTGCTTCTTTTCCATTCATAAATTGAATATCATCGATTAACAAAACATCTGTATTTCTAAAGTATTCCTTAAATTTTACCATATCATTCGATTTTATGGATTTTACAAATTGATACATAAATCTTTCTGCTGAAATAAACATAACCTTGTTTATGGTTTTTAGTTTTAGACCCATTGCATTTAATAAATGAGTTTTGCCCATACCAACTCCACCGTAAATATAAAGAGGATTATAATGCGAAATATCATTTGAAACTTTTTTTGAAGCTTCAAATGCTAACTTGTTACTTTCTCCTATAACAAAGTTTTCGAAATTTTTATTTGGGTCTATTCTATTATATTGTAAATAACTATCCTTTAAAAAAGATATGTTTTTATTTGAAAATGATTTTAAATCTGTCTTTTTTTCAGTAAGTTTACTGTCCTTTAGTGTATCGATGATAAATTCAATTCTAATTATCTCTTTTTTTTGAATTTTGATTATTTGTAAAATTTGATCTAAATATCGTGAGGTAATCCAATCTCTGATAAATCGAGTTGAAACCGAAAGAAGTAAATAATTTTTGTATTCCTCAACAAAAACTATTTTCTTTAACCAGCTTTCAAATATCTCGTTACCAAATTTTTCTTTGAAAACTATTTGAACATCTTCCCAGTTAATTTTTTTTTCAGATATTTGATCTGAATTTTGAATTAAATTATTTTTCATGGGATAATTGAGTTAAGACTTTGGAAATAATTATTCAATAAAATTATTTTAATTTTAAAAAATATTTGAAATCTGCAATTGTAAAATTAAAACTAGAATTCAACTAATAGTTAACCTAAAATTAATTTAGTACAAAAAATATTACTTAAAGATTTTTTGTCTCAGACTATATATAGATGCAAATAATTATTTTTTATTTATATTTTGTGTCAAATTAAAAAGAAATATCTTCTAAGTTGAAAAGCTAAGAGTGAAAAAAAAAATTTAATAAAATAGATCAACTGGTATCAAGACTACTTAAAGTTGTTTGTATTGCCTAACTAAAGGTTGTTTATTTTTTTTGTTATTCTTGAAATATTCCTTGACGCATTTTTCTTTTTAATAATGCCAGTTTTGGCTATTTTCATTAACTCAGAATTAAGTTTAGGCAAAAATTTTAAAGCTTCATTTTTATCTTTTTTTTCTAACAAAACATTCATTTTTTTTATAGCTTTTCTAAATCTATTTTTTCTTGATTTATTAACTACTGTTTGTTTAGAAATTCGCCTAATTGTTTTAATCGCAGATTTTGTATTTGCCATAATCGCGAACATATAACTTGGTATTTATAGGTGGTCAATAAAATAATAAATTTATTTTTGACAGATATTGCAATAGAATGTTGATCTATTAGAAATATTAAGTTTTTTAATTTTGTTTTTACAACTGCTATTGGGACAATTTTCATCCTCTTTATTATAAACTTTAAACTCGTTTTGAAAGGACCCAGTGTTACCATCTGAGTTTTTAAAATCTCTTATAGATGATCCTCCCTTCCTAATAGCTTTATTTAAAATGAATTTTGTTGATATAATTATATTACTAATTTCTTTTTGGTTTAAGCTATTTGCTAATCTATTTGGTCTAATTTTGGAATGGTATAAAATTTCGCTTGCATAAATATTTCCAATTCCTGAAATAATTTTTTGATCTAATAATATATTTTTTATACTTTTTTTGGATGAATTTAAATTTTTTTTCAAGTATTCTAAATTAAAATTTCTACTTAATGGTTCACAACCATTTCTGCTAAAGTAATTATTAAAAATTTTCTTATTTTCAAATATTTTTATAAATCCAAATCTTCTCGGATCGTTGTAAATTATCTTAAAGTCTTTAAAATAAAAAATTAAATGATTGTGTTTTTTACCTAACACCAGAGAGTGATAAAAACTTAAATTTGTTTTTTTATTTTCAAATTTATTTTTGACTATGTGAAGTGTTCCTGACATACCAAGATGTATACAAAAAAAAGTATAATTATCTAATGAGATTGTAATATATTTGGCTTTTCTAGAAATATTTAATATTTTTTTACCTTTAAGTTTTTTTTCAAAGTTTTTATCTACTTTGTATCTAAGGTTTCGATTATTTACTTTAACTTTAAGTATTTTTCTTAAATATACGCTTTTCTGGAGTGACCGTTTGACGATTTCTACTTCTGGCAATTCTGGCATTTAATATTATATTACCATTTTAAAAAAATTATGACCCAAAATTTACAACAAAATAGATCATTCGTCGAAAATGTTTTTAGCACGGTCTTTGAAAGATATGATGTAATGAATGACTTAATGTCTTTTGGAATGCACAGAATATGGAAACAAAGATTGCTAAACATTATGCGTCCCTCAGATGATCAATCTTTGATTGATGTAGGTTGTGGAACAGGCGACATATGTGAATTATTTTCTAAACATACGAGCAAAGATACAAAAATTTTAGCAGTTGATCCAAATATTAATATGATTGAGAAATGTAAAAGAAGATTAGGTCATCTAAAAAATTTAGAGTTAAAAATTTGTAACGGTGAAAAATTGAAAGTTAAGGATAATAGTTTTGATTTTTATACAATTAGTTTTGGTCTAAGAAATACAGCAGATATTGAAAAAACCATATCAGAGGCTTATCGCGTACTGAAAAAAGGTGGTCGTTTTTTTTGTTTGGAATTTTCAAAAATTGATAACGAAAATTTGGATTATATTTATAAACAATATTCCAGGATAATTCCAAGCATCGGAAAATATGTAGTTGGAGATAGTAAACCGTATGAATATCTAATTAAAAGTATAGAAAATTTTGTAAACCAAGAAGAATTATTAGAAATTTTGAAAAGTAAAAATTTCAAAAATTGTAACTACGTTAATTTAAATGGTGGGATAGTTGCTATACATTATGGTTGGAAAATATAATGATAAAAAAAATTGTAACCCTATTTAAAATAGCGAGAACTCTAGCATTATCAGATGCCTTAGATGTTATTTACAAAATACATCAACCGCCACTTAGTCTTAAAATTTTTTTTAAATTATTTTCGATTAAGTTTTCAAAAAAAAACAACGAAACTTTGAATTTAAGTGATGAAGAAAAACTTTGTAATTCAATTCAAAACATGGGTACGAGCTTTATAAAACTCGGCCAATTCTTATCCACAAGACCTGACATCATTGGGGAGAAGTTGTCAAATAAGTTGGAAAAATTACAAGATAGAGTTCCTGAATTTCCTTTATCAGAAGCAAAAGAAATATTGAAAAAAAACATTGGTGAACAAAATTATAATTTAGTTATAAATATTAGTGAACCAGTAGCAGCTGCATCTATTGCACAAGTGCATAAAGCACAAATAGATGATAATGGAACAATTAAAGATGTTGCTATAAAAATTTTGAGACCAAATATAAAAAAGATTTTTAATGAACAGATTGATGCACTAATGCTTCTTGCTTATTTTATTGAAAGTACAATTAAAAGCACAAGAAGATTGAAACTTGTTGAAGTTGTATTTTTATTGAAACAAATTACAAATCACGAGATGGATCTTAGATTTGAGGCAGCTGCAGCAAACGAATTTGCTGAGAATACTAAAAACGATGTTGGATTTAAAGTTCCAATAATTTATTGGAATTTTACAAGTGAGGAAGTACTTACACTAGATTGGATTGAGGGAATTTCAATAAGAGAGAAAAACGAATTAGAGAAGAAAAATATTGACATTAAAAGTATAGCGAATGATGTTATTCAGCATTTTTTAAGACACGCAGTTAGAGATGGTTTTTTCCATGCGGATATGCATCAAGGGAATTTATTCGTAAATGAGAATGGTCAGATTGTACCTGTTGATTTCGGGATAATGGGTAGAATCGATAAGATTAATAGAAGATTTCTTGCTGAGATTTTGTACGGTTTTATAAAAAGAGATTATAAAAAAGTTGCAGAGGTTCATATTATGGCAGGACTGGTCCCTAAAGATACTCAAGTTGAATCTCTTTCACAAGCTTTAAGATCTATAGGTGAACCAATTTTTGGACAGAAAGTTAAGGATATTTCGGGGGGGAAATTGTTAAAACAACTATTTGATATTACTGATAAGTTTAATATGCAAACTCAACCTCAACTTTTAATGTTACAGAAAACTATGGTAGTTGTGGAAGGAGTGGCAAGAAAATTAAATCCAGATACCAATATATGGGACACTTCTCGACCTGTTTTGGAAAAATGGCTGAAAGAAAGTAAAGATCCATTAAATAATTTTAAAGATACGATTAAAGACACAGCTGAAGCATTAAAAAGACTTCCTGAACTTCCTGAGATAATGGACAAAGCTAATCAGGCATTAACCTACTTGTCTAGCGGACAGATACCACAAAATTCAACATCTTATTCTGCATTTAAGGAAAAACAATTAGAAATTAAATCATTTAGAAATCAAAGTATTATTGGTATAATATTTCTTGTTTTTTTTGGTATCATAGTATTCTAATCTAGAAATGAATTATTTAAATAATAAAAAAATACTTCTTATTATATGTGGAGGAATTTCAGCATACAAAAGTCTCGATTTAATAAGATTGCTAAAAAAAAAGGGATCTAGTGTTAAAACAATTCTTACTAAATCTGCAGAGAAATTTGTTACACCTTTATCAGTGGTCTCATTATCACAAGAGAAAATTTATACAGATATATTTGATTATAATAATGAAGCTGAAATGGATCATATATCATTATCTAGGTGGGCTGACATAGTTTTAATCGTCCCCGCAACAGCAAATACTATAGCAAAACTAAGTAATGGAATAGCTGATGACCTTGCTACTACGGTTGTTTTAGCCTCAAATAAAAAAATCTTTTTAGCACCAGCAATGAATGTCAGAATGTGGGAACATGTTTCCAATAAACATAATGTTCAAAAAATACGAGAGTTTGGATACAATGTAATAGGCCCAGATATAGGTGACATGGCCTGCGGTGAATATGGTGAAGGAAAAATGTCGAGTGTGGAAGATATTTTTAATAAAATTAATAATTACTTCAAAAACATTTATAATAATAAAAAACTAAAAGCTTTGGTAACTGCAGGTCCCACTGTAGAGCCAATTGATCCTGTAAGATTCATATCTAATAGATCAAGCGGAAAGCAAGGATATGAAATTGCAAGAGCATTAGCTGATAATGGATACGATACGACTCTTATAACAGGGCCAACAAACCTAAAAATTCCTTCTAATTTAAGCGTTATAAAAATTAATACTGCCGATCAAATGCTTGAACAAACATTAAAAAATTTACCAGCTGATGTAGCTATCTTTTCTGCTGCTGTTTCAGACTTTAAAATAGATAACTTTAATGAATCTAAAATTAAAAAATCAGAAAATATGAAATTAAACTTAACGAGAAACACCGATATTCTGAACTTGGTATCTAAACATAACTCTTTAAGACCAAAATTGGTAATTGGTTTTTCAGCAGAAACAAATAATCTCGAGAAAAATTCTAAAATTAAATTGAATGAAAAAAATTGTGACTGGATTATTGCAAATGATGTAAGTAACAAAAATATAGGTTTTAATTCAGATTTTAATGAAGTTTCAATATTTTATAAAAATAGAAAGTCAGAAGTCATACCTAAAATGAAAAAAGCTTTGTTAGCAAACGAAATTGTAGAGAAAATTAATCAAGAATTAAATTAATAATATGATCAAGGTTATGATTAAGAAGCTTGATCCTAATGTTGAGATGCCTGAATATAAAACTTCAGGATCCTCAGGTGTTGATTTAATGGCGAATTTAAATGAGAAAATTACTCTAAAATCTGGAGAGTCGTGCATAGTACCTACTGGATTATCTATTTCTATACCTAAAGACTGTGAGGTGCAAATTAGGCCGAGATCAGGGCTAGCAGCAAAGTCTCAAATAACAGTTTTAAATACACCAGGAACAATTGACAGCGATTACAGAGGTGAACTTAAAATTATTCTTTTTAACCATGGTAAAAATGATTTTATAATAAATAATAAAGATAGGATTGCACAAATGGTACTTACTCCTATATTAAAATTCGACTTTCAAGAAGTAGATGATTTAGGTAATAGCGAAAGAGGATCTGGCGGTTTCGGTTCAACTGGGAAATGAGTTATAGATTAAACAAATACCAACTTGAAAAATATTCAAGACAAATAATATTAAAAGATGTGGGTGCTTTAGGTCAAAAAAAAATTATAAAATCAAAGGTGTTAATCGTAGGAATGGGTGGTTTAGGTTGTCCTGTTGCAGAATTTTTAACAAGAGCAGGAATAGGAAATATAGGTATAGTTGATTTTGATAAAGTTGATTTATCAAACATACATCGTCAAAGTCTTTTTAATTTAAAAGATTTAAAGAAATCGAAAGTGGTAGCTGCGAAAAAAAAATTAAACAAAATTAATACTCAAACAAAAGTTAAATGTTATAATTTAAAATTAAATAAAATAAATCAAAGTAAAATTATCAAAAACTATGACTATATCGTTGATGGATCTGACAATTTTGAAACCAAACTTTTAGTAAATGATTTTTGTAAGAAATATAAAAAATTTCTTGTTACTGGAGCTATAAGTAAATTTAATGGACATATTTTTAGTTTTGATTTTAAGAATAAAAATACTCCCTGTATAAGAAGTTTTTATCAAGAAGAAAATATGTCAGACGAAATACTAAACTGTGACTATGAAGGAATTTTAGGTACTGTTGCAAGCACGATAGGATCAATTCAGTCTAATGAAATTTTAAAAAAGATATTGAATATTGGTAAAAATCTTAATGGTTATGTACTTATTTTAGATTTATTAAATTTGAATTTTAGAAAAGTTAAATATAATAAAATTAAAAGTTTTTAGTAAATGTGCTTTAAAAAAGTTTTAAAATTCACTTGCTTTATTTTTATTTTCTTAAACAATGCATATTCATCTGAAAGTTTTTTCCTAATGTTAAAAAATAGCAAAGTAAATGTTAGGTATGGCCCAAGCTTTGACCATCCAATTAAGTTCATATACAAAAAAAGATTTCTTCCAGTTGAAATAATTGACAAGAAAGAAAATTTTAGACGCATTATTGACCACAAAAAAAATAGTGGTTGGATACATATATCTCAATTACAAAAAGTAAAATCTGTGATTACTTTAAATGATATTTATATTTTTAAAAAGCCCTCTAAATTTTCAAAACCAGTCGTAAAAGCAAAGGCTGGAAGGCTTTTATTGATAAAAAAATGTGAAAAGAGTTGGTGTAAAATTGAAACGGGTAAATATTTAGGATGGACTGAGGTCAGAAATCTTTGGGGAAGAAATTAAATTAATTCTTTTTTGAGAATTTGCTGGTCCAAATTTTATCAAGCACAAAGTACCAAATTGAATTAGCTAATGGCTCAACTATCGCGTCCGTTAAAGCTATCATAAAGGAAACATCAGCAATTAACATCAAACATATTATTGCTATAGCAAAATGTCCAATTGTATAAATTAGAGTTCTTAATAACGAGCCTCTATTATTTTTAAATATACTTTTGCTAGTTTGAAATATACCTTGTGTAAGTTCTACCATAAAACAATTTAATTTATTTTTTTATCAAACCTATCAAGGTTCATTACTTTTGACCAGACTTTTACAAAATCTTTTATAAATTTTACGTTTGAATCGTCAGAAGCATAAACTTCTGCAATAGCTCTTAATTGAGAATTTGAACCAAATATTAGGTCTACCCTCGAACCTTCCCAAATAACTTTTTTTGTTTTTCTATTTTTACCTTGAAAATATTGCTCTTTGTCGTCTTTCTCACTCCATGTAATGTTCATATCCAATAAATTTTTAAAATAATCATTTGTTAATGTGCCAACTTTTTTGGTGAAAACTCCATAGTTTGATCCATCAAAATTTGTGCCTAAAACTCTCATGCCTCCTAATAATACGGTCATTTCTGGGCCTGTTAATTGCATTAATTGTGCTTTGTCAATTAACATTTCTTCTGATGAAGTTGTTGATTTGCTTTTATTATAATTCACGAACCCGTCTGCTTTTGGTTCTAGTAAATTAAATGAAAAAACATCTGTCTGTTCTTGTTTTGCATCACCTCTTCCTTGCATAAAAGGGACTGTTATTTTATGTCCAGATTTTTTTGCAGCTTTTTCTACTGCTGTATTTCCTGCTAACACTATTAAATCTGCCAAAGAAACATTTTTAGTTTTTTTATCGAATTTGTTTTTAATTTTTTCTAAGACTTTTATTACCTTATCTACCTTTGCAATTTTATTTATATCCCAATCTTTTTGTGGCTGCAGTCTTATTCTGGCACCATTTGCTCCACCTCTTTTATCTGAGCCTCTAAAAGTCGATGCTGAGGCCCATGCCGTTGATACTAGTTGAGAAATTGACAATTCAGATTTTAAAATTTTGTTTTTAAGAAAATTTATATCTTTAATATTTAATTTGTATTTTTGTTTTGGAACAGGATCTTGCCAAATTAAATTTTCTTTTGGTACATCTGGTCCTAAATAACAAACTTTTGGCCCCATGTCTCTGTGAGTTAATTTAAACCATGCTCTTGCAAAAGCATCATGAAATTCTTTTGGATTTTTATGAAAATGTTTTGTAATTGGACCATAGCTAGGATCTACTTTTAAAGAGATATCTGTAGTTTGCATCATTGGAGGATGCATTTTGTTTTTATCATGAGCATCTGGAACCATTTTAATATGTTGGCCATTTTTCTTAGGTGTCCACTGATGTGCTCCTGCAGGACTTTTTGTAAGTTCCCAGTCATGCCCGTACAAACAATCTAAATATCCCATATCCCACTTGATTGGATTTTGTGTCCAAGCTCCTTCAATACCACTGCTTATTGTATCAATACCTTTTCCGCTTTTGTAGTTGCTATTCCAACCAGTTGATTGTTCATGAATTTTTGAACCTTCTGGCTCTGGTCCTTTATGTGACTCTGGTGCTGCTCCGTGAGATTTTCCAAAAGTATGACCACCAGCCACTAGTGCTGCCGTCTCGTAATCATTCATTGCCATTCTTCCAAAAGTTTCTCTTATATCATGAGCTGCTAACAAAGGATCTGGGTTAGCGTCTGGTCCTTGTGGATTAACATATATTAAACCCATATGTGAAGCTCCAAGAGGTTGTTCTAAATCTCTTTTCCCGCTATATCTATTAACTCCAAGCCATTCTTTTTCAGATCCCCAATAAATATCATCTTCAGGTTCCCATATATCTTTTCGGCCTGCACCAAAGCCAAATGTTTTAAATCCCATAGAGTCCAAAGCAACATTGCCAACCAAAATAAATAAATCAGCCCACGAAATTCTGTTTCCATATTTTTTCTTTATTGGCCACAACAATAATCTTGCTTTATCTAAGTTGACATTATCTGGCCAACTATTTAAAGGTGCAAATCTTTGATTTCCTGTTCCTGCTCCACCTCTGCCATCAGCAGTTCTATATGTACCAGCTGCATGCCATGCTAACCTTATAAATAATGGACCGTAATGACCATAGTCGGCGGGCCACCAGTCTTGGGAGTCGGTCATTAAATTATGTAAATCCTTCTTTAATTTTTTATAATTTAATTTTTTAAATTCTTTTTCATAGTTAAATTTTCCATCCATAGGATTGACTAAGTTTGAATGCTGACTTAAAATTTTTAAATTTAAATTGTTTGGCCACCAATCCCTATTAGATGTTCCTTTTCCAGTAGGATGTTTTGGGGGTGTTCCAGCACCTGTAAACGGGCATTTTGATTTTTCTTTTAGAATTTCTCTACTCATTCATAGATTATAACTATTCTAAAGTAATAATCAAGAGAGTTGCGGCAAATTTTACTTAAATTTAATAATTAATTATTCTGAACTTTAACTAATACTTCTATTGATTTAATCTTCTTACCAGGAATTTTTTTATTTATTTTAACTGGTTCTACTTCACAATCATGAATGTCTATTAATTGATTCTTATCCTCGTCATAAAAATGATGATGGTCAGAAACATTTGTATCATAATAACTTTGTTCAGAGTTTACTGCAATTTGCTTTACATATCCCTTTCCTAAAAATGCGTGCACCGTGTTATATATTGTAGCTAAAGAAATTTTTTCATTTGTTTTTTTTGCAACAATTTTTGAAAGTTCGTTAATGGAAAAGTGAAAGGTTTCTTTTCCACCAAATAAAATTTCACAGATCTTTATTCTTTGCTTTGTTGGCCTTAAACCAGAATTTCTGAGTTTTGCAACAAAATCAAGGTTATTACTCATTATAAATATACTTATCTTGAAGAAATTTATATTAAATTGTGCCATAATCAAGTACTAAGATATTTTGTTAATGAAGAAAAATTCCTTCAATTATAAAGAGTTAATTAACTGTGCTAATGGGGAACTTTTTGGACCTGGAAATGCAAAACTTCCTTCTCCACCAATGCTTATGTTTGACAGAATCACAGAAATTAAAGAAAATACAGGAGAATTTAAAAAGGGTATTATAAAGGCTGAATTAGATATTAAAGATGAACTTTGGTTTTTTGATTGTCATTTTAAAGAAGATCCAGTAATGCCGGGTTGTTTGGGGCTAGATGCTATGTGGCAATTGGTTGGTTTTTATTTAGGATGGCTTGGTAATCCTGGTAGAGGAAGAGCTTTGGGAGTTAATAGTGTTAAGTTTACAGGGGAAGTGCTCAAAAACTGCAAAACTGCTTTTTATCAAATCGATATGAAGAGAATACTTATTAAAGAGGGTACAACCGTAGGTCTTGCAAATGGAATTTTGATGGCAGATGGAAAAAAAATTTATAGTGCTGAAAATTTAAAAGTAGGATTATTCAAATAATGAAAAGAGTTGTTATCACAGGTATTGGTGTTGTTTCTTGTTTGGGAAATAATCAAGAGGAAGTTTATCAATCTTTATTAAATTCCAAGTCAGGAATAACTTTTTCGGAGGAGTACAAAGAGTACAATTTAAAAAGTCATGTACACGGTAAACCGAATATTAAACTAGAAGACCACGTTGACAGGAAATTTATAAGATTTATGGGCCCTGGATCTGCTTACAACTATATTTCAATGGCAGAAGCAGTAAAAGATTCTGGATTAGAGGAAAAAGAAGTTAGTCATATTTCTACAGGGATGATAATGGGTTCCGGAGGTCCTTCAATCGAAAATGTAATACTAGCGGCGGATAAGACAAGAGAAAAAAGCCCAAAAAGAATGGGTCCTTTTGTTGTACCAAGAACCATGTCAAGTACAGCTTCAGCTACTTTGGCTGTACCTTTTAAAATTAAAGGTGTTAATTATACAATCAGTTCTGCTTGCGCAACAAGTGGTCATTGTATTGGAAATGCGATGGAATTAATTCAATTAGGTAAACAAAATATTATATTTGCAGGCGGAAGTGATGAAGTTCATTTTGCTATGACTGCTATGTTCGATGCAATGACAGCTCTTTCTTCAAAGTATAACGATACTCCAGAAAAAGCCTCCAGACCTTATGACAAAACTAGAGATGGATTCGTTATATCAGGAGGTGGAGGAGTTTTAGTATTAGAGGAATACGAACATGCAAAATCAAGAGGTGCTAAAATTTACGCAGAGATTACTGGTTATGGTGCTACTTCAGATGGATACGACATGGTAGCTCCATCTGGTGAAGGAGCAGTTAGATGTATGCAAATGGCGTTAAATACCTCTAAGAACAAAATTGATTATATTAATACTCATGGAACCTCAACACCCGTAGGTGATATAACAGAATTGAAAGCAGTAGGAAAAGTATTTAATGATTATAAACCTAAAATAAGCTCAACGAAATCACTAGCGGGCCACTCACTTGGTGCTACTTCTGTTCATGAAGCAGTTTATAGTCTTATTATGATGAAAAATAATTTTATTGCAGCTTCAGCTAACATTACTGATATGGACGATGAAGCAAAAAATTATCCTATTGTCACAAAAGTAGAAAAAGGCATTAATTTAGATTCAGTTATGTCTAACAGTTTCGGTTTTGGAGGAACAAACGCAACATTAGTTTTTGAGAAAGTTTAAATTATGAGTTTAATGGAAGGTAAAAAAGGTCTTGTTATGGGTGTTGCAAATGAAAGATCCATAGCCTGGGGAATTGCGCAAAAACTTTCTGAGTCTGGGGCAGAACTTGCATTCACATATTTAGGAGATGCATTAAAAAAAAGGGTTATTCCATTAGCAGAAAAATTAAACTCAAATTTAATATTTAGCTGTGATGTTGAAAAAAAAGATGAAGTTATTAAGTTATTTGAAGATATAAAATCAAAATGGGGACAAATAGATTTTGTTGTACATGCAATAGCGTTTTCAGATAAATCTGAATTATCAGGTGAATATCTTAATACATCAAGGGAAAATTTTTTAAGAAGTATGTTAATTTCATGTTTTTCTTTTACAGAGGTTGCTAAAGAAGCGTCTAAAATTATGAATAAAAATGGAAGTTTGGTAACACTTAG
>CABZUW010000017.1 GCA_902529105.1 uncultured Pelagibacteraceae bacterium
TGAAGATGTCCTCGTAAAAGTTGAATATTCAGATCTAAATTTTAAAGATGCAATGATTTTAAAAAATGGGGGTAAGCTTGTTAAAGAATATCCTAGAATACCTGGTATTGATTTTTCTGGAATCGTTATTGATTCAAAAGATGAGGAATTTAAAGAAGGAGATAAAGTTATCTTAACCGGACGCAATGTCGAGATGAACTTTGAGGAAAAAGAGAAGAAATTTGATCCTGAGGAAGTATATAAGGGACAACCAAATCCTACTAAAATTTAAATTAATTCATGAAAAATAAAAATTTTAAAATTATAAAAAGATTTGGTCCATCTGTTTTAAAAGTTAGAATTCCTATATCAATTGTAAATAAACTTAATAAATACATAGATGATGTAGTTAAAAGTAAAACAAAATTTAATAGACTTGACTACGGAGAAAATCTCGTTGGAGATGTAAGTCAAGAATTTAGGCTTGAAAAAAAAATAATGAAAGTTACTGGTTGGGAAAATTTTATTAAATCATCGGTCAAACGGTGGCTTGAAATTGAAACAAATAAAAAAGTTAAAAAAATTAATGTTATGAATTCATGGGTGGTAAGACAATTTAAGAATGAATATAATCCAACCCACTGGCATGGGGGACATATTGCAGGTGCTGGATTCTTAAAAGTTCCAAAGGATTTAGGTTTACACGTTCAAAAAAAAAGAAATAAAGAATATAGGGGTGGAAGCTTGCAATTAATTCATGGTTCAAGAATGTTTTTAAATCATTCAACTCTTAATATTAAACCAGTTGTAGGTGATTTTTATTTTTTTCCAAATTATTTAATGCATAGTGTTTTTCCTTTTAAAAAATCTTTAGAGGAGAGAAGATCTATTTCTTTTAACGCAAAAATAGATCAAAGTATTTATAACGTTTATGAGTAAACAAAAAAATGTACTTGGTGAGGATTTGGAACTATGTTCTAATGCGCCTCTTACGGGTTGGTTTAGGGACGGATGTTGCAACACAGATGAAAATGATAAGGGATTACATACAGTTTGTGTGCAGGTAAATGATGAGTTTCTTGAGTGGTGTAAAAATGCTGGGAACGATTTAATTACTCCACACCCAAATCATGGATTTCCAGGTTTAAAAAATGGTGATAAATGGTGTGTCTGTGCAAGTTGGTTTGCTAGAGCTGTTGAAGCAGGTAAAGGTTGTCCAATATTCCTAAAAAGAACTCACGTAAATACTTTGAAAATTATTCCAATAGAGACTTTAAAAAGATTTGCGAAAGATCTTTCTTAATTACATGTTGCCATATCTAGGACCGCCCCCACCCTCTGGAGTGACCCAATTGATATTTTGAGAAGGCTCTTTAATATCACAAGTTTTACAGTGTATGCAATTTTGTGAGTTAATTACAAATTTTAACATGTCGTTTTCTTTTTGAACCTCATAAACACCCGCTGGACAGTATCTTTGAGCTGGCTCATCATATTTAGCTACATTAAAACTTATTGGTAATTCTGGGTTTTTTAAGTGTAAATGAACAGGTTGATTATCTGTGTGATTGGTGCCTGTCAAGTAAACAGAGCTTGTCTTATCAAAAGTTAAAACATTATCAGGCTTAGGGTAATCAATTTTAGGCATTTTATCTGCTGGCATTAAAGCCTCATGATCAGCATGTTTATGACTTAAAGTGAAAGGAAGTTTACCTCTAAATAATATTTGGTCTATACCCGTAAAAATAATTCCTAAAATCAGCCCCCAACTAAAACTTGGTTTAACATTTCTTGCAGCAAATAATTCTTCGTATACCCATGATTTTTTAAATTTTTCCTCGTAAATAGATAAAGGTTTTTTATTTTTTAAATGTTCTATAATAGTCTCTGCTGCTATCATTCCGCTTTTCATTGCTGTATGGGAGCCTTTAATCTTAGGCATATTTAGTGTGCCAGCATCGCATCCAATTAATAATGCTCCTGGCATAAACATTTGTGGAAGACTTTGTAGACCTCCCTCTATTAAAGCCCTAGCTCCATATGAAATTCTTTTTCCACCTTCTATATATTTTTTAATTGATGGGTGTGTTTTAAATCTCTGAAACTCATCGAAAGGAGATAGATGAGGATTTTTATAATCTAAACCAATAACATATCCTAAAAAAATTTGTTTATTTTCTGCATGATACATAAAGCTTCCACCATATGTTTTATTATCTAACGGCCATCCCGCAGTGTGCATCACAAGACCTTCTTCATGTTGACTTTCATCAACTTCCCAAATCTCTTTAAGACCAATTCCATATTGTTGTGGATCTTTTCCTTTATTTAATTCAAATTGTTTTATTAATTGTTTTCCAAGATGGCCCCTGCAACCTTCTGCAAACACTGTAACTTTTGCATGAAGCTCGATACCAGACTCGAAACTATCTTTTTTATTGCCCTCTTTATCAATACCCATATCTTGAGTAGCAACTCCTTTCACAGATCCATCTTCATTATAAATAATTTCACTTGCAGGAAAACCAGGAAAAATTTCAACACCAAGAGCTTCTGCTTGCTCTGCCAACCATCTACACATATTAGCTAAACTAATAATGTAATTGTTATGGTTTTTTTGAACTTTAGGTAATAACCATGTTGGCCAACTAAATGATTTGGTTTTTCCTAAAAATAAAAATTTTTCTTTTGTAACTTTAGTTTTAACGGGCGTATTTAATTCTTTCCAATTTGGAAATAACTCATCTAATGCTTTTGTTTCAAATACATTTCCAGATAAAATATGTGCACCAATCTCAGATGCTTTTTCTAAAACGCATACATTGGTTTCTGGATTAAGTTGTTTTAATTTAATTGCAGCAGAAAGACCTGATGGTCCACCTCCAACAATTACAACATCATATTCCATTACTTCTCTGGACATATGATTTTTTTACAGTATTTACTATTTTTGTATAGTGTTTAATTTGTTCAACTCTTCTAAGAATTGAGGTAGCGCCTCAAAAAGATCAGCTTCTAAACCGTAATCTGCAACACTAAAAATAGGTGCTTCACCATCTTTATTAATTGCGACAATTACTTTACTCTCTTTCATTCCTGCTAGGTGTTGAATTGCACCTGAAATACCAACTGCGATATATAAATCAGGAACAACAACTTTGCCTGTCTGTCCAACTTGATGGTCGTTAGTAATATATCCTGCATCAACCGCTGCTCTAGATGCACCAATTGCTGCGTTTAATTTATCAGCAACAGCAGTAATTAGTTTAAAATTTTCACCACTTTGCAGACCTCTCCCTCCTGATATCACTATTCTAGCTGTGCCAAGTTCGGGTCTATCAGATTTAATTTCCTCTTTTTTTACAAATTTAGTTAATGAATATTCTTCGCCTGGATCACCTTTAACAATTTCTGCAGAGCCTCCGGTAGAAGGTGCGGGATCAAAAGATGTAGGTCTTACTGTTATACATTTTTTTGGGTCATTTGTTTTAACAGTAGCAAATGCATTACCTGCATAAATTGGTCTTAGAAAAGTATCAGCTGATAATACTTTTATTATGTCACTTACTTGAGAAGTGTCTAAATTTGCTGCAACTCTAGGCATTAAATTTTTTCCAAAGGTGTTAGCAGCACTGACTATATGTGAATAATTTTCTGCATTTTTTAAAATTACTGGCACATAATTTTCTGCAACGTAATTTTCGTAAATTGGGCTGTCTACATGAATGACTTTTTTTACACCTGATACCTCTGATATTGATTTAGCAACAGAGTCTGCATTATGACCAATTAACAATACATGTGTATCTTGATCAATTTGTGTTGCAGCATTTATTACATTAAGAGTAAATGGTTTTAACTCTTTGTTATTGTGCTCTGCGATTAATAATACTGACATTAGATTACTTTTGCCTCATTTTTTAATTTATTGACCAATTCTGCAACATTAGCAACTTTAATTCCTGCTTTTCTTTTTGGTGGTTCCTCAACCTTAATTTGCTCGATTCTTGGTTTGGTATCAACTCCTAAATCCGTAGCACTCATTTGATCTAATGGTTTTTTTTTTGCTTTCATTATATTTGGCAATGAAGCATACCTGGGTTCATTTAATCTTAAATCACAGGTTACAATAGCTGGAATATTTACCTCTATTGTTTCTAGACCCTCATCTACTTCTCTTGTTACTTCTAAACTTTTATCTTTCACATCAATTTTTGATGCGAAAGTTGCTTGTGGCCAATTTAATAATGCAGCCAACATTTGTCCAGTTTGGTTACAATCGTCATCGATTGCTTGTTTTCCCATGAATACTAAATCAGGCTTTTCTTTCTCTACAACTGCTTTTAAAATTTTTGATACAGCTAATGGTTCAATAATCCCATCAGCTTTAACATGAATTCCTCTATCAGCTCCAACCGCTAATGCTTTTCGAACTGTTTCCTGTGCTTTATCATCCCCTATTGTGATAGCAACTATTTCTGTAGCTTTACCAGCCTCTTTTATTTTTACAGCTTCTTCAATCGCATTATCGTCTGGTGGATTTGTAGACATTTTAACATTATCAGTTACGATACCACTGTTATCTTCTTTAACTCTTATTTGGACGTTGTAATCAATAACTCTTTTTACTGCTACTAATATTTTCATTATGCTCTTAACAATTTATTTTCAGGATCATAAGGGCTTTCCTCTAAAATAGTAGCCTCATGTTTTTTTCCTAAAATTTCTACTTTTAGTTTTTGTCCAACGTTAGCTAAATCAGGCTTAACCATTCCTAATGCAATTGATTTTCCAAGTCTAAAACCATAATCACCACCTGTTGCTCTTCCAATAACACTTCCGTTTTCATATATTGGATTGTTTCCCAATACATCAGCATCTTCTATATTATGCACCTCTAAAGTTACTAGCTTGTTATCAAAACCTTTTTCTCTCCATTTATTTAATGCCTCAAGTCCTATGAAACTTCCTTTATTAGGATGAACAAACCTATCTAAACCACTTTCATACGGCGAGTATTCAATGGAGAGTTCAGTACCAACCAATTTATATGACTTTTCAACTCTTAAACTATTCATTGCCCTTATACCAAAGGGCTTAATACCTAAATCTTGTCCCGCCTCCATTAATTTATCGAATATATGATTTTGATACTCAATTGGATGATGAAGTTCCCATCCTAGCTCACCAACAAAGTTTACCCTCATAGCATTAACTGGTGCATAACCTACGTCAACATTTTTTGCACTTAACCATTTAAAATTTTCATTTGAAAAATCATCCTTAGAAACCTTTGTCATTAATTCTCTAGCTTTAGGACCTGAAACCACCAACACACCTGTACTATTAGTTAGATTTTCAAATTGAACAGACCCATCTTTTGGCATCCATTTTAATATCCAATCATGATCTAACCTTTGAAAAGCACCAGCTGAAACTAGATAAAAACTATTTTCTGACTCTCTCATTATTGTAAATTCTGAATGAACACCGCCTTTAGTATTTAGCGCATGGCATAAATTAATTCTTCCAACATTCTTTGGTAGTTTATTTGCTACAAGATTATCTAAGAATTCCTCAGCCTTTGGACCTTTAATTCTGCACTTTGCAAAAGCAGTCATATCCAACAAACCAACATTCTCTCTTACATTTTTGCATTCCTTTTCAATTGCGTTAAACCATTTTGATCTTCTAAAGGACCAATCATCTTTTTGTTCCATTCCATCAGTTGCAAAAAAATTTGGTCTTTCCCATCCAAATTTTTGTCCAAAAACCGCTCCTAGTTTTTTCATACGATCGTAACATGGGGCCGTTCTTAATGGTCTAGCTGCTGGTCTTTCTTCGTCAGGAAAATGAGTAATGAAAACGTGACTGTAAGCTTCTTCATTTTTAGCTTTTAGATAAGATTTTGAACAATAATCACCATATCTTCTTGGTTCAACACCTAACATGTCGATTGTTGGTTCTCCATCGACTATCCATTCAGCAAGCTGCCAACCTGCACCACCTGCTGCAGTTATTCCAAAACTGTGACCTTCATTGATCCAAAAATTTTTCAAGCCCCAAGCAGGACCAACAATCGGATTACCATCTGGTGTATAACAAATAGCCCCGTTGTAAACTTTTTTTACTCCAACTTCACCAAAAGCTGGAACACGATGAATTGCACCTTCAATATGCGGAGCAAGTCTCTCTAAATCCTCTTGGAAAAGTTCATATTCAGAGTCTTTTGATGGACCATCAACATAACATGCTGGAGCACCGTCTTCGTATGGTCCTAAAATTAATCCACCCGCTTCCTCTCTCATATACCATCTACTATCGCTATCTCTTAAAACTCCCATTTCTGGCAAACCATCTTTTTTTCTTTTTTGAATTTCTGGATGTGGTTCTGTTACAATATACTGATGTTCGACAGGGATAACTGGAATATCTAATCCAACCATTTTTCCAGTTTGTCTTGCAAAATTACCTGAACATGAAATTACGTGTTCACACTCAATTGACCCTTTGTCAGTTTCAACTACCCAACCAGTCTTAGTTTGTTTAATTCCAACTACCGAAGTATTTCTATAAATTTCTGCACCTCTATTTCTAGCTCCTGTTGCTAATGCTTGCGTTAAATCTGCAGGCTGTATATAACCATCTTCAGGATGCTGAATAGCACCTACTAAATCATCTGTATGACACAAAGGCCAAATTTCTTTTACCTGTTCGGGTTTTAAAAAATTTACTTTTACTCCAATAGTTTGGGCAACTCCTGCATATTGATAATACTCGTCCATTCTATCTTTATTGCTTGCTAATCTAATATTTGAAACAACACTAAAACCAACATTTTTTCCTGTCTCTTCTTCTAGTGTTTTGTATAAATTCACTGCATATTTATGTAATTGTCCAACTGAGTAACTCATATTAAACAAAGGGAGTAAACCAGCAGCATGCCAAGTAGATCCCGAAGTTAATTCTTTTCTTTCTACCAAAACAACATCTGACCAGCCCTTTTTTGCTAGGTGATACAGTGCACTTACACCAACAACACCTCCGCCAACTACCACAACTTTTGCTTTATTTTTCATTTAATGATTTCTACTAAATTTTAATATTTTACGAAACAAAAATCTATTGTTCGTCGTCAGAATCTCTCCAACCTCTAATGTATAACAAATAAGCTGCAACGCTTACACTGATAGCTCCAGCTACCATGCCGCAGTTAAGTCCAATAACCTTTCCAAAGAAATACCATCCAATTTGGGTTGCTCCAATTGGTGGTATACATAGAATAGCCATCAAGACAGGAAGTTTTTTATAAAAAGGCCACTTATCCATTATATTGATGAACCCATGTTTAAAGGTTGAGAAACTGAAGTGGTTAACCAGCAATCTTTTAAAGGTCCAGACGATTTATATTTTTCAACTTTCCACTGAAATTTATAATATTTTTTTTCTTCATCCATTATAGTTACTTCATACATTGCGACTTCTTTTGTTAAATAAATTTGATCTACTTTATGCTCTTTGTGATTTAAAAGCATTGAGTATGATGCACCCTTAAGCATCGACTTGAATTTATTTAATGGCCCAGTGTATCTTTGATTGTTTGGGTGGGCAAATTCCCATGTTTGTTCTATTCCACTGTCTTTATTAGGTTCATCGTTGTTCATCAAGCCTCTTAATTGAATTTTTACAACTTGAATTGGTTCTATCCCATTATTTGGTTTTATTATTTCACCAAAAGCTGGCAAGCTATAAAACATAATAATAAGAATTAAAGTTAATCTTTTTAAATGCATTTTATTTTTTTAAATATATTATTAAATTATAATTTTTAACGAATGAGACAAAAATGAAAATAGGATTTATTGGCTTAGGTAATGTAGGTGGAAAACTAGCAAATAACTTAATTAAGAGTAGATATAAACTAATTGTAAGAGATTTAGATGACAAATTGTCAAAAAAATTTAAGAAGAAAGGAGCAGTTATTGCCAGCTCTCCAAAAGAACTAGCAGATAATAGTGACATAGTTATTACCTGTCTTCCATCACCTAAAGCATGTTCTAAAGTTATGACTGCTAAAAATGGAGTTCTTGAAGGTTTATCAAAAAATAAAATTTGGCTTGAAATGAGTACAACTGATCAATCAGAGTTAAAAAGAATAGGAATTATGGTCAAGAAAAAAGGTTCTCATGCACTAGATGTACCAGTCAGTGGTGGTTGCCATAGAGCAGCAACTGGAAATATTTCAATTTTTGCGGGTGGCAACAAAAAAATTTTTAAAAAAGTTTTGCCTGTTTTAAAATGCATGGGCAGAAAAATTTTATATACTGGAGAATTAGGCACAGCATCAATTTTAAAAGTTATAACAAATTATCTAGCATCTGTTCATCTAGCTGCACTTGGTGAAGCATGGACTGTAGCAAAAAAATCTAAATTAAACTTAAATAAAGTTTATAAAGGAATAGCCGCTTCATCCGGAAATTCCTTTGTTCATGAAACAGAAAGTCAGGTAATATTAAATGGGTCTTATAATATTAATTTTACAATGGATTTGGTTAAAAAAGATATGAAATTATTTAATGATTTATCTAAAAAACTAAAAACACCATTAGAAATATCACCATTTGTTCTAAACATTTTTAATAAAGCTCAAAAACAATATGGATCCAGAGCTTGGTCGTCAATGGTCGTTAAGAGATTAGAGGACAAGTATAAATTAAAATTTAGAGCACCAGGTTTTCCAAAAGAATTAAAAGATTTTGAAATTCAAAAAAAAGGTTATGAAATTTAACAATTATGCTACAATAATTTATGTTAGATAAAAAAAAGTTTTATATAAATGGTGAATGGGTAGATCCAAAAAACCCGAATAATTTTGAAGTTATCAATCCTTCTACTGAAGAGGTGTGTGCTGTTATTAGCTTAGGAAGTTCAGATGATACAAATTCTGCTGTTAAGGCTGCAAGAAATGCCTTTGAAACATGGAAAGAAACTTCTAAAGAAGAAAGGTTACTATTATTAGAAAAACTTCTAAAGATATACAAAGCAAGATGGGATGATATGACGGATGCAATTACAACTGAATTAGGTTGTCCTAAAGATTGGTGCTCTGCAAATCAAACTTCATCAGGTGCAGGTCACATAGAGGATTTTATTAAAAGATTAAAAGATTTTAACTTTGAACCTGGATTTGATAATGGTTCCGTTAATCACATTGTTTATGAACCGATTGGAGTATGTGGTTTAATAACTCCTTGGAACTGGCCTATAAATCAAATTGCACTAAAGGTGATACCCGCATTTGCAACAGGATGCAGTATGATATTAAAGCCTTCAGAAATTGCTCCACTATCAGGAATGTTATTTGCAGAAATGATACATGAGGCAGGTTTTCCTGCTGGTGTTTTTAATTTAGTCAATGGAGATGGTCCAGGCGTTGGAACAGACTTATCAGGGCATCCTGATGTTGATATGGTTTCTTTTACAGGTTCTACCAGAGCAGGAAAATTAATAACTAAAAATGCAGCTGATACTATTAAAAGAGTTTGTTTAGAGTTGGGTGGCAAAGGTGGAAATATTGTTTTCGCAGACTCCTATCCAGATGCGGTTAGAGATGGAATTAGAAATGTCATGAGTAATTCAGGACAATCTTGTGATGCACCAACAAGAATGTTAGTTGAAAAATCCATTTACAAGAGAGCAGTCGAGGAAGCTGCAGATGAAGCAAATAAAATTAAAGTAGATTTAGCGTCAAAAGCTGGCGAACATATTGGTCCTGTGATATCTAAAACCCAGTTTGATAAAATTCAAAGTCTTATTAAAAGTGGAATAGATGAGGGTGCAACTTTAGTTGCAGGAGGACCAGACAAACCCGAAAACTTTAAAAAAGGTTACTTTATAAAACCAACTGTATTTACTGACGTAAATAATGACATGAGAATAGCAAAAGAGGAAATATTTGGTCCAGTTTTGTCTATAATACCTTTCGAAAATGAAGAGGAAGCTATCAAAATAACAAATGATACTGAATATGGGCTTGGAAATTATCTACAAACAGAAGACAAGGAAAAAGCTAAAAGAGTCTCAAAGAAATTAAGATCAGGAATTGTTTATGTAAATCATAAACCCGCAGACTCAGGGACACCTTTCGGAGGATATAGACAATCTGGAAACGGACGTGAGGGAGGAACATGGGGCCTTCATGAATATTTAGAAGTTAAAACAATCACCGAGTGGAAAAATTGAAATGATTGGTTATGTAATGGTTGGAACTAACAATCTTGATAAGGCAATTATTTTTTATGATGAAGTTCTAAAAATTATAAATTTAGCTAGAAAAGATACTGATGATGTTTGTGCAGGCTACACACAAAATAATGGAGATGGTAGTATTGAATTTTATGTAACTAAACCTGCAAATAAAAAAACTGCAACATTTGGAAATGGAACACAAGTTTCTTTTTTAGTTTCATCAAGAGAAATAGTAGATAAATTTCACGAGATTGCTTTAAAAGCCGGTGGTACTAGTGAAGGAAGTGGTGGTGAAAGACCTGAGGGTTCTGGTGTTTACTATTCATATATTCGCGATTTAGATGGAAACAAAATCTGTGCATTTACAAATAACAAATAGTTTAAATGACATATTCATTTATAGAAGAAAAATTAAGTCAAGGTAAGACGATAATTTTAGACGGAGGTATTGGGGGAGAACTTCAAAAACTCGGTGCAAAAATGGATAAAGGTTTATGGTGTGGGAGGTGTTCTATAGATAGTCCAAATGAATTATTAAAAGTTCACAAAAATTATATCAATGCAGGCGCTGATGTGATTACTACAAATACATATGCCTCTACACCTATATCTATGAAAAAATATGGTTATAAAAACCTAATTGAGGAATGTAATTTAAAAAGTGTAAAAATTGCAAAAGATGCGGCTAGTGGGAAGAATATTGCTGTTGCAGGATCAGTATCTACTTACGGTTATTTTTTAAAAGATGGAATAGAAAATATGTTACCCAGTTTTAATGAGCATTTAAAAATTTTATCTAATTCAGGCGTTGATTTAATAATATTAGAAGCAATGTCATCTCAATCAGAAATCGTCGAAGCTCTTTTAAAATGTTCTAAGAATATAAATTTACCTATTTGGCTTTCTATATCGTGCGTATTCGACAAAAATAAGGAGATTTATCTTGGATATGATGATGACGTAAAAAACGATAAACCACAGATTTATGAAAATTTTAAAAAGTCATTGTATAAATTTAAGCAAATTCACACAGGACCAATTTTAGTAGCACATTCAAATATGAGTGTTACAGATGAGGCTATAAAAATATTAAAAGATAATTATAATCAGATAATTGGTGCATATCCAAACCGAGGTTATTTTGAAAAACCTAAGTGGAAATTTATAGATAACATTCAACCAAAAGATTATTTAGATAAAGCGAAAAGTTGGAAAAATAATGGGGCTCAGATAATTGGTGGATGCTGTGGTATTGGAGTTGAAGAAATAAAAGCAATATCAATTCTAAAAAATTAATATATTATAAACTTATGAAAACATTCATTGGTGGAATAGGTTGTTTTTGGGACGAAAAAAAATACGAAGGTATTGATGGAATAGTGTCTACTGAATGTGGATATTGTGGCGGAGATGAACCAAATGTAACCTATAAAGCTGTATGTGGTGGTGATACTGGTCATATAGAAGTAGTAAAAGTTCAGTATGATGAAAAAATAAAATCGTATGAAGATATGGTTAGATTATTTTTTGAACTTCACGACTCCACACAAGTTAATCGCCAGGGCACATATGTTGGGATTCAATATAGATCAGAAATTTTTTATGCAAATGATGAGGAAAAAAAGATTGCTGAAAAAGTATTAGACGAAATGAATAAAAAACTAGATGGAAAAGTTTCAACAAAAGTTTCAAAAGAAAAAAATTATTGTAAGGCTGAAGGCTACCATCAAAAGTATGAAAAAAATAAGTCTTTAAAGTTTGGCTAAAATAATATCATATAAAAATCCTGAGCTAGCTACTATCAAAGATAATAAAGCTTTATGGAATCTTCCTAAAACAAGAAGATTTGGTTATAGAAACCTTCACAAAATAAATAGATATGGGCTTTTTTTAAGGTCAGACTTGGTTTTAAAACTTAAAAAAAATTACAAAAAAAAAATTGGAGTAAAACCCCTTGTTAAAAGATTAACAAAGAGCAAATCTTTCTGTTCTTTGATTGTCGGAAATGGTCAAAGTATCTTGTTTGAAAAATACGCAAAAGATTTTTCTTATAGCCAACCTCAAACAATAATGTCGATTACTAAAATGTTTGCAAATTTATTTGTAGGTGAGCTTTTAAAGAATAAGAAAATTAATTTAAATAAAAATGTTTCATACTATATTCCTAAAATAGGTAGTGGATATGCAAACGCAAAAGTTCAAGATATTTTAAACATGAATGTTGTAAACGCATATACAGAAGACTACACCAAAGCTTATTCATCTTCATTTATGCATGAGCCTGTTGGTGGTTGGAGATTACCGAAATCAGGACAGATCAAACTCAGCCAAGAACAATATTTAAATACTATAAAGAATATTAAAAATAGAGGCTTAAAAAATAATTCTGATTACGCACTTTATAAATCTGCAAATACAGATGTTATTGGATTAATAATTGAAAAAATTAGCGGAATACCTTTAAGAGATTGGGTCTTATCAACAGTAGAGGCAGCGGGATTTGAAGATGGTCTTTATATTGCCTCAGATAGATATGGAATGCCATGGTTATCAGGTGGAGGATGCTTAATTACAAGAGATTTTTTAAGAATGGGACTTTTATTTGCAAGAAAAGGTAAGGGGGTTGGAAAAAGACAAATTGGGTCTGCAAAGTTTTTAAATCAAACAATTAAAAATATTTGTCCAAAATATATGGAGCTATCAAAAAATAAATATTTATACTATTCTAATTCAACTATGACTTCTGGAAATGTCATTGGTCATTCTGGTTATGGTGGTCAGTATTTAGCAATTAATCTTAAAACAGGAAATGTAGCTGCTTTTTTTTCAGTCCTTGAAACTAAATCAGCTACTAAAGAAAGTTATAAAAAAGACATGATAAATATGTTGATAGATATAGTTAATGATAAATATTAAGTAGCTTTATCGTCTTTTGGAGACAGAAAAACTGCTAAAATACCGCCTAAAATAATCATTGAGCTTCCAACGACCTCTCTCCATCCGAATGGTTCATCAGTCAAAAGACTAGAACTCACTACTCCAACAACAATTTCGGTTAAAAATAATATTGAACATAAGCCTGCACCCAACTTACTTGGAGCCCATAAGATCACTATTCCAGTTGGAATGAAATAAAAAATAGAAAGACAAATTAGAAAAAAAGACATTGATATAAACGCATCCAAATTAGGCATTGGACCTAAATATTCAGATAAAATAAATCCTGCAGCTATATTAAATAAAGCGCCATAAAAAAAGAATGAAAAAATAATCGGAAACACACCATCTGTTTTAACTATTTCAAGCCTTATCATTCCACCGGCAAACATAGCACCTCCTATTAATGCAATCCAATCTCCAGCATTTTCTGGTAAGGGCAGAATAGTATTTTTACTAAATACAATCCATAAGCCCGCTAGAGCTAAAGTTAACGTTACAGCTCTTTGCCACCCTGGCTTTTTCTTTAAAAACATTATTTCGAAGATTGTTGTCCATATAGGTGTCATATAAAATAATATTAGTGCTCTTATTACATCTGTTAAAAGAAAACTAAGCGCGTAACAAATAAAGCCTCCACCAACTAGAAATCCTGTAACGGGGAGCTCAAAACCTGTATCTTTTTTTTTAAAACCTCGCCATATTGCAATAGGCAGCAATAAAAGAACACCTATTATCATTTGAGCTATTGTTCCCCACCCACCAGTTAAACCTCCAGCTTCTAAATATCTCTGAGGCAACCAGTAAATTCCCCAAGCTCCCGCAGATATAGCTAAAGCTAATGCAATTTTAAAATGATGTTTGTGTCTTTTCATAATTTAAATTTGGCTTTTATATTAGAGTATTTATAGATTTTCTCATAAGTTTTTGCAAAGGACAAAAGTTTAATATCATCCCCCTTCTTAGCTATAATTTGTAAACCCATTGGGCTACCAGTTTCATTAAATCCAATTGGAACTGTCAAAGTCGGTAAATCAAACAAACTTGAAATGATAAATACCTCCAACCATCTATGGTAAGTATCAAGTTCTTGTTCATTTATTTTTTTTGGATATTGAATATTTTTATTAAACGGAAAAACTTGTGATGAAGGAAGAATTATAAAGTCAAATTTTTTGAATATTTCCTCTATCTGAATAAGAGAATTGTTTTTTTTATCAAATGCAATTTTGATATCATCATCATTGATTTTAGATCCTTTGTTATATTCCCAAATTGCTTGCTCAGACATATCATTGATATTTTGGATTTGCATATTTTTTGTATCATTAAAAATTCCTTTAGCTCGAAAACATGTCCAGCTATCCCAAATATCAGATGTTTTTAATTTTGAATTGATAGACTCAACCTTCAAATAATCTTTAAGTTTATTAATTTTATTATTACACATTTCAATTATACCTTTTTCAAAATGGTAGTTTTCAATTACATCCTCTAACAAAACTATTTTAATTTTTGAGAATTCTTTATCTGTTAAATTGCTAAATTCAAATTGGCTATCTAGGTCAAATGAAAGTGGATCGTTATTGTTTGACCCTACAATTGAGTCCAATAGTAATGACATATCTTCTGGTGTTTTTGCAAAACATCCTGGAGTAGTTAAAACTGGAATTTTTGGATCCTGAAAAGTTCTGTCAGAGGCTATTAGTCCTGTCGTCGGTCTAAATCCATATATGTTGGCAAAAGCTGCAGGTGCTCTACAAGACCCCATTTGATCTGTTCCATCGGCAAAAGGTAACATTCCTGATGCAACAGCAGTACTTGCTCCGCCACTAGAACCGGCTGCACATTTCGTAACATCGTAAACATTTGAAGTAGGACCGAACAATCTGTTAATTGTTTGCCCCCCTACTCCAAGTTCTGCTGTATTGGTTTTTCCAATTATTGTTATGCCTGCTTCTAGTAACTTATCTACAAATAAAGAATTTTTACTTGGACTGTAATTTTTAGTACCTGGATATCCATAAGTCGTATAAAATCCAACGACATCAGATAAATCTTTAACTGCAATAGGGAGCCCACAAAATTTTGTATTACTTTTTTTTTCTGCCTCTTCTACAATTTTATTTTTATTTTTAATTGAAACTATTGAATTTATTTTAGGATTTAATTTTTCTATAATATTTAAATAATATTCAATCACCTCTTTAATGGATAAGTCTTTAGATTTTATATGATTAATGATCTCTGAAACTGTTTTTGTCTCTAGCATTTAATGCTATCTAGCTTTTTTAATGCTCTTTAAAGTTAATTCTTTAACTTCGTCTAGTGTAGCTTTCTTGGGATTTTGACCATAAGCTTGATCTAACATAGATTTTTTCGCTATCCTCTCATAACAATCTTCAGGTACACCAATTTCATTTAATCCATTTGGTATTTTTAATCTATCTAACATTTGATTTAAATTATTTTTGAAACTATCAACTGAATGATCAGTGAATTGCATTGCTTCCGACATTCGTTTAACTTTTTCTTCCAAGCCAGGTAAATTATATTCCATTACTGCTGGAAGGATAATTGCATTTGTTAAACCGTGATGTGTATTATATTCGGCTCCAACCATATGTGATATTGCATGAACAAGTCCAAGACCTTTTAAAAATGCAACTCCTCCTAAATAAGATCCAACAATCATGCCTCCTCTAGCTACCAGATTGTCGGGTTCCTCTACTGCAAGATATAAAGACTTAGAAATTAAATTTAAACTTTCTAAAGCAGAGCCATCACATAATGGATGAAATAATGGAACACTGTACCCTTCAATAGCATGTATCATCGCATCAATACCTGTCCACGCAGTTAAATTTGCTGGTAATTTTAAAGTTAGTTCTGGATCAACTAGAGCAAGACAAGGTCTAGCTTCGGGGTGCCACAGACAAAATTTCATTCCTTTTTTTGTATCAGTAACCATTGCAGTAATCTCTGTTTCTGCTCCAGTTCCAGCAGTTGTTGGTATTGTAATAAGTTTTGGAAAAGGATTTGTGCCTTTGAGATCCCTTGGTACTTTGTCTAAAAACTCAAAGTCCCATAGTGGAATTCCGCTGTTGACTGTTAAGGAAATTGCTTTACCGCCATCCATAGCACTACCTCCACCTATTGCTATAATTGCATCGTGATTACCTTCTTTAAAAACTTTGCAGCCACCATCAATTTCATCATCTCTGGGATTAGGCGATATATTTGAATAAATTTTAGATTTTATTTTTGCATCTGAAAGTAAATTTTGTAGGTCATTTATAAAAGGTAATTTTGTACTTCCACTGTCTATTACAATTAATGGATTAGTAATTTTAAAATTTTTACAAAATTTTCCAATTTCTTTAAATCTTCCAGGCCCATAGGCTGTGAATGTGGGAAATGTCCAATCTTGATTACTCAACAAATCTTGATCGTTTAATTTAAAATTTTGCATATTTAATTAAAAATCTATACTAAAATAACATATTATACATGAAAATTGTTTCTGAAAAGACAGATTTAAAAAAAACATTTCTTGCAATCTTTACAATGTTACTTGGGGTTGTGTGCGTTGACCTATATCTTGTTGTTATAAGACTTATCGGTACTGATTATTCGGTATTTAAATTAGCTGTGTTTAGAAATTTTTTTGCAATCATTCCATTATTAATATTACTGCTATTTACTCAAGAGTACTCATCTCTTTTTAAAAAAGTTAGCAATAAATTTATAGTTCTTAGTTGTTTAAGAGGATTAAGTTTTCTCGCTATGAATTTGTTTATTTTTATCTCAGTTATTAATGTTGAATTTGCAACTGCTATGACTTTAACATTTTCATCTCCTTTTTTTATAGTGATTTTGTCAATTTTTTTTTTAAATGATAAAGTTGGTATTTATAGATGGTCTGCAATTATAGTCGGCTTTATTGGTGTTGTATTAATACTAAAACCAAATAGTGATATTTTCAATTTTTATTCAATTTTCTCAATATTTACTGCTGTCGCCTGGGCTTTCTCAGTTATAATTTTAAAGTTTATTCCAAAAGGTTACTCAACTTCAAAAATTCAATTTTATACATTACTGTTTAATGTAATCGGCGCTCTAATATTGTTTATTATTTTATCAAGTGATTTTAATATAAATAGTACAAGAGACCTAATGCTTATGATATTAACAGGTATTCTTGGAGGATCAGCAGCAATTCTATTTGTTTATGCTTACAGACTTATATCTGTAAGTAAGTTAGCATCATTTGAATATTTTGGTATTCCCTCATCATTTTTATTAGGGTGGTTATTTTTTAATGAAGCTCCATGGTCTCAGTTATTTCCTGGTGTATTATTGATAGTATCAGCAGGATTTATTATTATTTGGAGAGATGCTCAAAAAAATAAACCGGTTAAAGGTAATAAAAAATTTTATTAATTTAAGACTTAGATTTCATTGATTTCATAACAATGGACCTATCTATTTCACCTAAAAGATCACCAGTTTCGTTACATACAACTGGATAGCTTTTGTCCGAGTCTACCAATTTATCGATCAAAGTTTCAATTTTTAAATTATCCATTATACAATCTGTTTTTTTTGAAAATAAATTTTTTGTTTCATCACAACAATCTGTTCTCATTACTTTTCCAGCACTTAAAACTTTATATTTAGGTACATCCTCACAAAAATCTTTAACGTATTGATCTTTTGGATTTGCCACTATTTCTTCAGGAGTTCCCACTTGAGACACTTCTCCATCTTTCATAATTGCAATGTGATCTCCCATTTTAATTGCCTCTAAAAAATCGTGAGTAATAAAAACCATAGTTTTTTGTAATTTCTCTTGGATTTTTAATAATTCATCCTGCATTTCTCTTCTGATCAATGGATCTAAAGCAGAAAATGGCTCGTCGAAAATTAAAATTTCAGGATCAACAGCTAGAGCTCTTGCCAACCCTACTCTTTGCTGCATACCTCCTGACAATTCTCTTGGATAATTTTTGTGCCAACCTTCTAAACCAACCATTTTTAAGACCTCCATTGATTTATCAATTCTATCTTGTTTTTTGTTACCTCTAATTTCCAAACCATATCCAATATTTTCAAGGACTGTCCTATGTGGAAATAAACCAAAATGTTGGAATACCATGCTCATTTTATTTCGTCTTAGATCAAGCAATTGACTGCTACTCATCTTTGTGACCTCAACATCATCCATCTTTACCGTACCTGTTGTAGGCTCTATTAACCTAGAAATACATCTAACTAACGTTGACTTGCCGCTTCCTGACAGACCCATTACTACAAATGTTTCACCTTTTTGAATTGAAAAACTTACATCCTTAACCGCAACTACATGGCCAGTTTTTTCCTGAACCTCTTTAATCGTTAAACTTTTGTCTAAATCTTTTATGATTCTCTTTTCATCTGGCCCAAATAACTTCCATATATTTGAGCATGTTATTTTTTGTTCACTGGGCATGCTAAATTTATATGAATAAAATAGACAATATTTTTCTTTAAATGTAAAACAGTTTGTTTTAATTTAATGTAATAATGTCAGCAGAAATATTAGATAAATCTAAAACTAATAAGAATATTTTTAAATATATTGCAGTTTTACTGATATTTTTGGGAGCACTATTATTATCCATTCAAAGTGAAGGACAGTCTAAATTTCCGAAATCTGTTACAGATGAGTTTACGTTTACTGCATGGGTTAATGATGGAGAAGATTACTTAAAAAAAAATTATAGATGGATAACTAAGATCATAGCAGGTTATATTAAATCTGGTTATTATTTTTTAGAAGATTTTTTAATAGATTCTCCTTGGTTACTTATTGCATCAATTTTATTTTTACCCTGCCTAATTGCCGGCGGTTTAAGATTAGGTTTATACTCTTTGTTTGTTATTTATTTCTGGGGAGGAGTAGGCATGTGGGACGAGTCCTTACAGACTCTAGCATTAATGGGTCTTTCGGTTGTACTTTGCGTTTTCTTTGGTGTTTTACTAGGTGTTCTGTGTTCACAAAGTGATAGGTTTGAAAATTTTATGAAGCCTATTTTAGATACAATGCAGGTGATGCCAGCATTTGTATATCTTTTTCCTGCGCTATTTTTTTTTGGGATTGGAGGCGCACCAGCAATTTTAGCAACAATGATCTATGCAATGCCACCTGTCATTAGATTAACTAACGCTGGTATTAGACAAGTTTCTGAACAGATTATTGAGTCTGCAACTTCATTTGGTTCAAGTAAATTGCAGTTGCTATTTAAAATTAAAATTCCTCTATCATTACCAAGTATAATGATGGGAATTAATCAAGTTATAATGATGGCTTTGGCCCTTGTAGTTTTAGCCTGTTTCATAGGGGCTGAAGGAATTGGTGGACAAGTATGGTTAGCTATTAGAAATTTAGATGTTGGTTGGGCTATGGAAGGTGGTTTGTGTATTTTGTTTATGGCGATTATGTTTGATAGATTTAGTATGTCTTTTAGCAAAGAGGAAGAAAGACTACCTTTAGATGTTCAAAAATTTTATCTTTTACCTCAAAGTTGGGAAAAATTTCAAATTGCTAGAATTTTCGAAAAACCTTTAAGTTATTCGCACGCAATAATAAATTTAGTATGTAAGAAAATTACAAATTTAATTTCATATGCAGCAGAATTTATTACTTCTTTATTTAACAAGCCTTTAGGAAGAGATATTGGAGAATTTGTTGGTAACAGATACTATATCATTCCTTCATTTATTGTTTTTTTTATTATTAGTTTTATAGACTCAAATATTTTCAGCATCGGAACATTTCCAGAGGAATGGAAACTCTCTATAAGACAACCAATTGCAGATACTGTAAAATCACTTACAGTAAATCCTGGATTTATTGCATTTACAAAAGGTTTAAGAGCATTCGTTTATCTAAATCTTTTAAATCCTCTTGATACTTTTCTAACACATACACCATGGTGGTACACAACCGCAGTATTTGCATTAATTGGATATTATACAGTGGGATTAAGATTTGCTTTAATCACTGTATTACTTCTCCTTTTTATAGGCGCTTGCGGAATTTGGCCTCAATCAATGATAACACTATCTTCTGTTTTAGTTTCGGTTGCTTTATGTTTTGCAATTGGAGTGCCATTAGGAATTATTGCATCGTATAATCCAAGATTTAAAAATATCCAAAATGTTGTACTGGATGCGATGCAAACTCTTCCTTACTTTTGTTATCTAATACCAGTTTTAATGTTTTTTGGAGGTGGAATAGTTTCTGCAGTTCTTGCTACTGTGATTTATTCTATTCCTCCTATAATTAGATTAACATCTCTTGGTCTAACGCAAGTATCTGGTACGTTTTCTGAAGTTTCAAGATCATTTGGTGGAACTACTTTACAAACTTTAAATAAAGTAAAATTTCCATTAGCAGTTCCAAGTTTAGTTATAGGATTTAATCAAACGGTTATTATGGCTTTTGCGATGCAAATTGTAACACCTTTGATTGGTGGAAAGGGACTTGGTTTAGAGGTGTTTAATGGACTTGCAAGATCAGATACTGGAAGAGGATTGGCTGCAGGTATTGGAATTGTGCTTATGGCAATTATCATTGACAGAATCTCATTAGCTTGGACTAAGAAACAAAGAGAGGCTTTAGGTCTATAAACCTTATAAAATAACGTATTATAACGTTACATTTAAAAACTTTACATCAAGTGTTATTTTGTTTTAAGATAAGCTTATTAATTAATTAATTAAGGGGAAAATAATAATGAATATATCTAAAAAGATATCAGCAATGATGCTTTCTTTAGTCCTTGTTATTTCTAGTTTTGGAACTGCAAATGCTGCAAAAAGATTAACAGCTGCAGTAGCAGACTGGACAGGAGGAGAGATTACGTGTCAAGTTGCTGTTAGTATTCTAGAAGATGAATTAGGATACAAAATAAAAAGAGTAGTATTCCCATCAGGAACTGGACTGTGGGAAGCAATCGCAGCTGGTGAAATAGACTTTGCTTGCGAGAGTTGGCCAAGTTATGCGGAAGCTGACACTGTAATGATGAAAGGTCCGCTGATTTATGATGGTAAGACAATGTTTAATTACGAAGGTGATGGAAGTGTAAAACTTCTAGGAACAACTGGTATAATTGGTTTGTCTGACTACTTTATTCCAAAATATGCTGCTGATAAATTCGGCATTAAAAGTTGGAAAGATTTAAACAAACACAAAGATAAGTTTGCAACAATTGAGTCAGGAAAAAGAGGAAGACTAATCGGATGTCCTGTAGCTGGTTGGAACTGTCATGACCAAAAAAGGTTAGATCTTTTAGGAATTGATTTTCAAGCAGATGAATTAGGAACAGAGGCTGCTGCTATTGCAGAAGCTGTTGCAGCATATGAGAGAAAAGAGCCATTCTTATTATATCTATGGCAACCTCATTGGTTCTTTGGTGCTTATGACATGGTAGGTGTAGGACTTCCAGAACACAAAACTTGTGACTCTTTTACAGAGGCGAATAACTGGAAAGATTGTGGTACTGCAGCATGGCCAGCAACTGGTTGGGCTAAAGACTACACAATGAACTACGGCAATCCTGAAACATTTGCTAAAGCTGAACATGCTGATGCAGCTAAATTTTTCACAAAAATGAAATTTGATAATGCTGATCAAGCGGTAATGTTAGTTGAAGTTAAGCAAAAGAACAGAGATCTTAAAGAAGTTGTAGCAGAGTGGAAGAAAAATAATCCAAATAAATGGAAAAGTTGGCTTCCATAATTTTATAACTTTATAAAATATTAAAGGGCCTTGTTTACAGGGCCCTTTTTTTTTGCATGAATATAATTCACAGAGGAATAGCTAATAAAAAACTCAAAGAAAATTGTTTAAAGTCTTTTAAAGAATCATTTAATAAAAAGTACGGAATAGAAACAGACATTCATTTTACCAAAGATAACAAAATAATATGTTTTCATGATTTTACATTAAATAGATTATTTAAGATAAACAAAAGTATTAAAAATCTTCATTACGATGAGATTAAAAA
>CABZUW010000018.1 GCA_902529105.1 uncultured Pelagibacteraceae bacterium
GATACTTAGAGTTCATGATGTTAATGAAATTAACCAAGGTTTAAAGGTATTTAAAAAAATTTATAATTAATGTTAAAAAAATATTTTGGCACTGACGGAATAAGAGGCAGAGTAAATAAAGAAAAAATAAATGGAGAAATGTTTTTCAAATTTGGCTTAGCAGCCGGCACGTATTTTAAGAACCAAAAAAAAAATAAACAAATAGCTATAATTGCTAAAGATACAAGATTATCTGGTTATACTTTAGAGCCTGCACTTGTATCAGGATTGGCTTCAGCCGGAATGCATATATTTACATTTGGTCCACTACCAACAAATGGTTTAGCAATGTTAACAAAAAAAATGAGAGCAAATTTGGGTATTATGATTACTGCATCACATAATCCATATTATGATAATGGCTTAAAGTTATTTGGTCCAGATGGACTAAAGCTATCTGACTTAATTGAAAAAAAAATTGAAAAATTGATAGATACTAATATATCTATCAATTTATCAAATCCAAAAATTCTTGGAAGAGTTCAAAGGCTTGAAAGCGGTTCAGAAAAATATATTGAAATTTTGAGGAATAATTTTCCAAATCAGTTTAATCTACGAGGTCTTAAAATTGCTATTGATTGTGCGAATGGTGCAGCCTATAAAGTTGGTCCTTTGTTATTTGAATCTCTTGGTGCCCAAGTTTATAAAACTGGAATTAATCCGAATGGATTTAACATTAATGAAAGATGTGGCTCTACCTATCCAAATAAGATTAGAAATTTTACAAAAAAAAATAAAGCACATATAGGCATATCTTTAGATGGAGATGCCGACAGAATAATTATATGTGATGAAAATGGCAAAATAGTAGATGGTGATGCCATAATAGCAATGTTAGCTAAAAGATGGAAAAAAAAAAAAATTTTAAAAGGTGGTGTGATTGGAACTTTAATGTCCAATTTTGGATTAGAAGAGTACTTTAAGAAAAATAAAATAAAGTTTTTAAGATCTCAGGTTGGTGATAGGCATGTTAAGGAATTAATGAAAAAAAATAAATTTAATTTAGGTGGCGAACAGTCTGGTCACATAATTTTAGGCAAGTTTGCAACAACAGGAGATGGTTTATTAGTAGCTTTAGAAGTTTTGTTTTCAATGAGAAAAGGAAAAAAAGCGAGTGAATTATTCAATAATTTTAAACCAACACCTCAATTATTAGAAAACGTAGTTGTAAAAAATAAATCCATAATCAAAAGTGATAAATGTAAAAAAGCTATAAATCATGCAAATAAATTAATTAGTGGAAACGGTAGAATGCTTGTTAGAAAATCAGGCACTGAACCCAAAATAAGGATTATGTGTGAAAGTAATGATAAAAAATTAATTTCTAAATGTATTAATATTGTAAAAAAATCGATTAACTAATTTGAAAATAAAATCTAAAATTTTAATTATTGCAGGATCAGACTCATCGGGTGGAGCAGGAATACAAGCCGATATTAAAACAGTCACTTCTTTAGGTTGTTATGCGATGACAGCTATAACTGCTATTACTTCACAAAATACAACAGGTGTTTTATCTATTTTGCCAGTTTCTGCAAAAAATATTTCACAACAAATTGAATTCACCTCCAAAGACATAAAACCAGACGCAATTAAAATAGGCATGCTTCATTCTACGCCAGTCATAAGATCCGTAATAAATTCGTTAAAAAAAATTAATATAAATAAGATAATATTAGACCCAGTAATGGTAGCAAAAGGAGGTGCTAAACTTATAGATAGTAAATCAATAAAAATTTTAAGAAGTGAATTAATAAAAAAAGTATCTTTGATAACTCCAAATATACCAGAAGCAGAAATTTTGTCAGGAATTCAAATAAAAAATACTGAAGACATGATTCTCGCATCTAAATTGTTAATTGATATGGGAGCAAAAAATGTACTTATAAAAGGTGGTCATAATAAATCAAAATTTGTAATAGATATTTTTGTCAATAAAATTGAAATTGTTAAGTTCAAAAGCAAAAGATATAAAACAAAAAATACACATGGCACCGGCTGCACTTTATCTAGTGCTATAGCTTCATTTTATTCATGTGGAAAAACATTAAAGAAATCTTGTGAGATGGCAATTAAGTATGTTAACCAAGCAATAAGTTCAGGACCTAAATTTGGAAAAGGAAATGGACCAATTAACCATTTAAACACGTTTATTATAAATAAAAAATTTAAATGAAAAATGTAGTAGTAGTTGGGTCTCAATGGGGAGATGAAGGAAAAGGGAAAATAGTTGACTGGCTTTCAAGCCACGCCGATGTTGTAATTAGATTTCAAGGTGGCCATAATGCTGGACATACATTGGTTATTGATGGTGTTACATATAAATTGAGATTATTACCCTCTGGGATTGTTAGAAAAAACAAAATATCAATTATTGGAAATGGAGTTGTTATTGACCCATGGGCTTTATTAGATGAAATAAAAGAGATAAATTCGAAAGGTGTAAACGTAGATGAAAAAAACTTAATAATATCTGAAGCAGCAAATTTAATACTACCTTTTCACAGGGAAATGGATGAAATCAGAGAAGATGCTGCTGGAAATTTTAAAATTGGAACAACTAGAAGAGGAATAGGCCCAGCTTATGAGGATAAAGTGGGCAGAAGATCTATTAGAGTGATGGATTTAGCCTCAAAAGAAAATTTAAATAAAAGACTAGATAATGTTCTAGCTCATCACAATGCAATTAGAAAAGGATTAAAAAAAAAAATTTACGAGAAAGGTGTTTTGATAGAGGAGTTACTTAAAATCGCACCAAAAATTTTAAAATTTTCTCAACCAGTTTGGAAAAAAATTGACGAATTTAAACAAAAAAATAAAAAAATTTTGTTTGAAGGAGCTCAAGGAATATTGCTAGATGTAGATCATGGAACTTATCCATTTGTAACTTCTTCAAATACTGTTGCTTCATCAGCTGCTACAGGAACTGGTTGTGGTCCTAATTCCATAAATTATGTATTAGGCATTACAAAAGCTTATACTACAAGAGTTGGTGAGGGACCTTTTCCAACCGAGTTAAAAGATGAGGTAGGTGAGGAGCTCGGTACTAGAGGAAAAGAATTTGGTACAGTGACAAGTAGAAAAAGAAGATGTGGTTGGTTTGACGGAGTACTAGTAAGGCAAACAATTAAAATTTCAGGAATTGACGGAATAGCTCTCACAAAACTTGATGTTTTAGATGAACTAGATAAAATTAAAATCTGTGTAGCTTACGAGATTAATGGAAAAAAAATTGATTACCTGCCTGCAGCTGTAGATGATCAACTAAAAGTAAAACCAATCTATAAGACTTATGATGGTTGGAAATCTTCAACCGTTGGAATAAAAAATTTTGATGAACTGCCTAAAAACGCAAAAATATATATTCAAGATTTAGAGAAATTTATAGAAACTAAAATTTCTAGTATCTCGACAAGTCCAGAGAGAGAGGACACTATACTAATTCAAGATCCTTTTAAAAATTAATTTGCAGGTAAGAGATTTTTTGATTTAGCTGAATTAAGCATATGCTTTTGCAGTTTTTCAAATGCTTTATTTTCGATCTGCCTAATTCTCTCCCTGCTTATCTTAAACTTTTTACTCAATTCTTCTAAGGTTGCAGGGTTATCATTTAATCTTCTCGAATATAATATTTCTTTTTCTCTTTCATTTAAAATTCTAATTGAGTCTTTTAAAAGACCTTTTCTTTGTTCCATTTCCTCTTGATGAGCAAATTTTAATTCCTGATCCATTTGATTATCTACTATCCAATCTTGCCATTCATCACCGTCTTCGCCAATCGGAGAGTTTAAAGATTTTTCTTTTCCAGATAATCTTCTATTCATTGAGACAACCTCATTTTCACTAACATCTAAATCTTTTGCAATTTTTTTCACATGCTCATCCTTAAGATCACCATCCGTTCTAGGTGCAATTTGATTTTTTAATTTCTTTAAATTAAAGAATAACTTTTTTTGAGCAGTTGTGGTTCCTATTTTAACCAAACTCCAGGATCTTAAAATATATTCTTGAATTGAAGCTTTTATCCACCACATTGCGTAAGTTGCTAATCTAAAACCTTTTTCAGGTTCAAATTTCTTAACAGCTTGCATTAACCCAATATTTCCCTCTGAAATCATTTCATTGATTGGCAATCCATAACCTTTGTAGCCCATGGCTATTTTTGCAACCAATCTGAGGTGACTCGTAACAAGTTTCTCAGCAGACTTTACATTTCCAGTATTTTTCCAATTTTTAGCCAGCATATATTCTTCTTCTGCATCTAACATTGGAAACTTTTTTATTTGAGATAAATAAGCTGCCAGAGATCCATCACTAGCTAGTGTTGGAAAGTTATATTTTGAATTGCTCATAATATTATTTATTTAATAAAGTTTTTTATTTTTACAATGATTTCTTTTTCAAGTATTTCTTAGATTTTTTAATAATTTTTCCAAATCATTTGGTAATTTTGACTCGAAAAATAATCTCTTATTGCTAACAGGATGGGTAAAGCGAATACTTGCTGCATGTAAAAATTGTCTATTTAAAGTATTTAAAATTTTAAATAATTCTTCATCAACGTTTGTTATTTTTTTAAATTTTTTCTTATAGTGTTTATCACCAACTATGTGATTACCTTTATTGCTTAAATGGACTCTGATTTGATGTGTTCTTCCCGTTTCAAGCTTGCATTCAACTAAACTAAAAGTTGGTGATTTATCACTCTCGAACACTTCAATGGTTTTGTAATTTGTTATCGCTTTTTTACCTTTTGTCAAACTTACTTCCATTAACTGTCTATTTTTAACACTACGCTTAATAAAATTTTCAATTCTTCCAGACCGAGGTCTAATCTTTCCCCACACCAAAGCAAGATAAACTCTATCTATAGTGTGATTTTTAAATTGTTCGGACAATTTTAAATGACTTATGTTATTTTTAGCAATTATTATTAAACCAGAGGTATCTTTATCAATTCTGTGCACAATACCAGGTCTATATTTTTCACCCACGTCAGAAAGATTTTTATTACAATATTTAATTAAGGCGTTTACGACAGTTTTATCATAATTTCCTGCTCCTGGATGTATTGATATTCCTGATTGTTTATTTAAAACTAAAACATCTTTATCTTCAAAAATAATATCTAAATTATAATCGTAAGGTTTTAAAGTGACCTTATTCTCTTCTATTATTTTTAAATAAATTTTATCACCTAGATTGATCTTCTTAGATGGACTATTTACAACTTGTCCATTTATTTTAAGAAACTTATTTAAAATTAGGTTTTTTATCTTTGTTCTACTCAAATTTTTATAATTTTTACTCAGGTAATAGTCTATTCTTGGATTGCCTTGAATATTTTCAACAACAAAATTAATGATATTATTCATAAATTATAATATTAATAAATAATGCGTCTGTAGCTCAACTGGATAGAGCGCCAGATTTCGGCTCTGGAGGTTCAGGGTTCGACTCCTTGCAGGCGCACCAATTATTAATCAATATATTAAATTTTATAATTTTTATTCCCCCATATTTACTAAAGTACCTTTTTTTCTTGCTCCATAAAAAGAAAAATAAAATATTATCACCGACAATGAAAAATAAATTAAATTTAACAGCAAAGCATTTATAATATTATCATAATTTACAGAGTTATTTATTAAGATTGATCTTGCTTCTTCGAATACATATACCAATGGCAACAAATTAGAAATATATTGTAGCCATTCAGGCAAGATTGATAGAGGATAATAAACACATCCTAAAGGCGCCAATAGAAAAAGAGATGACCATGCTGTATTTTCAAATGCAGGTCCGAATCTCAAAAGACCAGAAGTTACCAAAATACCTAGAGTTGTTCCAAACATGTATAAACTTAAAAAAAGTAAAAATAATGGAGCTCCCAGATTTATTATAGAAACCCCAAATAAAGGACTCATTAATAAAACTGCTGGTACAATCCCGATTAAAGTTCTTACAAGAGCTGTAAATGTTAGCGCAGTTATAATTTCACTTAATTTTAAGGGAGCTACAAATAAATTTGTAAAATTTCTACTCCATATTTCTTCAAGAAATAACATGTTAAAACTTATGCTCGATCTAAATAAGAAATCATATAGTATTGCACAACTTAGTATTACACCTACAGTATTATTATAATAATCGCTGTACATCGTAAAAAATTTTGAAATAAAACCCCAAAGTATAATTTGAATTGTTGGCCAATAAATTAGGTCTAATATTCTAGGGAAAGATCCTCTTATTAAATAAAGATGTCTTATAGACAATGCATACATTCTTCGTAATTTCATAATTATTCTCTTACTAGCTTTAAAAAAGTTTCTTCAAGATTTACTCTACCATGTTTAAAAATTAATTCCTCACATGTACCTTCATCGATTATTTTTCCTTGTTTCATCATCATAATATTCTCACATAATCTTTCCACTTCACTCATGTTATGGGACGCCAGTAGTATTGTTGTATTATTTTTTTTTGCATAATTTTCAATGTATGATCTGACATAGTCACCTGTATCTGGATCTAGGCTTGCCGTAGGCTCATCTAACAATAAAATTTCTGGATTATTAATTAAGGATTTCGCTAAAGAAACTCTATTTTTTTGACCCGATGATAATTCACCAGTTTTTTTGTTTAAAAACTCTTTAAGGTTCAAATCATTACATAATGTATTAATTCTATTTTGAAGATTTTTTACCTCATACATTTTGCCATAAACAATTAAGTTTTCTTCTACTGATAGTTTTTTTGGAAGCTCGACATAGGGAGATATAAAGTTCATTTTTTCTAAAACACTTATTCTATTTTTTTCAATCTCAATATCTTTGTTATTAATTAAAACCTCCCCCACAGTTGGTCTAATCAGACCAAGTATCATTCCTATTGTCGTAGTTTTTCCGCATCCATTTGGTCCAAGTAGTCCAGTAATTGAACCTTTTTTAATTTCAAAATTTAAATTTTTAACTGCTTCAAAACCTTTGTAGTTTTTATATAAATTTTTAATTTTAATACTCATTTAATCGAAGCTCTTTGTAGTCTATCATTAATAGTTCGACCAATTCCAATATTTGGAATTTTTTCAACCTCAATTAATTTAAATTTTCTTTTCTTTATTTTTCTTAGTATTTTGTATAAATTTTTTCCTGCCTCCTCAAGATTTTTATTCTTAGTTAAATAAAAAAAATTTTTACTTGTGAATTTTTTTTTATTTATCAAAATGTAAGCACTATTTTTTTTTGGATCTTTTATATTTAATCTAATAGGTATACCAGGAGAGTAATGTAGCCTTCTTTGTCCTGGATAGTCTCTTTTAGTATCTGAATTATAATTAAGTCTTACATTTAAAATTTTTTTCAAGTATTCCAAGTTTAAACCTCCTAGCCTTATTATTTTTGGTTTGCTAGTCAAATCAATTATAGTAGACTCTAATCCAATATTTGACCTACCGCCATTTAATACATACTTAATTTTTTTTCCAAATTCATCTATTACATCATTTTTGGTGACGGGACTAATGCTTGAGGATATATTTGCACTAGGTGCTGCTAACGGAAAATCAATCTTATTTAAAAGACTTCTTATGACTGGATGCTTTGGAAATCTTACTGCTAAGCTTTTTTTTTTATTTGTAACTTTATTATCAATCATACTATTATTTTTCAATCTGAGAATAAAAGTCAATGGTCCCGGACAAAATTTTTTATAGAGCTTGTAAAAATTTTTATTCAAGTGGCAATCTCTCTCTAGTTGAGATTTACTATAATAATGAACTATAAGAGGATTTTTTTTTGGTCTTTTCTTAAGCTTAAAAACTTTCGAAACCGCACTACTTGAATATGCATTTGCGGCTAATCCATAAACAGTTTCTGTAGGTATACCTATACATTCATTATTTTTTAAATAGTTAATAGATTTTTTAATACTGGAATTGTTAATTTTCATGTAATAATTAAATATTTAATATGAAAGACAAAAATTTACTAGATGATATTAAAATTAAATCATTAACTGAGCTAACAGAAATAGCAGCTAATCTGGTCAAAAAATTAGAAAAACAGAAGGATTTAGAAAAATCAATTGAAGAATATCAAAATCTTTTAACTATAAATAATTTAATTCAAAAAAAATTCCAAAATACTTCAAGAGAAATTTCTGATGAAACTCGTGAAAAAATTAAAAAAATTTTAAATGATGGAAAAAAAATTACATAAAGTTGCAAGAGATACTAACAGTTTCTTAAAAAAATTTTTAAACAAACAAAATAAAACAAGTCTTATTAGCCCAATGAAATATGGCTTATTTCCCGGAGGTAAACAAATTAGGTCAAAGTTATTAATTGATGTAGGAAAAATTTTTTCTATTGACTATAAAACTTTATTACATGTTAGTGCAGCAGTAGAGTGCATACATGCTTATTCACTAATACACGATGACCTACCATGTATGGATGATGATATTTTAAGAAGAGGTAAATTAACCGTGCATAAAAAGTTTAGTGAATCGACTGCAATTCTTGCAGGAAACTCATTATTAACTATTGGTTTTGAAATATTAAGCAGCAATAATTTTAATGTATCAAGTGATATAAAAAGTGAACTTATACATTCTATTTCTAGGTGTGCAGGACATTCCGGAGTAGCAGGAGGTCAGCATTTGGATCTGGAATACGAAAAACAAAGAGTTTCCATGTTAAAAATAATAGAGATGCAGAGAAAAAAAACTGGAATGCTTTTTGAATTTTGTTGTATTGCACCTATTATCATAAATAAAGATAAAAAAAATTTTAAAAAGTTTAGTAGTATTGGATCAGATATAGGTTTACTTTTTCAAATAGCTGATGATTTAATAGATCAAAGTGGAAATTCGAAAAAAGTTGGGAAAAAAACAAAAAAAGATCAAAAAAAAGGAAAAGCCACTTTAATTAGTTTACTTGGATATAAAAATGCTATTAATTATTCATATAAATTAAAAAATAATATTTTTAAACGCTTAAGTAAATTTGGTAAGAACGCAGAGGATTTAAAGGAAACTGTGAACTTTATTTTAACAAGAAGTAAATGAAAAAATTCTACAAATATTTAAATAATATAAATTTTCCGTCAGATTTAAGAAAACTTAAAAAGGAAGAACTAAAATATGTTGCTAAAGAACTCAGAGAAGAATTAATTGATGCAGTTTCTGAAACTGGTGGTCATTTAGGTGCTGGTTTAGGTGTGGTTGAATTAACTGTAGCATTACATTATATTTTTGATACTCCAAACGACAAATTAATTTGGGATGTTGGTCATCAATCATACCCACATAAAATACTCACTGGAAGGAAAGATAAAATCAGAACTTTGCGACAAGGAAATGGATTATCTGGTTTTACAAAACGATCTGAAAGCGAGTATGATCCTTTTGGTGCTGCACACAGCTCAACCTCTATATCTTCAGGACTTGGAATTGCTATAGGTAATAAATTATCTAATAAATCTACTAATGTAATTTCAGTAATAGGAGATGGAGCAATTAGTGCAGGCATGGCTTATGAGGCGATGAATAACGCAGGAGCGAGTAAGACTAAAATTATAGTAATTCTAAACGATAATGACATGTCAATTGCTAAACCTGTTGGTGCAATGAGAAGTTATCTTGCAAAAATTCTTTCTGGTAAAATTTATTTTAGTTTTAGAGAAACCGTTAAGCTTATTATTTCTGCTTTTTCAAAAAGATTTTCAAAAAAAGCAGGCAAGGCAGAAGATTTTTTAAGATCTGCAGTAACAGGCGGTACTTTGTTTAACTCAATGGGATTTTATTATGTTGGCCCAATTAATGGACATGATTTAGATGCCTTACTACCAGTTCTGCAAAATGCAAAAGAAGTAAGTTATGACGGTCCAATAATGATACATGTAAAGACCGAGAAAGGTAAAGGATATAGTTTTGCTGAAAAATCTGAAGATAAATATCATGGTGTTTCAAAGTTTAATGTAAGTACTGGCAAACAAGAAAAATCTAAAGCAATTGCACCATCATATACAAAGGTTTTTGCAAATACTCTAATTGAACATGCTAAAAATGACAGTAAGGTAATTGGTATAACAGCCGCAATGCCATCTGGTACAGGTATGGATTTATTTGCAGAAAAATTTCCTGATAGAATGTTTGATGTAGGTATAGCCGAACAACATGCAGTAACATTCGCAGCTGGGCTAGCTACGGAAGGTTTTAAACCTTACGCAGCTATTTATTCAACATTTTTGCAAAGAGCTTATGATCAAGTTGTTCATGATGTAGCGATACAAAGCTTACCTGTCAGATTTGCAATTGACAGGGCAGGATTAGTTGGTGCAGACGGACCTACTCACGCTGGTTCATTCGATATTACTTATCTTACAACTTTGCCTAATTTTATTGTGATGGCTGCGAGTGATGAGGCTGAACTTGTGAAAATGATAAATACTTCTATAGATATTAATGATAGACCTTGCGCATTTAGATACCCTAGAGGTAATGGATTGGGTGTCAAGCTACCATCAATTGATGAAAAATTAATTGTAGGTAAAGGCAAAGTAGTTAGAGAGGGTAAGAAAGTTGCAATCGTTAACTTTGGAGCAAGATTAAATGATATTCTTAAATCCTCAGAAATTTTACAGAAAAAAGGTATAAATTTAACCATAATCGATGCGAGATTTGCCAAACCTTTAGATGAAAATCTTTTATGGCAAGTAGCTAATGAGCATGAAATTTTAATTACTGTTGAGGAGGGTTCTATAGGAGGTTTTGGCTCTCATGTCTCTAAATTTCTTACAGATAAAAATCTACTTGATAACAATTTAAAACTGCGAAACATGGTATTGCCTGATAAATTTATAGATCAAGATAAGCCAGAGCATATGTATAAAATTGCAGGGTTAGACTCTATCAACATTGTTGATAAGGTATTAGAGACTTTAAACTCCAAAGTAATAATCAAAAAAACTAATTAATTTTTGCACTGTGCATTGTGCATTAAAAAGTGATCTAACAAAACACAATTCATCATTGCTTCACCGATAGGCACTGCTCTAATTCCAACACAAGGATCATGTCTGCCCTTTACAGATATTGAGGTATTCTTTCCAAATTTGTCTATTGTTTTCCTCTTAGTAAGAATAGATGAGGTAGGTTTTACTGCAAATGATAAAATAATTTCTTGTCCTGAGGAAATTCCACCTAAGATACCCCCTGCATTATTAGATTTAAATAATGTACTTTTTCCTTTTTTCGACATCTCATCAGAATTTTGTTCACCAGTTAATTGTGCAGAATTCATTCCGGAACCTATATTGACGCCTTTAACAGCATTAATACTCATCATTGCAGCTGCGAGATCCATATCTAATTTTGAATAAATTGGCGCTCCTAGTCCTACAGGTATTCCTCTTGCTCTTACCTCTATAACTGCACCACACGATGACCCAGATTTACGTATGCTTAATAAATATTTTTCCCAAAGTTTTAAAATTGATTTATCTGGACAAAAAAGTTTATTTTTTCTTATAAATTTATCATTCCAATTTTTTAAATTACAACCTAATATTCCTAGTTGGGTAACTGCTCCTACAACATTGTATTTTTTGCCTAGCTTGATTCCTAATACCTTCTTTGCTATTGCTCCCGCTGCGACTCTAGATGCAGTTTCTCGAGCTGATTGCCTTCCGCCTCCTCTATAATCTCTTATTCCATATTTTTTTAAATAAGTAAAATCGGCATGACCTGGTCTAAATTTATTCTTAATTGTCTCGTAATCTCGAGATCTCATATCTTTATTATAAATTATTAATGAGATAGGAGTTCCAGTAGTTTTTCCTTCGAAAACACCTGAGAGTATCTGAACTTTATCATCCTCTTTTCTTTGAGTGGTAAACTTTGATTGACCGGGTTTTCTTCTATTTAATTCGATTTGTATATCATCTGCATTTATGGGGATATTTGGCGGGCATCCGTCAACTACACAGCCAATAGCTGGACCATGAGACTCGCCCCATGTGGTGAATCGAAATATTTTTCCAAATGTATTAAAAGACATTAATATATTATATAAATTATTTTGTTAAAATTATGAATCAAAAAAACTCTCTTGATATAAATATTTGCTTTGGAGAGCAAAAAAATCCAATTGATCTCTTTAAAGAGTGGTATGAGGAGGCTAAAAAATCTGAAATTAATGATCCTAATGCTGTAGCTGTTGCTACTTCAGATAATAATTCTATACCAAGTGTTAGAATGGTACTTTTAAAAGATTTCAGTAAAAATGGATTTATTTTTTATACAAATTTAGATAGTAAAAAAAGTGAAGATTTAAAATCAAATCCTAATGCCTCAATGTGTTTCCATTGGAAAAGTTTATTAAGGCAAATAAGATTGGTTGGAAAAATTTCTGAAGTTAGCTCGTATGAAGCTGACAAATATTATAATTCTAGAAAATATGGAAGCCGTATAGGTGCATGGGCCTCAAATCAAAGCAAAATACTTAAAAAAAGGGAGGACCTTTATAAATCTATTGAAAAATTTAAAAAAAAATATCCCGATACGGGTGTAGTACCAAGGCCACCTTATTGGTCAGGATGGATTTTAAAACCAAAAGAAATTGAATTTTGGTTAGATGGTGAAAATCGAGTACATGAAAGACTTAAATATGTTATTTCAGAAAATGGAGAATGGGATAAATTTCTTTTAAGTCCTTAATAATTTCTTTCTAAACTAAAGTAAGTTAGTTTCTTTAAAGTATCTTTTTCTTTAGTATCATTAAAAATATTTAATGCATTTGAGGCAATATTTACAAAATATGACGCTTTCTCATAACATTCATTGATTATATTATATTTTTTTATCATTTGAATTGTATTTGTGAAATCTTGCTCATTCCTTAAATCTTTATTAAAATAATTTTTTAGTAATTTTTTTTCATCATTAGACGCTTTTTGATATAAAATTATAATTGGTAATGTAATTTTGCCTTCATAAAAGTCGTTACCTGTTTCTTTTCCAAAGAATTTAATTTCTGAATTGTAATCAAGGGCATCATCTGCAATTTGAAATGTTAAACCTAAATTTTTTCCATAAGAATTTAGAGCGTCTTTAATATTTTGTTCACTTCCAGATAAAATAGCACCTACTTTAGTCGCCGAGGCAAATAAAGATGCCGTCTTCCATGAGATAATCTTTAAATATGTTTCCTCTAAAATATCTATATCGTTTTTATGTTGTAACTGCAGTACTTCACCTTGAGATATTTGAGCAGAGGTAGAAGACAATAATTTTAGCACTTCTAAATCTCCATCATCAACCATCATTTCAAAGCATCTACTCAATAAATAATCTCCAACTAATATAGATGATTGATTACCCCAAATATTGTTTAATGTTTTTTTACCTCTTCTAACCTCCCCATTATCAATTACGTCATCGTGAAGAAGTGTAGCTGCATGAATTAGCTCTACACAAGCGGCTAGGTTTATATCTCTTCCGCCTTTTTTATATCCGCAAAGTTTTGCTGAGCCAAGAGTTAATAATGCTCTGAGTCGTTTTCCACCTGTATTAAAGTGATATTTAGTCATTCGGTCAACCAAATCCACCTCACTATTTAATTTATTTTTAATTTTCTCATCAACTAACACCAATTTATCCTCAACTAAGTTTTTTAGATCAAAATATGAGTTGTTAATCTTTGTTTTTAACTGAATTACGCTTCCCATCATTACAAACTATTACAATTTTGTTGATATTATACTTATCAATTGACGCACCTAAATCTTCAACTAAAAGGAGACTTTATATTAATATAAAAATTTTATAAGCATGATTATGTTTTCACTTTTCAAAAAAAAAAAGATAATACCACTGGTAAAACTTTCAGGTGTAATTGGAAGCGTAGGGAAATTTAAACAAGGTATAGATTTTTCAGGACAAGAAGAAATTATCACAAAAGCTTTTTCACTAAAGAAATCTCCAGCTGTCGCAATTTCAATTAATTCACCAGGAGGTTCTCCAGTTCAATCACACTTAATTCATGATCACATTAGGCAGTTAGCAAAGAAAAATAATAAAAAAGTTATTGTTTTTGCTGAGGATGTGGCTGCATCAGGTGGTTATTTAATTTCATGTGCTGGAGATGAAATATATGCAAATAAGAGCTCCATCATTGGATCAATTGGAGTTATATATTCATCTTTTGGATTTAAAGATTTAATAGGTAAAATAGGAGTTGAAAGAAGAGTTTACACTGCAGGAAAAAATAAAAGTACACTAGATCCTTTTTTAGATGAAAAAGAGGAGGATATTAATAGGCTAAAAAATATTCAATTAGACTTACATAAAGATTTCATCGATGTAGTAGAAAATAGTAGAGCTTCTAAACTAAAAAAAGATAAAGCTATTGAATTGTTTTCTGGTGAATTTTGGTCAGGTAGAAAAGCACTAGAGCTAGGTTTAATTGATGGGTTAGGAAATGTTAATGATATTTTAAAAAATAAATTTGGTGAAAATATTATTATTAAAAAATTTGAAAAATCTAAGAGTTGGTTAGCTAGAAGACTATCTTCAGAAACACAAATAGAAAAATTATTAAATACAATTGAAGAAAAAAATCTCTGGCAAAAATATGGTTTCTAAAAAAACTAAAAAAATTATCACATTTCAAGAAACCATATTTAATCTCCAAAATTATTGGAGTAATCATGGTTGTTTAATATTACAACCTTATGACGTAGAGGTAGGTGCAGGAACTTTCCATCCTGCAACTACACTACGGTCTCTTGGACCAGAGAAGTGGGAAGCTGCATATGTTCAACCTTCAAGGCGTCCATCAGATGGAAGATATGGAGAAAACCCAAATAGACTTCAGCGTTACTATCAATTCCAAGTATTAATTAAACCATCACCTGAAAATATAAAAAAAATATTCTTAGATAGTCTTTCATCTATAGGTATAGATAAAAATGTACATGATATTAGATTTATAGAGGATGACTGGGAAAGTCCAACTTTGGGAGCTGCGGGATTAGGTTGGGAAGTTTGGTGCGATGGTATGGAGATAACTCAATTTACCTATTTTCAACAAATGGCAGGTATTCAATGTAGTCCAGTTTCAGTAGAACTTACTTATGGGCTTGAAAGAATTTGCATGTTTGTTCAACAAAAGTCAAATGTATTCGATATTTTATGGAATAAAGATGGAACTCTATATAAAGATATTTACAAAGAAAACGAAAAACAATTTTCTAAATATAATTTTGAATTAGCAAATATAGAATACTTATTTAATACTTTTGAGAGTTTAGAAAAAGAGGCTAAAAATTTATTACTTAATAAACTGCCTTTACCTGCTTATGACCATAGCTTAAAGGCTAGCCATGTTTTTAATATTCTTGATTCACGTGGCGCAATTAGTACAGCTCAAAGAGCAGGATATATATCCCGAATAAGAGATTTGGTAAAAGAAGTAGGATTAAAATGGTTAGAGGAAAAAAAGTAAATGTCAGAATTTTTTTTAGAATTATTTACTGAAGAAATGCCTCCATCTTTGCAGAATAATGCTAAAATCGAATTTTTAGAGATTTTAAAAAATTTTCTCGATGAAAAAAAAATATCATATAACAAATTATATTATTCTATTTCAACTCCAAACAGACTTATATTTTACTTTAAGGATATAGTAGAAGAGTTTGAAAAAAAAACAGAGGAAATTAGGGGCCCAAGAGTTGATGCAAATAAAGAATCTCTAGAAGGTTTTTTAAAATCAAAAAATATATCAAAAAAAAAAATTTTTATAAAAAAAACTCCAAAGGGTGAGTTTTATTTTTATAAAATTCCATCAATAAAAGTTAGTACCAAAAAAATACTTCAGGAAAATATGCCATTTTTATTACAAAGAATTAAATGGAAAAAATCAATGAAATGGGGAAATTATGAATTATCTTGGGGCAGACCACTTAAATCTATATTGTGTTTGTTTAATGGGACATCTTTAAATTTTGTTTTTTATCATCTTAAAAGTTCCAATAAAACTTTTATAAATAAAGATGATGAGATAAAAACTAGGACATTTAAAAATTTTTTATCTTATAAAAATTACTTTAAACAAGCTGGAGTTATCGTTGACGATAGAGAAAGAAAGTTAAGCATTAAGAAAAATTTAGAAAAAATTTCAAAGGCTAAGAATTTTAATTTAAATATAAATTTAAAGCTTTTAGATGAGATAACAAACATTGTAGAGAAACCTAAGGTAATTTTATGTTCTTTTGATAAAAAATTCCTTGAAATTCCAAGAGAAGTAATTCAATTAACTATCGAAAATCATCAAAAGTTTTTCCCAATTTTCAATAAAAAAAACAACCTATTGAATTATTTTTTTTCTGTAATCGATAAAGAGGACAAATTTGGATTAATAAAAAAAGGCAACGAGAGTGTTGTTGATGCAAGATTAACTGATGCTGAGTATTTTTGGAAAAAAAATAAATCACAAAGTATGCTTAAATATGTTTCTAAGCTTGAAAATGTTAATTATTTTAATGGTTTAGGAAATTATCTAGATAAAACAAAAAGACTTAAAAATTTATGTAGTGTAATTTCAGACGAATTATTAATTAGTAAAGAAAAATTAGAGTTAGCCTCTACAATTGCTAAAGTAGATTTGCTTTTTGATTTAGTGAACGAGTTTCCAGAATTGCAAGGAGTATTAGGAGGATACTTTGCTGAGTCACAAGGATTTGAAAAAGAAGTATGTTTAGCAGTTAGTGAGCATTATTTGCCTAGCGGGTTGAATAGCAGAACACCAAAAAATAATTATAGTATTGCCTTGTCGTTAAGTGATAAACTTGATGCCTTAGTAGGATTTTTTGGTTTAGATTTAGTCCCTACTAGCTCAAAAGATCCTTATGCCTTAAGGAGAATGGCAATAGGTCTTATCAAATTAATCATTGAAAACAAAAAGTCTCTTAAACTTAAAGAAATGATCGATTATTCTTGCCAGTTGTACAATAATCAATCTATAAACTTTGACAGAAAATCAGTTCATAATAATCTTTCCATTTTTATAATAGATAGACTAAAAAATTACATGAAAGAAAAGGGCATAAGACTAGATATAATAGAAAGTTCATTAATAGATTTTGATTTAAATAATATTTTTGTAATTTTCACAAAAGCTGACAGACTTAATAAAATAATAAAAAAGCAGGTTGGAATAGATTTAATTGAAAATTATAAAAGGGCATTTAATATTTTAAATTCAGAAACCCAACTGCAAAATGAAGATTATAAAGGTTCTGCAGATCCTGCTTTATTTAAAAGTAATTTTGAAAAAGATCTTTTTAAAAAAATCCACGACATTAGAAAAAATTTTACAAGCATTAACTTAGAAAATGATTATGACAGTCAATTATCATTATTAGCTTCTCTAAAAAAAGAGGTAGAAAATTTTTTTGATAATGTCATAGTTAATGATAATGATGTAGTCATAAAAAAAAATAGACTAGAGCTTTTAAAAATGTTGTGTAATACATTTGATAAATATTTTAATTTTGAAAAAATTGAATTTTTAAATGAAAAAGCTGGTATTTAATTTTAAATCTAAAATTACTAAAAAATTTAAATACCCTAAAAATATATTAGGAGGCAAAGGAGCTAATCTTGCTGAAATGGGTAGATTAGGTTTTCCAGTTCCATCTGGATTTACTATTTCTACAAATGCATGTGAAGCGTTTTACAAAAATAATAAAAAATTAGACAAAAAAGTATTAATTGAGATTAAAAAAGAATTAAGTCAAATTGAAAAAGAAAACGGTAAAAAATTTGGCAATACCATCGATCCTCTTCTACTATCTGTTAGATCTGGTGCGAGAGTATCAATGCCTGGTATGATGGATACTATTTTAAACCTTGGTCTTAACGATATAACAGTTGAGGCACTAGCAAAAAAAACTAAAAACAACAGATTTGCTAAAGATAGTTACAGAAGATTTATTCAAATGTACTCTACTGTAGTATTAAATATCGAAAGTTATAAATTTGAGGATTTAATAGAAAATTATAAATTAACTAAAGGTGTACTTTTAGATACTGACCTTGAAACGAGCGATTGGGAAGCGTTAATTATAGATTTTAAAAATGTTGTAAAACAAGAGACCAAAAAGGATTTTCCTCAAAATGTGGAGGATCAATTAATTAATGCAGTCTCTTCAGTATTTTTATCTTGGGAAAGCAATCGGGCAAAAATTTACAGAAAGATCAATCGAATACCTTCTGATTGGGGGACTGCTGTAAATGTACAATCAATGGTTTTTGGAAATATGGGAGATAAATGTGCAACTGGAGTAACTTTTACAAGAGACCCATCTAATGGAAATAATGAGATATATGGTGAATATTTGGTTAATGCTCAGGGAGAGGACGTTGTAGCAGGTACAAGAACACCACAATATATTACTAAAAGATCAAGACTTAAATCAAATAATAAAGGGATGTCGTTAGAAGAAAATATGCCAAAGATATTTAAACAGCTAAAAAAAATTTTAAAATCTTTGGAGAAGTATTACAAAGATATGCAAGATGTAGAGTTTACTATAGAAAACGGAAAGCTTTGGATACTTCAGACAAGATCAGGTAAAAGAACTGCTAGATCAGCAATTAAAATTGCAGTTGACATGGTTAAAGAAAAATTAATAACAAAAAAAGATGCGTTATTAAGAATAGACCCTGGATCGCTTGATAATTTATTACATCCCTCCTTAGATGAAAAAGCCGAAATGAACATAATTGCAAATGGGTTGCCTGCTTCACCAGGCGCATCAAGTGGAAAAGTAGTTTTTTCATCTGATGAAGCCGAAAGACTTAATTCTATGATGCAAGATACAATATTGGTAAGAGTAGAAACTTCTCCAGAGGATATAAACGGTATGCATGCGGCCAAAGGAATATTAACTTCAAGAGGAGGCATGACAAGTCATGCAGCAGTTGTAGCAAGAGGCATGGGTAGACCATGTGTTTCAGGGTCAAGTGAAATTGAAATTGATTACAACAAAAAAATTTTTAAGGTCAATAATAAAATTGTTAAGGAAGGAGAAATTATAACAATTGATGGATCTTCTGGAAGAGTAATTCTGGGAGAAGTCAAAACTATTAAACCCGACGTATCTGGAGATTTTCTTACAGTAATGAAATGGGCAGATAAATATAGAAAACTTAAAATTAGAACAAATTCTGAAACGCCTTCTGATACCAAAACTGCTAGAGAATTTGGAGCAGAGGGAATTGGTCTTTGTAGAACTGAGCATATGTTTTTTGATGAAGATAGAATTTTATCTGTAAGGCAAATGATACTTTCAAAATCAAAAAAAGATAGAAATTTAGCTTTGTCTAAACTTTTGCCTTACCAAAAAAAAGACTTTATTGAAATATTCAAAATTATGAAAGGCTTACCAGTTACTGTGAGATTGTTAGACCCACCATTACATGAGTTTTTACCTAAAAGTAAAGAAGAGATTCTAGGTGTTGCGAACTCTTTAGATATTTCTTACGAAGAAGTATATCAAAGAATACAAGAGTTACATGAACAAAACCCTATGCTTGGACATAGAGGTTGTAGATTGGCAATATCTTTTCCAGAAATTTATGAAATGCAATGTAAGGCAATATTTGAAGCTTTAGTTGAGTGTAAAAAAAATAAAATTAAATCTATAATTCCTGAAATTATGATACCTTTGGTGTCTACTGAAGCTGAGATAAAAATAATGAAAGATCTAGTTATTAAAATAGCAAGAGATGTAGAAAATAAAACTAAAATTAAAATTAATTTTTTGGTAGGCACAATGATAGAATTACCTAGGGCAGCTATTAAAGCTAAAGAAATAGCAAAACACGCAGAATTTTTTAGCTTTGGCACTAATGATTTAACACAAACAACATTTGGAATAAGCAGAGATGATAGTAGTAAATTTTTAAATGATTATATTGAAAACAAAATTTTTGACGTCGACCCGTTTGTTTCAATTGATGACGGTGTTGGTGAACTTATAGAATTTGCCGCAGAAAAAGGTAAAAAACAAAATAAAAAAATTAAGCTAGGTATTTGTGGTGAACATGGAGGAGATCCAAAAAGTATAAATTTTTGTTCAAAAACTGGCCTAGATTATGTTTCTTGTTCTCCTTATAGAGTTCCTGTAGCAATATTAGCTGCTGCTCAAGCTGAGTTGAAAAAATAAATAATCTGTATCTCTACTCAAAATAATTGAAAATAAATTTTTTTAAAGTTCTAATTTAAAATCCATAGCTGAAGCACTATGTGTAATTCTTCCCACTGAAATTCTATCAACCCCTGTCTTTGCGATCATAGCTACGTTTTGAAGAGAAACATTTCCAGAAGCCTCAGTTTCGTAATATTTCTTAGCGATCTTAACTCCTTTTTTTAAATTTCTAATAGTCATATTATCAAATAATACAGTGTTAAATTTTAACCCTAATATTGAATTAAGTTGATTTAAATTATCGATCTCAACAGTTATTTTTTTTCCTTTTTTATTTTTGATTGCTCTTTGAACTAAAAATTTTAAATTCGACACAGCAATATGATTATCTTTAATCAAATATTCATCGCTAAGATTAAATCTATGATTTATTCCACCACCAATATTTACAGCATATTTTTGTATTGCTCTTAAACTAGGGATCGTTTTGCGAGTACAACAAATTTTACTTTTTCCATTGACCTTATTAACATACTTATTTGTCTCGCTTGCTACACCAGATATATGGGATAAAAAATTAAGAGCAACTCTTTCACAAATCAAAACACTTTTAGGATTTCCATATATATTAGCTACAATGCTACCCTTACCTAATTTAAAACCATCTTTTTTTTTTACTTTAAACTTAATTTTACTATCCACTAGTCTGAATACGCATCTAGCTAACTCTATGCCTCCAAGTATTCCTTTTTGATTAGATATTATTTTAAAAGATTTAAAATTGTTATGTTTAATTAACTTAGATGTAATGTCTCCACTTGGATGTAAATCTTCTTTCAATGCAGATTTGACTATCTTTTCGATAAATTTTTTACTTAAATTATTTCTTTGCACAGATATTATCTG
>CABZUW010000019.1 GCA_902529105.1 uncultured Pelagibacteraceae bacterium
ATATTATCTATTACGCCAACTCTATCCCCATCACCGTCAAATCCAAACCCAACATCAGCATTATTTTCCTTAACACATTTTGCAATTTCATGAAGCATCTTCATATCTTCAGGATTAGGGTTATATCTTGGAAATGTATAATCTAAATTACAATCCAACTCTATCACTTCACAACCTATCCCTCTTAATATTTCTGGTGCAAATATACCTGCTGTTCCATTTCCACAAGCAGCAACAACCTTTAATTTTTTTTTTAATTTATTTTTAGTAAGTTCACTAATATAAACTTTATTAAATTCTTTTATTTCCTCATATTTTCCAGATCCAGTTACAAACTTTTCATTTAATACTATATCTTTTAAATCTGACATTTCATCCTTGCAGTGTGTCAAACCTCTTTCAATACCCATTTTTATGCCAGTCCATCCATTTTCATTATGACTTGCTGTTATCATAGCAACCGCATCTGAGTTTAATTTAAATTGAGAAAAATATACTGTAGGAGAAAGACACAACCCTATATCTTTTACATTGCATCCCGTTGACATTAGACCTTTTACAAAATTTTTTTTAACATCCTCACTATAGGATCGATAATCATGACCAACAATCACAGTTGGATTTTTGTTTTTTTTAATGACTTGAGTACCAAATCCTTTTCCTACAGACTCGATTCCCATTTCATTAATACTTTCAGGGAATAGCCATCTTGCGTCATATTCTCTAAAACCAAAGGGGTCTATTTTCTTTTCATTTTGCATGTTGATATTTGTATATTTATTTAATTTTTTTATTGCATATTTTTTTGTGTGTTCTATAAATGTTCTATTGATTTCTAATTTATATAGTATATTAAAGAAATCTGCACACAACATATAGTTGTTTTACTTATAAAGTATAAAAAAAAAGGGAGTTAAATGAACAAAGTATTGTCTCAGGCTATTAAGAAAGCTGTCTCTGAATATACACCTAAGGTTGTATCAGATAATAAAACGAAAGGTCCAGATTTATTCTCATTAAATAGCAACACAGAGCTATTTCAGAATTCAAAAGGAATAACAATTAAAATTGATAGAAGTCGTGACGATAATTTAACAGATTTTGGAAGAGCAACTTTAAGTGACAGATATCTTGGAGAAAACGAGTCGTTCCAAGATTTGTTTGCAAGAGTTGCTAGTCACTATGCTGACGATAACTTACATGCACAAAGACTTTATAACTATATCAGTAATTTATGGTTTATGCCTGCAACACCTGTTTTATCTAATGGTGGAACAACTAGAGGTTTACCAATATCGTGTTTTTTGAATGAAGCAGGTGATAGTCTAAATGGTATTCTTGGGTTGTGGAGTGAAAACGTTTGGCTTGCAGCAAGAGGTGGTGGAATAGGAAGTTATTGGGGTAACTTAAGATCTATTGGTGAAAAAATCGGAAGAGTAGGTAAGACATCTGGGATAATTCCATTTATCAAAGTTATGGACTCTCTAACAATGGCAATTAGCCAAGGATCTTTAAGAAGAGGTTCTGCCGCATGTTACTTACCTATTGATCATCCTGAGATAGAAGAATTTATTGAAATGAGAAGACCAACTGGCGGTGACCCTAATAGAAAAGCTTTAAACTTACACCACGGTGTTTTAGTTTCTGATGCATTTATGAGAGCTGTTGAGCTTGATGAGCAATGGGCCTTAAAAAGTCCAAAAGATGGTGCTGTTCAGTCAACTCTGTCTGCAAGAAATCTTTGGATAAGATTATTAACTGCAAGAATAGAAACTGGTGAACCTTATATAATTTATATTGATACTGTTAACAGACAAATTCCACAACACCATAAGTTAGCAGGTCTAACAGTTAAAACTTCTAATCTTTGTAGTGAAATAACTTTACCAACAGGGATAGATAAAGAAGGTAGAGATAGAACTGCGGTTTGCTGTTTATCTTCTTTAAATGTTGAAAAATACGATGAGTGGAAAGATGATGAATTGTTTGTTGGTGATGTAATGAGATTTTTAGATAACGTTCTTACTGACTTTATTGAAAATGCTCCAGAAGAATTTAGCGACGCAACATATTCAGCTCTTAAGGAAAGAAGTGTTGGTTTAGGTGTAATGGGATTACACTCTTATTTTCAAAAGAAAATGATACCTTTAGAGTCTGTTATGAGCAAAGTATGGAACAAACAAATTTTTGAAAACATTCAGAAAAAAGTTGATCAATCTTCAAAAGATCTAGCAGAGGAAAGAGGGCCATGTCCAGACGCTGCAGATTACGGGATAATGGAAAGATTTTCTAATAAAACTGCCATCGCTCCGACAGCTTCTATCTCAATTATTTGTGGAGGAACTTCCCCAGGTGTAGAACCAATTGCAGCAAACAGTTATACACATAAAACACTTTCCGGATCTTTTAATGTTAGAAATAAATACCTTATGAAATTATTAGATAAATATGGGAAAAATGATGACGAAACATGGTCTAGTATTACTACTAATCAAGGTTCGGTTTCTCATTTAGGTTTTTTAACTCAAGAAGAAAAAGATGTGTTCAAAACTGCTTTTGAGTTAGATCAAAGATGGCTTGTTGATTTGAGTGCAGATAGAACACCTCATATTTCGCAAGCACAGTCTATAAACTTATTTTTACCTGCCGATGTACATAAAAGAGATCTTCATCAAATCCACTTTCAAGCATGGAAGAAAGGATTAAAGAGTCTTTATTATTGTAGGTCAAAATCAATACAAAGAGCTGAGAATGTTAATGACGCAAATTCAACCGACATTACAGCAAATGTATACAAATCTAAAAACAAACAAACACAAGAAGAAGAAAATAAATATGAGGAGTGTCTATCATGTCAGTAGTAGAGAAAGCTAATAAGGAAATAATTCAACCAAAAAAAATGGGTCTTTTAGTTGAAAACCCAGTCTATAAACCATTTAGGTATCCATGGTGCTATGATGCATGGTTGACCCAACAAAGAATTCATTGGTTACCTGAGGAAGTGCCATTAGGAGATGATGTGAGAGATTGGCAAAAGAATTTATCTGGACCAGAAAAAAATTTAGTCACTCAAATATTTAGATTTTTCACCCAGGCAGATGTTGAAGTTAATAATTGTTACCTAAGACATTACACTTCTGTGTTTAAACCAACAGAAGTTCTAATGATGATGACAGCCTTTGCAGCAATGGAAACAGTTCATGTTGCAGCTTACTCACATTTATTGGATACAATCGGAATGCCTGAGTCTGAGTATTCAGCTTTTATGAAGTATAAAGAAATGAAGGATAAATACGATTACATGCAAGGATTTAATGTGAAATCAAAAGAAGATATTGCAAAAACTGTTGCAGTCTTCAGTGCATTCACAGAAGGTTTACAATTATTCGCAAGTTTTGCAATTCTTCTAAATTTCCCAAGACATAACAAGTTAAAAGGAATGGGCCAAATAGTAACTTGGTCAGTTAGAGATGAAACACTTCATTGCAACTCTATGATTAGAATTTTTAAAGAATTTATCAAAGAGAACCCAGAAATTTGGACACCAAAACTTAAAAAAGAACTTTATGAAGCATGCAGAACAATTGTTGAGCATGAAGATGCCTTTATTGATTTGGCTTTTGAAATGGGTCCAATGGAAGGTTTAACAGCTCAAGAGGTAAAAGATTACATTAGGTTTATTGGTAATAGAAGATTATCTCAGTTAGGTTTAGAGCCAATATATGATGTTCAAAAAAATCCATTAACTTGGTTAGATACAATGTTAAATGCAGTTGAGCATATGAACTTCTTTGAAGGAAGAGCAACTGAATACTCAAAAGCATCTACACAAGGTAACTGGATAGACGCATTTAGTTAATCGGTGGTTGTAAGTCCTTGTATCAGCATATGTAAAACAGATCCTGATACAGGATATTGCTATGGCTGTGGAAGAACTGACACTGAAAAAATTAAATGGAAATCCGAAGATACTAATGAAGATTGGAAGAAACAAAACCTTAAAGATATAAAAAATAGATTAAGTGGGTGGCAACTAGAAAGTTTTATAAAATCATATAAGTGTAAAGTTGAAGAGGGAATATCACTATATAAAAAAGCTACCTTAAAAAAATAGACTATATATTTAATCTATAAATAGTCATAATATCTATCACTTATGAAATTTGGATTAGTTGTGTTAGGAGCTCACATTGGAATTCATATAAAAGATGAAATCTCAAAAATTAAAGATAGTTCAATTTTATTAGTTGAACCCGTTCCTCATAATATTAGTGCCATTAAAGAGAATCTAAAAGAATTTAAAAATGTTCATTTAGAGCCAGTAGCTGTAGCAAGTGTGAGAGAGACTAAAGACTTTTTTTTTGTAAAAGCAACATCAATAAATAAACTTAAAAAACATTGGGCAAGCGGGATAGGATCATTTAATAAAAATCATCTATTGAACCATAGGACTAAAAGATTTTTAATTGAGGAAGATGATATTGATAATATACCAATTAAAACTGTAAAATTTGAAGATTTGATTGAGAAATATTCTATTAGTGAGATTGATAAAATATTAATTGATATAGAAGGTTATGAATATGAAATATTAAGAGATATGGATTTAAAAAAAGTCCGAATAAATAGTATATTATTTGAGTATAAACATTTTGATGGATATCAAAAAACGGGAGAAAAGTTAGAGGAGATACTTAAAAAATTTGAGGAAAATAATTATAAGACTTCAAAGGTTGATGAAGAAAATATTTTAGCAGTTAAACATTAATTATCTATTTTTTAATTCCGAAACATGTCTATGTTTACTGCCATTATAAGCCGCCAAAGGTCTTATAAGTTTATTGGTCGATAATTGCTCTATTACGTGTGCAGACCATCCTGTTATTCTTGATATCACGAAAATAGGTGTAAAAAAATCAGTGTCAAAACCCATCAAGTGATATGTAGGACCAGTAGGATAATCAACGTTTGGATGAATATTTTTTCTATCAATCATGACTTTTTCTACAATGTCGTAAATTTTTTCAAATTTTTTATCTTTTTTAATTTTAGCAACTTTAGAAAAGTATTCTCTCATAGTAGGAACTCTTGAATCTCCACTTTTGTAAACTCTGTGACCAAAACCCATAACAACATCTTTGTTATCTAATGCTTTATTAATCCACTTTAAAGCATTCTCTGGTTTTTTAATTTTGTTCATCATATGCATCACCTCTTCATTTGCACCACCATGTAGAGGACCTTTTAAACTTGCAATAGCTCCAGTTATTGCCCCATGAATATCTGATAGACTGCTAGTAATTGTTCTTGCAGTAAAAGTAGATACGTTAAAACTATGTTCAGCATATAATATTAATGAAACATCAAATGCTTTTACAATATCTTCATTTGGAACTTTACCAAAGCACATATAAAAAAAGTTCTCTGAAAAAGACAGATTATTTTTTGGAAATATAATTTTTTTTCCTTTTCTTGATCTATAGAAGGCTGCTAAGGCGACTGGAGTTTTTGCAAAAATTCTCATTATTTTTCTCATGTTTGCTTTAGCGGAACTATCTTTGGTTTCTTTATCCTCAAGACCCATAATGCTTACAGCTGTTCTAGCTACATCCATTGGATGAGCTTTTTTTGGAAAGTTTTTAATGTCTTGTAAGAGAGTTTTAGAAAGTCTTCTCTCTCTTCTTTCTTGTCTTTCAAAATCTCTTAATTGTTTTTTATTAGGAAGTTCACCATTTAATATAAGATATGCAACTTCCTCAAACTTACATTTTTTACAAAGATCTTGTGCTGCATAGCCCCTATAAGTTAAAGAGTTTATTTCTGGCATTACTTTTGATACCGAGGTCTCATCTACCGTAACTCCCATTAACCCTTTTTTAATGTCTGTATCCATTATTCGTGTCCCTCAGTACTAAAATTATAAATTTTTTTGTCTAAAGAATTATATTTTTCGTAATCAACTAATTTGTATAATCTTTTTCTTGTTTGCATTTTATCAATTAAATTATTTTGATGTCCATCGTCAAAAATAGCACGCAATCCATCCTCAACACTTTTCATTGCAAGTCTTTGTGTTGTTACTGGATAAATCACTATATTAAACCCCAAATTTTCTAAAACTTTATAATCTAATAATTTAGATTTTCCAAATTCTGTCATATTTGCTAATAAATATGTATCTAATGAATTTCTAACAGTTTCGAATTCTTTCTCATTCATAAGTGCTTCTGGAAATATAATTTCGGCACCTGCATCTATATATGCTTTGCATCTATCTATCATTTTATCTAAGCCTTCCACTGATCTAGCATCTGATCGGGCTATGATTTTAAAATTTTTGTCTTTTTTTGCTTTTACACACTCTTTAATTTTTTTTACCATTTTCTTTTGAGTAATAATTTCCTTATTATCTAAATGGCCACATCTTTTTTGATCTATTTGATCTTCAATGTGAACTGCTGTTATGCCAAATTTTTCAAAAGTTTTTATAGTTTTTGAACAATTTTTAAATCCAGTATCAATATCAACTATGGTAGGAAGATTTGTAACTCTAGCTATCTGCTTTGATCTGTTACTAACATCCTCTAAAGAAGTTAATCCTATGTCTGGATAGCCAAGATCATTAGACATCACTCCACCAGACACATATACTGCATCATATCCAATTTCTTCAATTAGTTTCGCAGTTAGTGGATTATAAGCTCCAGGAACTCTTAAAATTTTTCCAGATTTTATTTTATTTACAAAATCCTTTCTTTTTTGTTTTACTGATTTTTTAATAAAATGCATTAAAAGATACCTTTTTTTTTATTTCTCTTTAGTTTAGATTTTTTTATATCAATATTTAACCTTTTTAATTGACCAGGTTTTATTTCTTTTAATTTTTGAACATCTTTTAAAAATCTTTCACTCTCTTTATTTGATATTATATTTTTTGTTAAAATTTTAAATTTATTAATATAATTTTTCCTCTTGAACGGCCTAGCACCATATGGGTGTGCATCCGCTCTCTCCAATTCTTCTATATATTTTTTACTATCATTCATAGTTACAATTACTTTAGCTCCAAAACATTTCTTTTTTGGATTTGGATCATGATACCTTTTTGTCCATTTTTTATCTTCATGTGTCTTAATAGATTTCCAGATTTTAATAGTACTTTTTTTGTTAGCTCTCGATTTGCTATAGGATTTTACATGATGCCAGTTTGCATCCTCTAATGCTACAGCAAAGATATACATAATTGAGTGATCTAATGTTTCTCTACTAGCATTAGGATCCATTTTTTGGGGATCGTTTGCACCTGTTCCAATAACATTATGTGTATGGTGACTAGTATAAACATCAATTTTTTTTATATTTTTTAGATTATCAATTTTTTTATTTAATTTTTTTGCAATATCTATAATTGCTTGTGCTTGATATTCAGCCGAATATTCCTTGGTGTATGTTTCAAGAATTGCTTTTTTTGACTCTTTAGCTTTTGGTAGTGGAACTTTATATATTGCTTTTTTTCCGTCTAAAATTCTCGCAATAACGCTATCTTCACCTTCGTAAATTGGACTTGGAGCACCTTCACCCCTCATTGCTCTATCTACTGCCTCTATTGCAAGTTTACCTGCATGAGCTGGAGCAAATGCTTTCCAACTTGAAATTTCTCCTTTTCTAGATTGTCTTGTTGAAATTGTTGTGTGTAGTGATTGTTGAATTGCCTGATAAACTGTTTCAGTACTTAATTTAAGCATCGTTCCAATCCCTGCTGCTACACTTGGACCTAAATGCGCGATATGATCTACTTTATGTTTATGTAAACAAATTCCTTTTACAAGATTAACCTGAACCTCATAAGAGGTAATTATTCCTTTTAATAAATCTAAACCACTTTTATTCTTTTGTTGAGCAACAGCTAAAAGGGCAGGAATATTATCACCAGGATGACTATAATCAGCTGCTAAGAATGTATCGTGAAAATCAAGTTCCCTAACTGCTGTACCATTTGTCCAAGCGCACCATTCACTATCAAAAAGATATTTAGAACTAACTCCAAAAATAGTTGCGCCATTTTTTCTAGGATGTTTTAAAGCCATTTCCCTTGAGGCTATTACCGATTTTCTATTTAATGAAGCAATAGCAACCGAAGCATTATCAATAATTCGGTTTATAGCCATTTCGATTGAGAAACTATTTAATTTTGCATTGTCAGTGGCAATTTCAGCAATCTTCCAGGCTAACTGCTTTTTTTTTGGTAAATAAATTTTGGATGGATAAACTTTTATATTATGAATTATCAATTTAACTCCTTAAAAATTATTACTAATAAATAATTATTTATCTAATACAATCAAAATTGCTGTAATTAATAGCAATAATGCTAAAAAATACTCAATTAATACTTTTATTTTATTGTTCTTCACTAAATTTTTAATTGCCGAACCAAATGCTGCCCATGGTGTAATTGAAATTGGACAAATTAAAAGAGCTACAAAGCTAATGAACAGAATGGACAATATTAAACTACCATCTTTTGGTAAAAAACCTGACGCGGCCATACTTGAAATTGTCCATGCTTTAGGATTAACAATTTGAAAAAGTGCAGCTTCATAAAATTTCAAAGGTTTAGAACCATCTTCTTTAATTTTGCTAAATGATCCAATTATTTTGTATCCGAGATATAATAGGTATATTGCACATATAATTTTTAAAATATTTTGAAGGTTTGGAAAAACTTGAAATATTTTACCAAGACCAAAGCAAACTAAAATCAATTGGGTAACATGTCCAATGGTTATTCCAGAAATATGTGGAATAGTTTTATTAAAACCAAATTTTAATCCTGATGCAAGAACCATAGCATTATTTGGTCCTGGGGTAACGTACATTACAAAGTAGTAACTTATTAAAGCAATTAAAATATTAAAATCAATCATTTAAATATTTTAAAACTATTTTTTCTAAACCTACAAAATCTTTGATTAGATGATTATGATATATTTGATCAATTTTTTTTTCAGTATAACCGTCCTCTACTAATATCATTGGTACACCAGCAGATTTAGCTGCATCAGCATCGTTTTCACTGTCTCCAATCATAATTGTCTTACTTATGTCTCCACCCATTATTTCAACCATATTTGTTATGTGTCTTGGATCTGGCTTACAAAAATCAAATGTATTGCCGCCAGCAACATATTCAAAAAGGTCATAAATATTTATTTTTTTTAATAGTTCAATTGCAAGATGTTCTTGTTTATTCGTACATACCCCCATTGATATGTAATTTGATTTTGCCCAGAGCAGAAACTTTTCAACCCCATTTAATAATTGAGTCTCGACTACTAAATTCTTTTCATAAAATTTTATAAATTCTTTCGTCATATCTTTCTTTATCTTTTCATCAGATATTTTAGATAACTCTTTTCTAGCTGAGCCCCATATAGATCTACCAATCATGACAGCAGCACCCCTACCTACCAAGTTTCTAATTTCATCCATACTTTTTGATGAATAACCAAATTTATTCATTACATGATTATGAGCTTTCATAAGATCTGGCGCTGTATCTGCCAAAGTCCCGTCAAGATCAAATAATATTGTAAGTTTTTGTGTCATATAAAAGTATTATTAAGAAATAATTTGTGACTTAAATTACTTGTTTACTTAACTATAAGCCAAATAGCAAATGAAACAGAACAATTTAAAAAAACAACAAGAAACTTTAAGAAACAAATTTTTAAAAAAAGGTGTTAAAATGATTTCACCTGAAACTATTTTTTTTTCTAATGATACCAAGATTGGTAAAAACGTCACAATAGATCCTTATGTTGTAATTGGAAAAAAGGTAAATATTCAGAATAATGTAAAAATTTATTCTTTTTCACATCTAGAAAATACAAAGATAGAAAATAATGTTACCGTAGGACCATACGCAAGGTTAAGACCAGGAACAAAATTATTATCTGGATCAAAAGTTGGAAATTTTGTTGAAGTAAAAAAAAGTACAATCGGTAAAAGCTCTAAGGTTAATCATTTATCTTATATAGGTGATTCAAATTTAGGCTCAAAGGTCAACATTGGAGCTGGAACAATTACTTGTAATTACGATGGTGTTAAAAAATATAAAACCAATATCAAAAAAAACGTATTTGTTGGATCAAATACTTCACTAGTTGCGCCAATTACTTTAGAAGAAAATAGTGTTATAGGAGCAGGTTCGGTAATTACAAAAAGAGTAAAAGCAAAATCCCTTGCTCTAACAAGAGCTAATCAACAAGAAACTAAAAATTATAAAAGAGAGAAAAAGTAGAACATGTGTGGAATAGTAGGAATAGTAAGTAATAAATCTGTATCTTCAAGTATTATTAATGCTTTAAAAAAGTTAGAGTATAGAGGATATGACTCTGCAGGAATATCTACTTTGAACAATGGATTTATTGATGAAAAAAAGTGCTCGGGTAGAGTAGAAAATTTAGAAAAAATCTTATTTCAGAATCCTTCAGTAGGTGATTTAGGCATAGGACATGTTCGTTGGGCCACACACGGTGTACCAAATCAAATTAATGCACACCCACATTCAACAGATCAGGTTTCTGTTGTACATAATGGCATTATTGAAAATTCAGATAAATTAAAAAAAGAATATGAAGCCAAAGGTTATAAATTTAAATCTCAAACAGATACCGAGGTTATAACTATAATTCTTACAGACTTCCTTAAAAATGAAAATCTTGTCGACAGTGTATATAAAACTTTAAATAAATTAATTGGAAGTTTTGCATTGGGTGTAATTTTTAAAAATTATAACGACTTAGTTGTAGGGGCAAGAAGAGGAAGTCCTTTAGCAGTTGGATATGGGCATAATGAAAATTTTATTGGCTCAGATTCATATGCGCTTAAAACTATGACGAATAAAATATCTTACTTAGATGATGGCGACTTTTGTCTTTTATCAAAAGAAAAAGTAGAATTTTATAACAGTGATAAAAAGAAAATTAATAAAGAAGTTTTTGAGTTGTCAAACGAAGATAATGTTGTTGATAAGGGAGATTTTAAAGATTTTATGTCAAAAGAGATCGACGAGCAAAATCTTACAACCAAAAAATGTTTAAACGAATATTTAGATAAATCTAGAAACGAAATAAATATTTATAATATTCCAATAGATCCTAATCAAATAAAAAAAATCAGACTGATTGGTTGTGGTACAGCCTATCACTCTTGCCTGATGGCTAAATATTGGATTGAAGAATTTACATCAATAGATGTAGAATCTGATATTGCCTCAGAATTTAGATACAGAAACGTTAAGTTAAATAAAGATGACTTATATATATTCGTTTCACAGTCTGGTGAGACGGCTGATACGTACGCAGCTCTTGAAAAATGTAAAAAAAATAACGTAAAAACTTGTGGAATAGTTAATGTTGTAGAAAGCTCAATAGCGAGACTGTCTGATTTCGTTTTACCAATTCATGCAGGTCCTGAAATAGGTGTAGCATCTACTAAGGCATTCATAGGACAAATGTTGGTTTTGCTTTTATTGACATTAAAAATTTCAAAAGACAGAAAAGATATAGATCCTAATGTTTTTAAAAAGTTAATAGATGATATTATAAACTTACCCGATTTAATTAAAGAGACCTTATCAAAACAAAAAGAAATACAAGAGATTGCAAGAGATTTTATTAATGCAAAAGGTACGATGTATCTTGGTAGAGGATATTCTTATCCAATAGCTATGGAAGGAGCATTAAAGCTTAAGGAACTTTCTTATATACATGCTGAAGGTTATGCAGCAGGTGAAATGAAACATGGACCCTTGGCTTTAATAGAGGATGGTATGCCAATAGTAGTGCTAGCCCCAAAAGATAGATACTTTGAGAAAACAATATCCAACATGCAAGAGGTTATTGCTAGGGGTGGTAAAGTATTAATGATAACAAATGATAAATCAAAAACTTTAAGTGAAAATATAAGGTTCAAATTTGAACTTCCAGATTTTCAATCTCATATCAGCGCTTTCCTATTAACTATACCAATTCAATTTTTAGCCTACCATGTTGCTTTATTAAAGAATTGTGACATTGATAAACCTAGAAATCTCGCTAAATCTGTTACAGTTGAATAAAAATAAAACTTTGATAAAACAATCTTGAGTTGAACATGAAAAATTGGAAAATAAACAGTTGGAAAAAATATCCTGTAAAACACATTCCTAATTATAAGGATGAAAAGGAACTTAATATGGTTTTAAATAAATTAAAATCATCACCACCCTTAGTTTTTGCAGGAGAAACTAGACATTTAAAAGATCAGTTAGCAAATGTAGTAGATGGAAAAGCTTTCCTTCTTCAAGGAGGAGACTGTGCTGAAAGTTTTGCAGAGTTTCACCCAGATAACATTAGAGATACCTTTAAAGTTATTTTGCAAATGTCATTAGTGTTAACTTATTCTGCATCATTGCCTGTTGTTAAACTTGGAAGAATAGCAGGACAATTTTCTAAACCAAGAAGTGCACCAACTGAAAAACAAGGAGATAAAGAACTTCCAAGTTATCTTGGAGATAATATAAATGGTATAGAGTTTGATGAGAGGTCAAGACAACCGGACCCTAAAAGATTATTTAGAGCATACTCACAATCTGCTTCGACTTTAAACTTATTAAGAGCTTTTTCTAACGGAGGATTTGCAGATTTGAAAAAAGTTCACCTATGGAATTTAGGCTATATAAAAACAAGTCCGCAAGCAAAAAAATTTAAAGAATTAGAGGATAAAATTGCTGACGCATTAGCATTTATGGAAGCTTGTGGTATTACACCTGAATTTAATAGAAGATTGTACACTGTAAATTTTTGGACTTCACACGAAGCTTTACATTTACCGTTTGAAGAAAGTATGACTAGAATAGACTCTACTACTGGAGAATATCATGACACATCAGCTCATTTTGTTTGGATAGGAGATAGGACTAGGCAGATTGACGGTGGACATGTCGAGTTTTGTAGAGGAATAGAAAATCCTATTGGAATAAAATGTGGACCAACATCTAAAGCTGATGAAATAGCTAAAATTTGTGAAAAAATTAATCCAAAAAATGAAAAAGGAAAAATTACCTTAATATCTAGATATGGTCATGACAAAGTAGGTAAATTTTTACCTAAATTGATAAGAGGTATTAAAAAAGAAGGACTAAACGTGATTTGGTCATGTGATCCTATGCATGGAAATACCTTAGTTTCTACAACTGGTTTTAAGACAAGACCGTTTAACAATGTTGTAAACGAAGTTAAAAACGTTTTTGAAGTTCATCAAAGTGAGGGATCTTATGCAGGTGGCCTACATATCGAAATGACTGGTCAAAATGTAACTGAGTGTACTGGTGGTGCTAAAAATATATCTGATCAAGATCTATCTAGCAGATATCACACACATTGCGACCCTAGGTTAAATGCAGATCAAGCATTGGAATTGGCATTTTTAATTTCAGACGAAATTAAAAAGAATTCAAATTACGCAAAAAATATTATTAAAGCGGCTTCTTAAAGGCCTAATTTAAAACAATAATTAGGTATGACTATTATTTCTATACAATATTTATATAAAGTGACTATAT
>CABZUW010000020.1 GCA_902529105.1 uncultured Pelagibacteraceae bacterium
ATAAATTCAGATGAATAATGTATTGTAGCTTCATCATATTGATCTTTTTTTATTAGAATTTTTGCAAGTAGAGCAACATCTTCTACTGTTTTTCCAAAAACTCCAATATGATCTAAATTATATGAGGTTCTTAAAACTCCATTTCTAGAAATTAATCCATAACTTGGTTTGTATCCAACTACACCACAATAAGACGCTGGCCTTATTACTGAACCTCCAGTTTGAGATCCTATCGACAACGGTGCCATATGCGTTGCTATAACTGCTGCAGATCCACTAGATGACCCACCTGGAGTTCTAGAATAATCGTGGGGATTTCTAGTTGCAGGTGGAGCAAGAAATGCCAATTCAGATGTAGCAGTTTTCCCCATTATAATAGCTCCAGCTGATTTTAATATATCAACAATTTCAGCATTCTGAGATTGTGTTTTACCTTTTCGTAAAACAGTTCCACATTCAGTAGGCATATCATAAGTACCTATAATATCCTTTAATGCTACTGGAATTCCATGTAATGGACCCATAGGCTTACCAGATTTACGATGTTTGTCAGCTTCATCCGCTTTTTCTAAAAGAAGTTTTTTATCAAAGTGAACCCAGGCTTTAACATCTTTTTCAAATTTTTTAATTTGATCAATATAATTTGTACAAAGTTCTGTAGATGTTAATTCAGACTTTCTTATTTTTTCAGCTAACTGATGAACAGGTAATGAAAAAAGATTTGACATTTAAAATTTTAATCAGCAAATAAAGTATCTGGTAACCATAGTGCAATACCTGGGAATATATACATTAAGACCATAGCTAAAATTACAATGCCTAAAAAAGGCATGATACCTCTAAATATTTGCATTAGTTCAACATTCCTACTTTGGACTCCTTTCAAATAATAGGCTGACATTGCCATAGGTGGAGTTAAAAAAGAAGTTTGTAAATTTAAAGCAATTAGCATTGCAAAAAAATAAGGGTTTACTCCAAAAAACTCAACAAGAGGTAAGAATATTGGAACAAAAATAATTAAAATTTCAGTCCACTCAAGGGGCCAACCCAGTAAAAATATTATTATTTGCGTAATTACTAGAAATTGCCATGGTTGAATATCCATTGATTTGAAGAACGTTTCAAAAACTTCATGTCCTCCAAGGTATGAAAATACTGATGCGAAGGTCCATGAACCCACAAATAACCACATAATCATTGCACTTGTTTTTGCTGTAAGAAATACAGACTCTTTAAAGTTTTTCCATTTTAAAGATTTATAGAAATATGAAAGCACTAAAGCTCCAAAAGCACCGACTGCTGCAGCCTCGGCTGGAGTTGCAAGTCCTGCTAAAATTGTACCAAGTACTAAAATTATTAAAGAAAATAATGGAACAAAAGATACTAATACCTCTTTCAATATCTCTGATCTCGGTGGTATTTCCTCTGCTGCTGGTTTAGGTGCTAAAGATGGATTAAAATACGCTCTTATTATTACATAGAGAATATACAATCCAGCCAACATTAAACCTGGAAATATCGCAGCTGCAAAAAGTCTTAAGGGCGAAAGCTGAGCTATAACAGCATAAACAATTAACATAATACTCGGTGGGATTAGTATTCCTAAGCAACCTCCAGAGCAAATTACACCTGATGCAAATTTTTTATCATATCCAGCTCTTATCATTGCCGGCCAAGCTAGAAGTCCCATTAAAGTTACAACAGCACCGATAATTCCTGTTGCTGTTGAAAATAGTGCACAAGTTACAAGTGCTGCAACAGCCATTGATGCTGGTAGTCGATGAGATGCTAATCTAATCGCAAAAAATAATTTTGCTACAATTCCTGCTCTTTCTACTAGATAGCCCATAAAAAGAAATAAGGGGACTGCAGTTAAAACGGTATTATCCATTATCGTATAGGTATTTTGAACTAATAAAGAAAATATCCGATTATCGAGTAAATGATCCATTCTACTTGGATCAAAGTAAGCATAATAACCAAATCCAACTCCCATCGCTAATAAAGTGAATGCGATTGGGAAACCTAATAAAACAGCAAAAAGAAATAAACTCATCATTAAAATTGCTATCTCAGGATTTGAAAGTTCAAATAACATCGGCTTTGTCATCCTTTTGTGAGGTTCTCATTAATACCTTTTCTGTTTCTTCAGCGTCTGCTGATAGTCTTTCTGGCCAGTGACCTGTTTTAATACATATAATTGCTCTAAACACTTCACTAATACCCTGAATTGCTAATAAGAGTCCAGATAAGGGTATTATAGACTTTGCCATATAAATTTGTATTTGTGCCGGACTATTCCAGCTAGTTTCTTTTATTTTCCAAGCGAGTGCTGCGTATTCATATCCATAAAATACTAAAGCTAAAATACCTGGAAAGAAAAAAATAAAATATAAAACTAAATCAATCCAACCTTGAACTCTTGTTGGGAATAGTCTGTAGATGACATCCCCTCTTACATGTGCTTCTGTAGATAAGGTATATGCTCCTGCCATCATAAAAATAGCTCCATACATCTGTAAACTAAAATCAAAGTTCCATAATGTGGGACTATTAAAAGCATATGCCATAATTACTTCATAACACGTGCCTCCCATTAAAATTACAATGCACCAAGAGAAAGCTTTTCCCATTGAAGCACTAAGGGTATCTGCAAATTTTATGAAAGATCTCATTTTTTTACTCTATGATAAATACAGTTAGTTTAGCAAACAAAAAAAAGGGGGCCTTTGGCCCCCTCAATTTAATTAAGATTTAACTTTATATTTTAACTTTCCCTAACGGTCCGAACTCATTTTCATAAGCTAATCTGTAATTTGGCTGATTCATCAGCAAGTATTTCATTACTCTCTTAGCGTATGCTTTTTGAGAATCTACGACTTTTTTGAAGAAAGCATCTTTCTTCGTGAAATCGCCGATAACTTTATCCCAACCTTTTAATTGTTGAGCTAAAATCTCATCAGACGTTTGGTAAACGTTAACTTTATGTTCATTCATTAATTTAGATAAATCAGCTGAATATCTAACTAATGCTTTGAAATAGTTATCTGTGTTTGCAGCATAAGCAGCATTTTTTAATATTGCTTGATTTGCTGGTGACAGACTGTTGAAAGATTTGTTGTTAATCGGTATTTCAAACATCTCTTGTGATTGGTGGAAGCTTCCTAAGTGATAATGCTTAGAAACATCTTGCATACCAAACTGAGAGTCTGAAGTTGGGTTGTTAAACTCAGCTGCTTCAATCAATCCAGTTTTCATTGCTGGTTGAATTTCACCACCTGGTAACTGTCTTACGACCATTCCCATTGCTGTAAGAACGTTAGTAGCAAGACCAACTGTTCTGTACTTCATACCTTTAACATCAGATACTTTAGTTACATTTTTCTTAAACCAACCAAATGGTTGTGCTGGCATCGGCATATGGAATACACCAGTGTAATCAAAGCCTACTTTTTTAATAGTCTCTTCATACAATGCTCTTCCTCCACCATATTCCATCCATCCCATTACCTCTTGAGATGACATTCCGTATGACGGACCAGTTCCGAATAAAGATGCAGCTGGATTTTTACCATACCAGTATGCAGTTACCCAGTGACCCATATCAACAGCACCCGAGCTAACAGCTTGACCAATTTCACTGGTCTTTACAACTGCTCCAACAGGTTGTAGATCAATTTTTAAAGATCCTCCAGACATGTCGCTAACCATTTTGCAATAGTCGCCTGCCATTTCGAAAAATATGTTAGCTCCACTTGGCCATGCTGCTTGCATTTTCAAGGTTTGAGCTGCACCTAAATTTACGTAAGGCATTGCAACTGCTGCTACACCGGCTGCTGCTGCTGTCTTGAAGAATTTTCGTCTTGAAGGTGTTTTTCCCCTCAAAGATTTTTTAGATTTAATCATTCTTCTCTCCTCTTAGTTAATTAACTATGCAATTAAAGCATAAAAGGATTGAAGAGTCCTATGCTAAATAGACTTATTACAAATTATTTACAACCTTGAGTGGTAATTATTAACATCTATTAGTTAACTTTATTCTTACAGCCACCTGTATCAAAAAATTCTGTAAGATTATCAATGGCTAGATTAGCCATTGCAGTCCTAGTTTCTTTTGTGGCACTACCAAGATGCGGTAATATAAATGCACTTTTGTGCTTCATGTACCCGGGATTTAAGTTTGGCTCTCCTTTATATACGTCAAGACCAACTGCATATACTTTTCTTCTATCTAGTGCATTTATCAAAGCTTCGTCATCAACGATGTCTCCTCTAGCTACGTTGGTTACTACTGCTCCTTTGGGCAATTTTTCTAATGCATCTTTATTTATTAAATTAACAGTCTCTTTAGAGGCTGGACAACACACAGATAATACATCCGATACAGACAATAAACTTTCTAAGGTTTCGTGATAAGTTGCTCCTTGCTCTTTATCACCACTAAGCTTGGATCTGTTGTGGTAGTGGATAATCATACCTAATGATCTAGCTACGTGAGCAATTTTTTGACCTATTCTACCCATGCCCAAAATTCCTAGTCGTGCTCCAGTTAATTGTTTGCCAATAAGATAATCAGCAGACCATTTCCAGTTCGACTCTCTTGCACCCTCAATACCTTCAGAAGCTCTCCTGCACGCACCCAAAATTAATAAGATACCAATTTCTGCAGTAGCATCTGTTAAGACTTCTGGCGTATTAGTTACTGCAATATTTCTTTTTTTTGCTGCTTCGAGATCAATATTTCCAAAACCAACTGCAAAGTTAGACAAAATTTTTACGCTATCTGGTAATTTATTTATTGTTTCCTCATCTAATTTGTCTGTTAATGCAGATAAAATTCCATCACATCCTTGGCTAAGCTCTATTAGTTTATCTTGGGAATATAATTCGTCATTTAAATTAAGATTCACGTCATATAAATTTTTAAGCTTATCCTCATTTGATCTTAACAACCTTCTAGTGACAAGTATTTTTTTCATAATTAATTTAGATCAAAAATTTTACCAGGATTCATTATATTGTTAGGATCGATACTTCTTTTGATCGTTTTCATCAATGGTATGTTATCTGGATGCTCTTTCAAAAGATAGCTTTTTTTGTGCAAACCAACTCCATGTTCACCAGTTATCGTTCCTTTTAATTCTAAAGTTTTATCTATTAGTTTATTACTAAATTCTCTGATTTTTTTATAAATTTCTTTGTCATTAGGGTCATATGGAAATAATACATGAAAGTTCCCATCTCCCAAGTGGCCAACCATAGGTGCTCTTAAACCAATTTTATTTACTTCCACTTCGGCAAATTTTACACATTCTGTTATCCTTGAAATCGGAACACATACATCAGTAGAATATACTCTGCCATTATTTACTAAAGCTTTAACAGAATAATACACATCCCATCTAGCTTGCCATAATTTATTTCTCTCCTTTAAATCAGCAGCCCATTTAAATTTACTTCCTTTATTATTATTTGAAAGCTCCTCTACAACTTTTATAGATTCTTTATTAGAAATTTCTGAGCCATGAAACTCAAAAAATAATGTTGGTTCTACATTTACATCTTGCAATTTTGAATAATTAATACTTATATCCATTTGATCTTTGTTCAGCATTTCTATTCTTGCAATTGGAATACCGTATTGGATAGTTTCTTGTGCAGTTTTGACTGCATCTTCTAATGTTGGAAAATGACAAACAGCACTCATTATACTCTCTGGTATTGGTGATAATCTTAATTGAACTTCTGTTATAACTCCTAAAGTTCCCTCTGATCCTATAAATAAATTTGTTAAATTATAACCTGCCGATGTTTTCTTTGTTCTGCCACCGGTATTTATAATATCACCGTTAGGTAAAACAACAGTTAGACCAGTAATTACTGTTCGCATTGTACCATATTTAACTGCCATAGTTCCCGATGCAGAAGTTGCAGCCATACCACCAATTGCTGCATTAGCACCTGGATCTATTGGAAAAAATACTCCATCCTCTCTTAAATGTTCATTTAATTGTTCTCTAGTAACATTTGCCTGTACTCTGCAATCAAAATCTTCGACATTCACACTTAATATTTTATTCATTTTTTCTAAGGATATGGTTATTCCTTCCTCAATTCCAACAACGTTTCCTTCTAATGATGTTCCTGTTCCAAAAGGCACTAAAGGAATCTTTCTTTCGTTACACAATTTTAAAATGGTTGAAACTTCTTCATTAGTCTCTGGAAAAATGACTGCTTGAGATGGAACTGGATCGTAAGTATCTTCACCGCGAGAATAATTAAACCTTGTTGAAGTCGAAGTAGAAAATCTATCTTTAAATATACTTTTAAGTTCGGTTTCTATAGATGCAATACTCATAAATTTAAAGAACTTAACTTATAAGAAAAATTTAACTAACCCAACATTTTTTTGATATTATCTAAAGCTTTAGATATATCATCTCTTGAGGCCGCAAAGCTAAATCTGACGTAATCATTGCAAGTTTTTCCGAATGCTGTCCCGGGAACAATTGCAACTCCAGCTTCGTGCATTGCTCTTTTGCAAAACTCAGAACCGTTCATTCCAGTATCAATAACTTTTGGAAATGCATAAAAAGCTCCACCTGGTAAACTACACTCAACACCCGGCAAACTATTTAAACCCTCATGAATTAACTTTCTTCTCTGTGTAAATTTTTCCATCATTTCATGAATTGAGTCATCTGGGCCATCAAGGGCTGCAATACCAGCGTATTGAGCTGCAGCATTAACACAGGAAACACTATTAATGAGTAATTTGTTTACATGCTCAACTAAATGTTCTGGCCAAAAACTCCATCCAAGCCTCCACCCAGTCATTGAGTAGGCCTTACTCCAACCTTCAAGCACTATTAGTCTATCTCTTAACTCTGGATAATTAAAAAATGTAGGCATTTCTTTATTATCAAAGATTTGTCTACTATAAATTTCATCACTAAGAATTGTAACGTTTGGATGTTTTTTTAGTCCTTCAGCAAGCTTATCAATTTCAGGTTTTTCTACAAAACTGCCTGTTGGATTATTTGGATTTATTAAAATCAACAATCTAGTTTTATCAGTAATCAGAGATAAGATTTTATCTGCACTGAATTTCAAATCTTTATCTTCTGTAAGATCATACGAAACTGCTTTTGCTCCTGAATAATTTATCATTGACTCATAAATTGGAAATGCTGGTGTAGGATGAATTATTTCTGCACCAGGTTCACCAAAACACATTATCGCATAATACATTGTAGGTTTTCCGCCTGGCATAATAAGTATTCTATTAGCATCAACATCTGCATTATAAAGTTGTTTTAACTTTCTTGAAACTGCTTCACGACACTCTGGAATTCCGTTTGACATAACATATCCATGATGACCATCATCGAGAGCTTTCTTAGCAGCATCTACAACATGTTTAGGAGTTTTAAAATCTGGTTGACCCAATCCTAAGTGGATCATTGGTTTGCCTTGTGCCTCCAATTTCTTTGCTTCGGCTAGTACAGTAAATGCACTTTCGGTACCTAATCTGTTTAATGCGCTTGCTAATTCTATACTCACTTTTTACCTCCTAAAAATTAATCTTGAATAGTTTAGATCTTTTAAATTTTTACAACCCATCAATATCATATTTCTCTGGATTTCATCATGCATATTTTGTAGCAGCTTTTCAACTCCTTTTTGACCGCCAGCACTTAAACTAAACAAAAATGCCTTACCAAAACTACAAGCTTTTGCTCCTGCAGCAATTGCTTTTAATACATGAGTGCCTCTTCTTACACCACCATCTAAAATTATATCAACTTTATCGCCAACTGCATCTGAAATTAATTTTATTTGATCAAACGGTGATCTTGAACCATCTAACTGTCTTCCGCCATGATTAGAAATCATTATTGCAGTACATCCAATATCAACTGCTCTTTTAGCATCTTCAACACTCATCACTCCTTTTATTGCAAAAGGCTTATCCCATCTTTTAACAACATATTCAGCGTCACTCCAATTCATTCCAGGATCATATTGTTCATTTATATATTCAATAACAGACTTAGTTATGTTTGTACCTTTATCAGTTTTATTTTTTACATTAGATAGCTCAAATTTTTCGTTAGTAAGATAATCAAAAACCCACTTTGGTTTAATTGCAAAACTAAATAAACTTTTTAAAGTTAACTTTGGAGGAGTGGTAAATCCTGTCCTATGGTCTCTTTCTCGGTTTCCTGCAACAATAGTATCTACAGTAAGACAAAGTCCATCAAAATTTGCTCTTTTACATCTGTCTATCAAATCATCTGTTATCGATTGATCTTTGTGTATGTACAATTGAAATAACTTAGGACCACTAGATAAATTCGCAATTTGCTCAATGGAATTATTAGACATGGTTGACATGCTATAAAATGTATTAAACTTTTCCGCTGCTCTTGCTGATGCCTTGTCGCCCTCTGGATGATATAATCTCTGCATAGCGGCAGGGGATAAAAAAATTGGCATACTTATTTTTCTACCAAAAACAGTAGTTGATAAATCTGGCTTACCAACATTTGCTAAAATTTTTGGAACTAAATCACAATCATCAAATGCTTCTGTATTTCTGTTTAAAGTTCTCTCATCGTCTGAGCCACCGTCTATGTAATGAAAAATTGGTGCAGGTAATTTTTTTTTAGCTAATTTCCTAAAATCATTAAAATTTAGACAGTCATTTAGGTTCATTACTATCTAAATCTAAGATTTTTTCTACTTAGGTCGCTAATTTTAGTGCAACCCATTAATTTCATATCTCTTTCTAATTCAGATTTATATTGACCCAATGCTCTTTCAACACCTGCTTGACCAGCAGCAGCTAGAGCATAAAGATATAATCTCCCACCAGCACAGGCTTTCGCACCCAGTGATAATGCTTTGAGCATATGTGTCCCTCTTTGAAACCCACCTTCACAAATAACATCCAGCTTATCACCAACAGCATCTACAATTTCTGCTAATTGATCAAATGGAGATCTAGATCCATCAAGTTGTCTTCCACCATGATTTGATACCATAATACCTGTACAACCAATATCTACTGCTCTTTTAGCATCCTCTACACTCATAATTCCCTTTAAAGCAAAATGACCTCCCCACTGAGAACATAATTTTTCAGCATCATTCCAATTCATAGTTTGATCTAACATTGTTGAAAAATAATTTCCTATTGAGGTATTTGTGCTTGTTCCTTCCTCAACATAATCTTGCAAGTGCGGTAACTCAAATTTACCTTTTGTTAAATAATTAATTCCCCACATTGGTTTTGTTGCGAAACTAAATAAGCTAGCTAACGTCAGTTTTGGTGGAGATGTAAAACCTGTTCTTAAATCTCTTTCTCTATTGCCTCCTGTTATAGTGTCAACTGTAAGTGCCATTACATCAAATTTAGCTGCTTTAGCTCTCTCTAAACAAGAGTCGTTTAAGCCTCTATCTTTGTGGAAATAAAACTGAAACATTTTAGGAGTATCAATTAGTGAGGATATTTCCTCAACACTAACTGTTGCTAGTGCAGATACACCAAACATTGTATTAAATTTTTGAGCGGCTTTACCAACTGCTCTTTCTCCATCATAATGAAAAAGTCTCTGTAATGCAGTTGGTGAACAGTAAAATGGTAAATCTAATTTTTTGCCGAATATAGTTGTCGACAAGTCAACACTTTCGACTCCTCTCAACACATTTGGCACTAAGTCTACATCATTAAAAGCAGAAGTATTTCTGTTATATGTTATTTCATCATCCGCTGCTCCATCAATATAGTGAAATATTGGTGAAGGTAATTTTCTTTTTGCAAGACTCCTAAAATCTTGAAAGTTATGACAATTTTTTAAGCTCATAACGTTTCTTTAGAACTTTTGAAGAAAATTGAACATATAACTATTTGCCCCAGGATTTTTATCTCCAAGACTTGCATTAGAAATATGGTTATAAGATAGGCCCAGTTGAGAATTTTTAAATAAATCTAAGGATAATTGTACTTCACTCTTAAATTCGATCAGGTGTCCCAAATCTTTTCCATCACCTTCGCCATATAAACCAGGGGTAAAACTCGGTACAAAGTTGACAAAACCAAGTTTATATTCAGCTTGTATACCAGTATAGAAATAAGTTGCATTATCAGCTGTTAGCATAAAACCTGTAACAGGAGAGAGAGTTCCTAGAAAACTATCTCGTAGAAGATTTTCATTTTGATGTTGAATTCCAAATAAAGTAGATTTTGCACCATCATCACTGAAATCAAACATTCCGGAATAAAAATTCCACTGATGTTCACTTTCAAATTTATTCTGCTCTTCGCCATATACAGGTAAAGAAAGAAAAAAATAAAGTACAAATATTTTTAAAAATTTAAACATTTTTATTATAATTTATAAATGCTTTTTTGAATATTAATAGACCTCCAAAAACAAACAAAATCAACGGTAATATCCAAAGAAGAAGTGTTTTTTTGTCTAATTCAGGTTCATACATTATCCAGTCACCATATTTTTTTTTCAAATATTCATAAATATCATCGTCTGAATTACCATCTTCAATTTTTTTTTTAATTAGATCTTTAACACTTATCGCAAATTCAGATTGTGAGTCATATACAGATTGACCTTGGCAGATTAAACATCTTAAATTTTTTGAAATTGAATCAACTTTACTAATTTTATTATCGGCTAAAACTGAATTATTAATTAATATTAAAAGTAAAAAAGAAAAGGTTATTAATTTAAAAATTTTTTTCATGAATTTAATATATTAATAATTTCATCTAAAATAAACTCATCAATAGGTCCAAGATATTTTTTTATAATTTTATTATTTGTATTATCAATTACATATGTCTCTGGAACACCATATGCACCTATATCTATTGAGATAAAACCTTTTTTATCTAATAATATATGATCATATGGATTACCTAATTCTGATATGAAAGATTTAGCATTTTCAATCTTATCCTTGTAATTTAAACCAACTATTTTTGAGTTGTTGTTAGAGGAAAGAGTAATTAGATGTTTATGTTCTGACCTACAAGGTGCACACCAAGATGCCCATATGTTTAAAATTGTAAATTTTTCTTTTGCAACTAATTCAATTAAATTCGTTTCCTCTCCAGTAAAAAGTTCTGTACCTATTAAGTTAGGCATTTTCTTATTTACGATATGATCAGTGGTATATAAGTTTTGTTTTTTCATACCTAAATACAAAGCAAAAAAAACTAAAATTGTTGTTAATAATATTAAAACTAAATTTAATTTTTTAAATTTCATTTTTTAATTAAAGCTAAAGTACCTCCGAAAGCTAACATGATAAGTGATATCCAAATCCAGATCATGAAGGGTTTTTGTTGATATCTTACGTTAAACACCTCTCCCTCTTTTAGCAAACTAAATACAATAAAGTTATCATTCAATAAATTTGTCTTAATATCTGCTTCACTAGTAGATATTACAGGTTGGTCGTATATTCTTATTTCTGGCTGAAAATTTATCGGTATCTTTCCCTCTTCAGTAATCTCAAAATTTCCTCTCAACAAATTATAGTTATCCTGTTTTTCAAAATTTATACTTTTAAATTCAATTTTTTTATTCATGAAAGTAAGATTATCACCAACTTTCATATTTGAATTAATCTCTTTCGAATAAATTCCATTAACCAGAATACTTATAATAAGTAAGCTAAATGCAAAATGAGAAATTTTTTGAGGGAACTGAATATTTTTTTTAACGAGATCACTCGCACTGCTATAAAATAAAAAAATTGAAGTTGAAATTAATATAGTTGAAAAAAGATATTTAACACCAGAATATTCAACTATTAGGTAAGATATGACTAATGATAAAATAAGTGTTAAAATTTGATAGTAATTTATTTTTGTAAACTTATCCTTAATCCATTTTAATCTTGGTCCGATAGACATGAAAATAAAAAAAGGTATCAAAAAAGGAACCATTAATTTATGATAAAATGGAGCGCCTACTGAAATTTTTTCATTACTAATTACCTCTAAAAAAATTGGATACAACGTTCCAATTAACACTACAGATAAAAAATACATCATAAACCAATTATTAATTAAAACCGCAGTTTCTTTACTGAGCCAAAAAAAATTATTGGATGGATTTGTATTTTTAATTTCAAATGAAAAGTAAATAATTATTGCTAATAAAATTAAAATAAATAAAAAAATTAGTATGAATAGTCCTCTAGAGGGATCATTAGCGAATGTATGTATAGAGTTTAAAATCCCCGATCTTACTAGAAAGGTTCCGCTCATACTTAATGCAAAAGTTGCGATTGAAAGTATGACTGTCCAGTTTTTCAATGAATTTCTTTTTTCTAAAACTAAAACTGAGTGTAATAACGCTGTTAAACATAACCAAGGCATTAAAGATACATTTTCTACAGGGTCCCAAAACCAAAATCCTCCCCAACCAAGTTCATAATAAGCCCATATTGAACCTAACATTATGCCGAGTGTTAGAAATATCCACGATGCAAATATCCATTTCTTTATATGTTTAGCCCAATCAGAATTAATGCTTTTATTCACAGTGGCAGCTAAAGATGAAGAAAATACTAATGAAGTACCAACGTATCCTAAATATAAAATAGGAGGATGAATGGCTAACGCAGGATCTTGTAAAATTGGGTTAAGTCCAAGACCCTCTGATGGTGTTGGAAATAAATACTCAAAAGGATTTGAGGTAAAGATTATAAAAAGCAAAAATCCTAATATGATTACTTCTTGAAACACTATTGTTAATAATTTGTAACCATTTCCAGATTTTTTAGAATTTAGTATAAATAAAAATAAAAATAATATTAATACAA
>CABZUW010000021.1 GCA_902529105.1 uncultured Pelagibacteraceae bacterium
TTTCACCAAAAAAAAATTATATTAAATTTAAAAATATTGATAATTTAGAAAATATTTCTAGAATATTCTTTAGATACAGACGAAAAATGATTAAAAAACCATTAAAAATACTCTTCCCTAAAATAGATGAAATTTGTAAAAAATTGGAGATAAATTTAAGTGATAGACCTCAAAAATTAAGTCCAGAAATCTACTATAGAATATGCAATGAGTATGAAGATTTAGTTGAGTAGACTTTGCACATGCTCGCTTATTTTATTCCTATCAAAATCGATATTTTTATTTTGTAGTTTTTTTTGTATTATTTCTTTAATTTCATTAAAACAAATTTCTAGATTATCATTTACCACAACAAAATCATAATCTGTCCAACGTTTTATATCATTATCAAATTTTTTCATTCTCTCATTTATGATATTTTTGTCATTATTTTCTCTCTCTGAAAGTCTATTTATTAAAGTTTTTTTTGATGGTGGCAATATAAAAAATGTAATTAATTTAAATTCTAGATTTTTATCCTTAATTTGTTTCGTGCCTTGCCAGTCAATATCAAAGATCACATTTTTACCTTTTTTTAGAGCATTGATAACTTTTTTTTTTGATGATCCATAAAAATTATTAAAAACTTTCGCATACTCTAGAAACTCGTCTTTTTTTATTAATTCGTCAAAATCATTAGAGTTTATAAAATAATAATCACTACCATTTACTTCATTTAATCTAGGTATTCTTGTGGTATAAGAAATTGAAATTTCAAAATTTTTTATTAAACTTAATTTTTTAACTAATGTCGTTTTGCCTGCTCCTGACGGCGAAGATAATATAATTATAGCTCCGTCATTTATAGATGACATTTAAATTTTTTTAATTAGCTTTATTTTCGATAAATTTTATTGCATCACCAACAGTAAGTATTTTCTCAGCTTCGCTATCTGATATCTCAGATCCAAATTCCTCTTCAAAAGCCATAACTAACTCAACTGTATCTAAACTGTCAGCACCTAAATCATCTATAAAACTTGATTGATCCGTAACTTTAGCTTCATCGATACCAAGGTGATCTGCAACTATTTTTTTTACTTTATTTGAAATTTCATTAGACATAATAATTTTAAGTTATTAAATTAATAATAAAGTTTGTCAAGCCATATACATGCCTCCATTAACATGTATTGTTTCACCAGTTATATATGCTGCGCAATCTGATGATAAAAATGCAACTGTATTTGATACATCTAATCCCGTACCTAGCTTATTCATAGGTATTCTTGATATTAATGAATTTTTAATATCTTCAGCAATTTTATCAGTCATTTTTGTTTGAATAAAACCTGGTGAAACACAATTAATAGTAATATTTTTTTTTGCGTACTCGATAGCTAGACTTTTAGACATAGCAATTATGCCAGCTTTAGATGCAGAATAATTTGACTGTCCAAGATTGCCTGTATGTCCTACAATAGAAGTTATATTTACTATTCTTCCATATTTATTCTTAAGCATTTTTTTTATTGCAAATTTGCATAAATAAAATGTTGAACTCAAGTTAACATCTATTACCTTTTTCCATTCATCATCTTTCATTCGTATAGATAAGTTGTCTCTAGTGATGCCTGCATTATTTATTAAAATATCTAGTCCTGATAACTCATTTGAGGCATTTTCAATTAAATTATCGATTTCATTATGTTGTGAAATATCAAATTTCAGTGTTTTAATATTTGAAAAATTTTTTTTTAAATCTTTTAACTTTTCATCATTAGTTCCTGTAGCTAAAATTGAGCCTCCTAATGACGAATATTTTTCAATAAGAGCGTATCCTATGCCACCAGTAGCACCAGTTACCAATATTTTTTTATTTTTAAAATTAATCATTATAAATTAATATTACTTATATCCTCTTCATAATTTATTGCATTAATTTTTACTTTTTTATCAATTCTTTTTATTAAACCTGATAATATTCTGCCTGGTCCAATTTCAATAAAATTTTTAACACCCCTATTTATCATAAAGTTAATACTTTCACGCCAACGAACTTTACTTTCGATTTGTTGGATTAGTAAGTTTTTAATTAATTTGCTATCATTGATCTCTTTAGCTGTTACGTTAGAAATCAGAGGAGTATTAAATTTTTTAAATACAATCTTGTTTAACTCATTTTCAATTATCTCAGTTGCTTTCTTCATTAATAAACAATGAAAGGGTGCACTAACTGACAACTTAATATTTTTAACTTTTTGTGAATTTAAATATGAAGAAATTTTATCTATATCTTTATTGCCACCACTTAAGACCAATTGTTCATTAGAGTTGTCATTTGCAATATAGCATTCTATTTGATCTTTTTTTTTATTAAGCAAGTCCTCTATTGTTTCCAGTTTAGATCCAAGAACTGCTAACATACCGCCTTTGCCAAGTGGCACCGCATCTTGCATTGCTCTTCCTCTGATCTTCAAAATCTTTATAGTATCTTCAAAACTTAATACTCCAGAGCACGCTAGTGCTGAATATTCTCCTAATGAGTGTCCAGCGAAGTACTTAGCCTTATTTAAATCAATATCAAATTCATTTTTTAATACCTGAAAAATAGAGTAGCTAACCAAAAAAATTGCAGGTTGTGTATTTTCTGTTAAATTTAGTTTATTTGATGGTCCTTGTAATATTAAATTTGAAATTGGAAAATTTAACAATTCGTCAGCTATTTTGAAATTTCTCTTAAATATTTCAAATTTCTTATAAAATTCATTTGCCATACCTACGTTTTGTGAACCTTGACCTGGAAAAATTACTGAAAACATTTAAAAAATTTGCAATATATATATTTTTAAGTATTGTAATTAAAGAGCTATAATAGTATATCCTCACATTTTATGAAAGACCTTATATGAATTTATACGAACATACTATAGTTGCAAGACAGGATGTAACGGATACTCAAATTGATCAATTGAAAGATAAATATTCAAAAATTATTCAAAAGTATAATGGTAATATAATAAAAACAGAGAATTGGGGTTTGCTGCAATTATCTTATATAATTAAAAACAATAAAAAAGGTAATTTTGTACACTTCAAATTAGAAGGGGACGGAAATTTAATACACGAGCTTGAAAAAAACGAAAAAATAGACAAAAACTTGATACGTTACTTAACTGTTAAAGTTAAAAAGTTTGACCTTGAAGAAAATTACTTTAGCAAAGCAGAAAAAAATGAAACACCAAAATACAATGAAAAAAAATAAAAAGAGACAAAGTCAAAGCAATTTTTCTAAATTAAGTATTTTCCAGCCAAATAAGTTTAGGTTTAAAAAAAAATGTCCATTATCAGGAAAAGGTGCGCCAAAAATAGATTACAAAAATTTAAAATTGTTAAAAAAATATGTTTCGGAGAATGGAAAAATTCTTCCTTCTAGAATCACATCAGTATCACAAAAAAAACAAAGAGAATTATCAGCATCGATCAAAAGAGCTAGAAATTTAGGTTTGATGTAATGAAAGTTATTTTACTCGAAAATATAAGAAAGATTGGTTCTATAGGCGAGATTATAGATGTAAAAAGAGGTTTTGCTAGAAATTATCTTATATCACAAAAAAAAGCTTTATTTGCATCAAAAAAAAATATTGATGAAGTAGAAAAAATTAAGAAAGATTTAGGAAAAAAGGATCAAGAAAAAAAGAAATTGGCAAAGGAAATTTCAGAAAAGATACAAAATAAAATATTTAACATTAGAAAATTAAGCACTGAAAACAAAGAACTATATGGTTCTGTCAAGCCAACTGAAATTTCTAAATTAATAATGAATGAATACAAAATAGAGATCAACTCGGCATATATACAACCTATTAAAGAAATTAAGTCACTAGGTAAATTTAAAGTTTTAATAAGTTTACATTCCGAAATTCAGTTTTCTATATTTATAAACGTTACCGCAGAAGAAGACAAAAACTAAATTATACATTTTTTTCCCCAAGTATTTTTAGACTTGATGAAATCATATTAATTTATTATTTATAATATAAATGGCTAACTTAGATTTAGTAAAAAATAATTTAGAAGAACTACCAAATAACATAGAAGCAGAACAATCAATTATAGGGTCGATATTAATTTCTAATGATATTTTTGATGAAATTAACACAATTATTACATCACAAAATTTTTATGATCCAATGCACCAAAGAATATTTATTGCAATAGAAAAATTAATTTATAGTGGAATGCTAGCTAATCCAATTACTTTAAAAAATCACTTTGAAAATGATGAGGATAAAATAAATATTCCAGAATACTTAGTTAAAATAACAAAATTTTCTACCTCAAATCGGCAAGCTATCGAGTATTCAAAAATAATTTACGATTTATATGTAAAGAGAGAACTAATCAAGCTTTCTGAGGAAATAATTTATGATGCAAAATTAAATGATATAGAAAAAAATAGTCAGTCTATAATTGAGAGTTCAGAAAAGTCATTATTTGATTTAGCCGAAAAAGGATCTTTTTCCTCAAGTATTGTAAAATTTGATCATGCTTTAAAATTGACAATTGAAATGGCCTCTAACGCATACAAAAATGAAGAGGGAATAGTAGGAGTGCCAACTGGTTTAAGGGATCTAGATGAAAAACTTGGAGGTTTACATAAATCTGATTTATTAATAATCGCCGGAAGACCTTCAATGGGTAAAACTGCATTGGCAACTAATATTGCTTTTAATGCGGCAAAAAAATTTCAAGACGAAGGAAAAAAAACATCAGTAGCATTTTTTTCACTTGAAATGTCTGCTGAACAGCTTTCTACTAGAATATTAGCAGAACAATCCAGAATAAAATCTAACGATATCAGAAGAGGTAGAATTTCAGAGGATCAATTTGATAAATTTATTGAAAGTTCAAAGGATAATTCAGAACTGCCATTATACATTGACGAAACACCAGCAATAAGTATTGCTGCTTTAAGCAATAGAGCAAGGCGAATTAAAAGAATTTATGGATTAGATTTGATTGTAGTTGATTATATCCAATTGATGACCGCTGTAAACTCAAGACGCGATGGAAGAGTTCAAGAAATTTCGGAAATCACTCAAGGCTTAAAGGCTTTAGCAAAAGAATTATCAGTTCCGGTGCTAGCATTATCACAACTTTCTAGAGCTGTTGAGCAAAGAGATAATAATAGGCCTTTACTTGCAGATTTAAGAGAGTCAGGATCTATTGAGCAAGATGCTGATGTAGTTATGTTTGTTTACAGGGAAGCATATTACCTTGAGAGAAAAGAACCAAGACCAGCAACTGTAGAATATGCTGAATGGCAAGCAAAAATGAGTGAAGTTTCAAATATGGCTGAAATAATTGTGGGAAAACAAAGGCACGGCCCAACTGGTAACATATTTCTTGAGTTTGAGCCACACTTTACAAAATTTAAAGATATTCAAAATAATTAATTTTAATTATATAAGCTAATCTAATGTTGGCCAAAATTTATCAAAATAGCATACTTGGTAATCCAAAATCAGTTCTCCTGATGTTGGTGTCAATATTATTTTTATCGATATACTTTTCGAAAGATTTTAGACTTGATGCATCATCAGAAACTTTGTTGTTAGATGGTGACCCAGACCTTGAATATTTAAACGAAATTAACGAAAGATACAATTCTCGTGAATTTTTAGTTCTTACGTACACCCCAGATGATAAAATGATATCTGACAAATCTGTAAATAACTTATTAAGTTTAAAATATAAAATTCAAAGTTTAGATTGGGTTCACAGTGTTATAACATTGCTTGATGTACCATTGCTAAATAGCACTGACGATACTTTAAGCGAAAAATTAAAAAATTTTAGCACTTTAAAAAGTGATGGTATTGACAGAGAAAGGGGCTTTAAAGAAATATTAAATAGCCCTGTATTCAAAAATTTTGTTATTAGCGAAGATGGAAAAACTTCAGGAATTATTGTTTACATCAAAAAGGATGAGAATTTAAAAAGCATATTAAACCCTAAAGAATTGGAAAAATACAAAGACGATAGAAAGAAGAAAAATCATGAAAACATTAAAGAGATCCGAAAGGTTATAAAAGATTATAGTAAAGAAGCTAAAATATATTTAGGAGGAATTCCTATGATTGCTGACGATATGATGTCATTTATTAAAAATGATATTTTCATTTTTGGCATTGGAGTTTTGCTTTTTATTATTGCAACTTTATGGTTTGTTTTCAAAAAAATTGTTTGGATCATAGTTCCACTTTCTAGTTGTATTTTTTCAGTGGTTGTTATGTTAGGTATGTTAGGGTTGTTAGGCTGGAAAGTTACTGTAATTTCCTCAAACTTTATAGCTTTAATGTTAATTCTTACAATGGCTATGAATATTCACTTGAGTACAAGATTTCTTCAAATTAAAAATGAAATTCCAAGCAAAAGTAAAATTAAAATATTAGAAATTGCTACAAATAAAATGTTTTTGCCAATCCTCTATACAGGATTAACTACAATTTGTGCTTTTTTATCGTTAATTTTCAGTGGAATAAAACCTGTTATTGATTTTGGCTGGATGATGACCATTGGATTAATAACATCAATGATTACAACATTTACTTTATTGCCAACATTTATAAATTTATCAAGTGATAATAATATATTTGGTTTAAAAACAGATACGAAATCAAAAATAACTAATTTTCTGTCAAATTATACTTTAAAGAATAAAAATATAATTTTTTCCACGGCTGCGGCAATAGTTGTAATAAGTTTAATTGGTATCTCAAAGTTACAAGTCGAAAATAGTTTTATAAATTATTTTGACAAAGATACAGAAATTTACAAGGGAATGAAACTAATTGATGAGGAATTAGGTGGAACAACCCCCTTGGAGGTAATATTAAAATTTCCTAAAGAGGAAAGTCAAGGAACTAATGAAGATGACGATTGGGGAGATGAGGATGAAGATAACAGTAAATACTGGTTTACAAAGGATAAAATTGATAAAATTGATAAAGTTCACAATTATTTAGAGAATTTAGAACATGTAGGTAAAGTTCTTTCGTTCAGTTCTATATTGAAAGTTGCAGAAAGTTTAAATAATAATAAGTCATTAGGTGGATTAGAAATTGGAGTTTTATATACGAAACTTCCAGAAAACATTAAAAGAGAAATTGTAACACCATACGTATCCATAGATGACTCTGAAGCAAGAATTAGTTTGAGATTAAAAGACTCTAATAAAAATCTAAGAAGAAATGAATTAATAAAAAAAATTAATAGTGATTTGAAAAATGAGATAAAATTAAGTGAGGATGAGTATAAATTAGCTGGTGTATTAATAATATTTAATAATTTATTGCAAAGTTTATTTAAATCTCAAATTCTTACTTTAGGATTTGTAATGTTGGGAATTTTTTTTATGTTTGTTATTTTATTTAGAAACTTAAAACTTGCACTTATCGGTGTGATACCTAACTTCATTGCTGCATTTTTTATATTAGGAATAATTGGTATATTTAACATTCCTTTAGACATGATGACCATAACTATTGCTGCAATAACCATAGGAATTGCAGTTGATAACAGTATTCATTATATTTATCGATTTAAAGAGGAATTCTTGAAATCTGGTGATTACAGCAAGACTGTAAAAACTTGCCATTCAACTGTAGGTGTAGCAATATTAAATACTTCGATCACTATTGTATTTGGATTTTCAATTTTAGTTTTATCAAACTTTATACCAACAATATATTTTGGAATATTTACAGGGTTAGCTATGCTTTTGGCAATGTTATTAGTTTTAACATTATTACCAAGTTTTTTAATTAGTTTTAAACCCTTTAAGACAAAATAATAAATGGAACTTGTAAAAGATTTAAATGATTTAATATCATTTTTTGATTTAGCATATGTTATAATTACTATTTTATCTTTGATCAAATGCTACAAAAATGGATTTGTTTTAAGTATCCTTTCGGCAAGTAAATGGCTTTTGGCTTATGTAATAACACTTTTTATTTTTCCAAAATTAAAACCTTATGTAAGTGATTTTTTAGATAATGAATATATATTAGATATTCTGTTAGGAATTAGCGTTTTTACAATTATAATATTTATAATTTTACTTATTAATAAAGGTTTAAGCAAAGCTGTAAAATATACTGGATTGGGGGGTCTAGATAAAATATTTGGATTTTTTTTCGGATTCGTAAGAAGTTACATCATAGCAGTATGTGTGTTTACAACTATTGATATAGTTTATAATTATGAGAGATGGTCTATAAATGTTGATAAATCTATTGCTTTTGTTTTTGTTGAAAAAGGTAGCAACTATCTTATAAATGAGTTTCCAACCCAAAAAGAACAAGAAAATGCAAAAGAAAAAATTAAGGATATATAATCCAAAACTTAAAGAGGAGTGTGGAGTTTTTGGAATTAGCAATACAAAGGATGCCTCAACATTAACTGCACTTGGTTTGCATGCTTTACAACACAGAGGTCAAGAGGGTTGTGGAATTGTTTCATTTGATGGAATGAAATACCACTCGGAAAAAAGGTTTGGATTAGTTGGAGATAATTTCAATAATGAAGAAGTGTTGAGTAAATTACCTGGTAATTATGCAATTGGTCATAACAGATATAGCACTACTGGTGGTACAACTTTGAGGAATGTACAACCTTTTTATGCTGATACAAATGCTGGTGGAATTGCAGTTTCTCACAATGGTAACTTAACAAATGCAATAACACTTAGAAATAAAATGGTAGAAAATGGATCAATTTTTTATACCACCTCAGATACAGAGACTATTGTAAAACTTATAGCAAAATCAAAAAGAGCAACAACCATAGATAAAATTATTGATACATTATTTCAAATTCAAGGTGGATATGCTTTAGTCATGATTGCTCAAAATACATTAATAGGTGTCAGAGACCCACACGGAATAAGACCTTTGGTAATTGGAAAATTGAAAAATTCATACGTATTTACATCTGAAACATGTGCGTTAGATATTATCGGAGCAAAATTTATTAGGGAAGTTGAAAATGGTGAAGTTGTTTATATTGAGGATGATGAGTTAAAAAGTTTAAAACCTTTTCCTTTAAGAAAAAAAAGACCCTGCATATTTGAATACATATATTTTTCAAGACCTGATAGTTTGTTAGATGGAATTAGTGCATATGAGTATAGAAAAAAGCTTGGTGCAGAGCTCTCAAAAGAAGATAAGATAAAAGCAGATTTGGTAGTGCCTGTTCCAGACTCTGGTAATGCAGCGGCAATTGGATATAGTCAAAGTAAAAATACAAAATTTGATTTAGGACTCATAAGAAATCACTATGTGGGTCGGACATTCATTGAACCTGCTCAAAAGATTAGAAGTCTAGGAGTAAAACTTAAATTGAATGCTAACAAATCATCTATTAAGAATAAAATAGTTGTTTTAGTAGATGACTCTTTAGTTAGAGGTACAACTTCTTATAAAATAGTGAACATGTTGTATGAAGCAGGAGCAAAAGAAGTGCATTTGAGAATAGCAAGTCCGGAAATAAAATATCCAGACTTTTACGGCATAGATATGCCATCAAAAAAAGAATTACTTGCAGCAAACATGTCTGTAGATGAAATATGTCAATATGTAAAAGCAAAGTCGCTAAAGTTTTTATCAATAGATGGATTATATAAAGCAATAGGTTATGAAAAAAGAAATAATGAGTTCCCACAACTTACTGATCATTATTTTACAGGTGATTATCCTATAAAAATTATTGATGAGTTAGGTGAGGAAAAGATTACTCAATTATCATTATTAAGCACTGGATCAAATAATTAAAATGAAAAAAGTTAGCTTCACAGAAATGAAAAAAGGAACTAAAGAAGACTATTTATTTTTAGACGAGCATGAACAAAAATATGTTGGTCAAACTGCTGATAGAATTATCAAATTTATGTCTGGTTTAACCGAAACTCTAGAAGGTTATCAAGTAAGCAGGTTAGAACATTCTCTACAAAGTGCTACAAGAGCATTAAGAGCTGGGGAAAGTGAGGAAATGGTAGTGGCTACATTGTTACATGATATTGGTGATGAACTAGCTCCAATGAACCACTCAGAATATGCAGCAACTATTTTAAAACCTTATGTTTCAGAGAAAACTCATTGGATAATTGAAAAGCACGGAGAATTTCAGGCTTATTATTACGCACATCATCTTGGTAAAAATAGAAATTTAAGAGATAAGTACAAAGATCATGAGTTTTATCAAGCTACAGTAGATTTTTGTGAAAAATATGATCAATCCTCTTTTGATCCAAATTATAAGAGTTTACCATTAGATTATTTCGCACCAATGGTAAAAAAAATATTCTCTAGAAAACCATATAGTCATTTTTAATTTGTCAAATCAACTTAAAAATGAGAGTAGTCCATATTTAAAGCAGCATGCAGAGAATCCTGTTGAATGGTTTGCATGGAACAAAATCTCATTAGAAAAAGCACGTAGTGAGAAAAAACCAATTTTTTTAAGTGTAGGGTATTCTAGTTGTCACTGGTGTCATGTTATGGCTCATGAAAGTTTCGAAAATATTGAAACAGCAAAAATATTAAATGAAGAATTTGTAAATATAAAAGTTGATAGAGAAGAAAGGCCCGACTTAGACAATATTTTTCAAAAGAGTTTAAGCATTTTAACTGGTGCCCAAGGGGGATGGCCTCTCTCTATGTTTCTAGATGAGAATGGAGTGCCCTTTACTGGTGGAACCTATTTTCCCCCAAAAGAAATGAATGGCAGACCTAGTTTTAATCAGGTTCTATTAAATGTTTCGAAAGTATACAAAGAAAATCGCGATAAAATAATTTCTCAAGTCTCGCAACTTCAAATAGTCTTTAAAGATCTTCACAGAAAAAATGCGGTATTAAAGCAAGACCTAGAGCCTTATGCAGATAAAATTCTTCAGTACTTAGATGATGAAAATGGGGGATTTAAAGGTGCACCTAAATTTCCTCAATTCTATGTTTTTCAAACATTATTTTATTTCTTTAATAACAATAAAAATTCAAAATTTTTAAAACCAGTAGAAACTTTACTTATAAAAATTTCATCGAAAGGAATATATGACCATTTAGGTGGAGGCATATCTAGATATACGGTTGACGAAAAATGGATTATTCCACATTTTGAAAAA
>CABZUW010000022.1 GCA_902529105.1 uncultured Pelagibacteraceae bacterium
ACTCATGTAAGATTTGTAAAATGGAAATTGATCATTACAAAAAATATTCAGATAATTCATTAGATTGGGTAGACATAACAAATAATGATGAGGCGATTTCATTGACATCAAAAACGCAAGCTGAGCTTTTAAGAAGACTTCACGTTATCCATGATGGAAAAGTAATTGGTGGGGCAAAAGCATTTTTAATTATTTGGTCGAGTATTCCGAAATACAATTTTTTATATAAAATCTTAAGTAAAAAACCACTGTTCATATTATTTCATTATGCATATGAGATTGCTGCCTATTTTTTATTTTTAAAAAATAAACATCAATTAAAATGAAAAAATCTAACTTACCTTCTAAATTATGCGTCGTTTGTAAAAGGCCTTTTAATTGGAGAAAAAAATGGAAACTTAACTGGGATAAAGTCAAATATTGTTCAAAAAGATGCTCTAGTAAAAGAATATGAACTTAGAAAAATACAAATGGAAAAGTAGAATATTATTTGTTTCGACACCGAATTATAAGGAAAAAAAATATTTAAATTTAAAAAAAATCTATCAAGATAGGATTAAAGAATTTCACAAGAGACATATAAAATTAATTTGTAAAACAAATAAAAAAAGTAACTTTTCAATTAATCTGATAGGGTTTGATGGAAAATCAAAAAAAAAATTAGATAAACTAGATTATAAGTTAGTCTTTAAGACTGTAGATAAAATGCCATTAAGTAGAAAAATTAAACCTTTAAATTTATCTTTATTTTCAGATTATAATCCCAAAACAACTACTCAAGGCCTAGGTTTTAAAAATAAAGAAAAAGCCTTATACACAATCGATACTATAAAAAATAGATCAATAAAATATCAAGTAAACGTTATTGCAACTATGCTAGGAAGGGCAAAAAATCACCCAAATAAAACTAGGGATATGAATGATGCTATAAAATTATTTAGTGAGTGGATGAAACAATATAAAAGAAAAAAAAATGCAATTTAACGTAATTAAAAATTTAAAAAAAATTATATTCTTATTCTTATTAATATTTCCAAATAAACTTAATGCTAGTTTTTTTGAAGATTTAACAAGTCAAATTGTCGAAAACCCAAAAAGACTTAGTTATGGAGTTTCTGTGACAGACGTAAATAAAGATGGAAAATTTGATTTTGTGGTCACTGGGTTTGGTTATCTTAACTTAGCATTATCTTATAAAGACGGAAAATTAATAAATATTGTTAATGAAAATATTTTTTCTGACGAATTTAGAAGAACTATTGGTGTTGCTGCATGCGATATTGATAAAGATGGATACGAAGAAATTTATTTCCTTAACACAGACACCTACAGTGGTACGAAAAAATACTCAGATAGACTAATAGACTTTGATGGAAACAAATTTTTAGATTTATTTGAAGTTGAAAAAAATAAAAAGGATTTAAATTTGACAGCTGGAAGGTCAGTTGCTTGTGTAGATAGAAAAGGTGATGGAACATACGGCGTTTATGTTGCTAATTATGGGGGACCAACTAGATTTTATGAATATAGTGATGACGTAATAGTTGATAAGTCAGTTCAATTAAATTTAGCAAAAGTAACAGGAGGTCGAGCAGTTGTAGCAGGTCATATTATTTCAAATAAAATGGATATTTTTGCTGCCAATGAGAGAGGTGCTAATTTTCTTTATAAAAATAATAATGGTAAATTTTTAGACGTTGCATACGAGTATAGAGTAGAGGACGTTCTTCAAAATGGTAGAGGTACAGCTTTATCAGACATATATTATCGAGGGAGATTAGATATTTTGAACGGTAACTGGGGAGGATTTCATAGAGCTTATATATTAAAAGATAAAATTTTTGAGGATATTGCAAAACCAACATTTGATGTGCCAACAAGAATCAGAACGATTATTTCAGCTGATTTAGATAATGATGGATATGATGAAGTTTTTATGAACAACATAGGTGAACCAAATAAACTTTTCAAAATATTGGATAACGGAGTTTTAGAACAATTACCATTAGATATTGGTTTAGAACGAGATGGTTACGGAACTGGAGCCGCTGTAGCAGACATAGACAATGACGGTATATTGGAATTATTGGTTTCTCATGGTGAAAGCAGAGATCAACCATTATCCCTTTATAAAGCAAAAGTGGACCCTAGCCATAAATATCTTAGAGTAAAACCTTTGAATAAATATGGAGCACCAGCAAGGGGCGCAACTGTAACTCTTATTTCAAATTTAAGAAAACATTCCAAAACGATTGATGCTGGATCTGGATATTTGTGTCAGATGGAACCAGTTGCTCATTATGGAATTAGAAAAAATGAAAAAAATATAAGAATTCAAATTAAATGGACAAACGGAAAAACTAAAACAATTTCAGTTAAAGATTTAAACCAAACAATTACTTTAAGACAAAAATAATTATTTTAAAGGTTGAAGAACTCTATTTATATAATGTATTACACCGTTTGAAACTTCGACATCAGCTGTTACAACTTCTGCCTCATTAATATAAACTATACCATTTACTTTTTTAATCGTAATTTCTTCACCGTTAATAGCCTTAAGTTTAACTTCACCATCTATTTCGGAAGAAGTAATTTTTTTTGAAAAAACGTGTCGACCTAATATATTTACTAACTTATCTTTATTTTCTTCTCTTAAAAGACCGTAATATGTTTTCGCACTTATCGCAGCAAACGCATCATCTAATGGTGCAAACACAGTCAAAGGTCCAGCTCCTTTTAGATTTTCGTTTAATCCAGATTTAGCAAGAGTTTCATTTAATTTATTAAATTTACCTGCTTCATTAAGCTTTTCAATTACATTTCCAAATGTAATAGATGGGACAAACGTCATAATTAGTACGCTTAAGATTAGATTGAATTTATTCATAGACTTTAAATAACAATAAATTAATAATTTAAAAGCCTATTTAACTGCGACAAAAGTTAGAATAAAATTACTACAAAATATCAATATTTCATGTATTAAAACTTATGACTTTTTGTTCTGTATCGCTAATTGCATTATTTATTGCTGCACTAGGTATTTTTATTTTTAGAAAACCCTCAAAAGCAGAGTTAAATAAGTTCGAAAAAGAGGACCAAGAAAGATTTAACTGGTCAAAAATGGGTTTTTAAAAACCCAAATTAAATCAAATGAAACTCTTGTTAAATTTTTTAAAATTGATTCCAATTTTTTTATTAACTCTAACTCTTTCAAATATTTCTATTTCTGCTGAAAAAAATTATTATAAAGATTTAGTTACAGATTGGTCTAGGATCTTCCCAGACAATAATAGAAACGCTGCAGGTCCAAAATTTTTTAAGTATATAATTGATAAAGATATTACTTATAATGATTTTGTTGAATACAACAAATTATACTGTGCTGTATCTGGATCACTAATTGATCCTAATAGCACTGCTGAGTTTGTAAATATAAGTGAGGAAAAAACTGGAAAACAAATTTGTGGAAATTATTATAGATGTTGTGTTCCCTGTTCATGTGATTTGATAAAATATACAACGGTTCAAAAAATGAAGCATAAGTTTAAAGATGGATTAAAAGAATTTTATGTTCTTACAATTAATAATCCTTGTACAAAAAAAGATTTTCCTGAAAGGGTAACAAAAAAATATTTCTGTGATGGTAGTAATATTTCAAAAGACCAAGTTTATAATCTAGATGGACGAATGGTCATTGGTTTGTTTCATAATACAAAACCATGTAATGATAATGACATAAAAATTGTGAAAGCTCATCCTGTCACCGGAGAATACTGTGATATCAGAAACAACACTCCTTTAGAAAAATTACAAGCTGGAATGGGAGATATATTTATAAAACTTGCTAGGTAAACTTAGCAATTATCTTAGGTATATAAGTTTTAAAATTAAAAAAACCTTTGTTACAAAATTGCCAAGAAAATTGATCTAATTCCCTATAAATAAATTTATAATTACTTAAGTTAGACATAACAAAATCCAAATTTTCTCCAACAGATGGATAAAGAATATATAAGTCGCTCTTAATTTCTTTTAATTTATTAACTGAAATAATTTCGCAATTAATTGACAAACTCTCAATTCTTTCAAGTTGGTCATTAATTAATTCAGATTTAAATTTTATAACGTTATCACTTAGTTTGACTTGCCTAAATTCATTTGAGTTAACTGCTAAAATTATTTTATTAAATTTAAATTCTTTTAAATTTGAAATTTCAAATGACAAACTATTTTCAAAAATAATAAGAGTTTTATCTTCATTTAATGTTGGATTAACAAAATCATTCTTAATTATTGAATAAGTTTTATCGGCCATTTTGGGAGGTGCATTTTCATTTAATTTTATATTTTGAAACCTATTATTAGTAAATTTTTTTATGTTCCATTCTGATGCTAAGTAATGTTTACCTTGTGTTTGAATACCAGCAACCCATCTCCAACCCAATGTGTTTGAAGCTGCATCTCCATCGTAAAGATGCTTTAAAAAAAATTCTGCTCCTAATTGCCAAGGTAAATCAAGTGTGAAAATCCATATACTAGCAAACCACATTCTCGTATGATTGTGTAAGTAATTGTGTGTTTTTAATTCTTTCACCCATTCATCAAAACATTCGATATTAGTTTTTCCTTTTATAGCTTTTAGGTAATTGACATCCTCTTTATATTTTTCTCTTATGCTGTTTAAGCTAATTATATAATCACTCCAAACGGAGGGTCTTAACTCTAACCATCCTTTCCAATAAGTTCTCCAAAGTACTTCCTGAATAAATTTTTCATTTTTATTAAAGGAATATTTTGCTAGTAATTTTTTAATAATTTCAACTTCGTTTAGAACCCCATGAGTTATATATGGGGACAGACAAGAAACATTACTACGTTTATCAGGTCCAAAATCAAAATTCCTCAATTTTGAATAGTCTGATAAGTTTTTTTCAACAAATCTATCTAACTTTTCAATGGCTTTCGCCCTAGTGGTCTCAAAATTCATAATTATTTATTTTAGCTTTTTTTTGTGAAAATTAATAAATCTCTCAACGTTTGATTTATTAAATGTTTTATTTTCCTCAAACGAAACTTTTTTCATTGAATAAGCTTTGCTTTTAGTTTGTCTTGAGTGAATTGTTATATTTCCTTTATAGAGTTTTAATTTTACTGAGCCGTTCACTTTGTTTCTTTTATCATCAATAACTCTTTGTAACTTAAATCTCTCTTTTGAAAACCAATATCCATTATAAATTAATTCTGCATATCTTGGCATAACCCCATCTTTTTTATGCATAGTCTTTTTATCAAGAGTGACGGACTCTATTGCTCTATGAGCATGAAGTAATAATGTTCCACCAGGAGTTTCATAAACGCCTCTAGACTTTATTCCTATAAATCTATTTTCAACTAGATCAACTCTTCCAATTCCATTTTTACCAGCTAACTGATTAAGTTTTTCTAAAAGTTTAGCAGGAGAAGTTTTTTTTCCATTAATTCCACAAGGATCTCCATTTTTAAAATTGATGGTCACAAAACTTGGCTTATTTGGAGCTTTCTCTGGAGATATTGTTCTTTGATATATAAACTCTGGGGCAAAGTTTTTTGGATTTTCTAATGCCTTTCCTTCTGTAGAGGTATGAAATAAATTATCGTCAACAGAAAAGGGTGGTGCACCTTTCTTATCTTTAGGGATAGGTATTTTGTTTTTTTCTGCGTACTTAATCAAATCAGATCTTGAATTCATTGTCCAAATACGCCAAGGTGCAATCACCTTTATTTTTGGCGCAAAATAATAATAACCTAGCTCAAATCTTACCTGATCATTTCCTTTTCCCGTTGAGCCATGTGATACGGCAAATGCTTTAAATTTCTTTGCAATTCTGACTTGATCTTTAGCAATTAAAGGTCTTGCAATAGATGTGCCAAGTAAATATGTACCTTCATACAAAGCATGACCTCTGATCATTGGATAAACGTAGTCCTTTACAAAAACATCCTTTAAATCATTGATTATAATATTTTTTACACCAAGTTTTTTTGCATTGTTGATAATTTTTTTTTTATCCATTTCCTGACCCACATCAGCTGTGTATGCAATGACTTCTGCATCATAATTTTCCTGAAGCCATTTAAGTATAATGGAGGTATCTAGTCCGCCGGAGTAGGCTAAAACAATTTTTTTTTTTGATTTCATTCAAAAATTATGTGCAACTTTTTTTTGCAGCACCATAAGCTTTTGTAAAACCCATTAAAGAATAATGGTCAATAGTTTGCGATCCTTCTTTATTATAACCCGTAACCATAATTCTTGATGCCTTTTTCATAGTTTTAATAATTTTTCTCTCAATTTTATTATCAGCAATCCAAGCAAAACCTTCCTGTTTGATATCAAATTTATAGTTTGTCTTTCCTGATTTTGCAGAAACTGTATTTTGATTGTTATAATTGTAGCCAGATGTTGTGCTCACTTCGTCAACTATTTTTTCATTAGGTCTAAAACTTACAAAAAGTCTTGCTTCTCTCTCAACTTTTTTTGGAGATTGCAAGACAGGTTTAGATTGTGCAAAACAAACTTTTTCAACCCCATTCAGGTATACCACTGCCTCCCAATCTTTATATTTACCGACCTTCTTAATTTCTTCCGCATTAACTAAACTAGAGCATATAAAGAAAGATAAAAATAATTTTATTATAAGTTTTTTAATTAAGGACATGGATTGGGATATTTTCTTTGAATTGAGTTAATTTCATTTATTACATCTTTATGTAGATTTACTTTTACACTTTCTATATTTGTTTTCAACTGATCCATAGTAGTCGCACCAATTATTACACTTGTCATAAAGTCTTGAATCTCGCAAAATTTAATAGACATTTGACTCATATCTAAATTATATTTTTTACTAATTTGATAATATTCCTCTACCGCGTTCTCAGATTGTGGTTTTCTATATCTTCCCCAAAATTCATAGTCCCTCTCAATTCTTGATCCTTTAGGCATCGCACCATTTCTATACTTACCACTTAAATAACCACTTGCTAAAGGAGAATAAGACAAACAACCAATTTGTTCTCTAATCGATACCTCAGCAAGCCCGACCTCATAGGATCTATTAAGTAAACTATAAGGATTTTGAATAGACATCATCCGTGGTAAATTTTTATCCTTTGATAAGTGAATATAATTCATCACTCCCCAAGGTGTCTCATTAGATAAACCGACATATCTAATTTTTCCCTCATCAATATATTTTTGCAAATGATTAAGCACATCTTCAAATTGACTCCATTCACTTTCTTTATGTATGTACCCAAGTTTTCCAAAATTATTCACGTTCCTTTCAGGCCAATGTAATTGATATAAATCTATATATTCTGTTTTTAATCTTCTAAGACTATTGTTAAGAGCACTTTCAAGATTTTTTCCAACAAAACTATTTTCGCCATTTCTAAGATAATCTCTCGAAGGTCCAGCAACTTTTGTTGCAAGCACAACTTCATTTCTTTTTTTTGATTTAGAAAACCAATTACCTATAATTTCCTCTGTTAATCCATAAGTATTTTTTTTTGGTGGTACGGAATAAAGTTCTGCAGTATCCCAAAAATTAACACCTTTTTCTAAGGCATAATTCATTTGTTGAAAAGCATCTTCTTGGCTATTTTGCTCTCCCCAGGTCATTGTGCCGAGACAAATTGTGCTAACATTTAGTGCAGTATTTCCTAATTTTTTATAATTCATAATTTTTTAATTAGCATTTGTTAGTGTTTGTCTGCTTGAAAATATATTAAAATATTACTATATATATTCTATGGAATTTAACAGGGATAATATTTTAAATAAAACAACTACTGCAAAAAAAGCTGTTGTGATGGACGAAGGCTTAAGAGCCTACATGCTTAAGGTCTATAATTATATGTCGACAGGAGTTTTATTAACAGGAATAGTTGCGCTATTAACATTTAAAATGTCAGTAGTGACTAGCACTGATGGTTCAATTGTTGGTCTTACAGAAATAGGTAATGCTATATACCTATCGGGTCTTAAATGGATTATAATGTTGGCGCCATTAGGTATTGTACTTTATATGAGCTTTGGAATGAATAAAATGAGTGCATCAAAAGCTCAAACAACTTTCTGGGTGTTTGCCGGCTTAATGGGTTTATCCCTTTCCTCGATATTACTTGTTTACACAGGATTAAGTGTTACTAGAGTATTCTTTATCACTTCCGCAACTTTTGGAGCAATGAGTATTTATGGTTATACAACTAAAAGAGATTTAACAAAATTTGGATCTTTCTTAATGATGGGTTTGATAGGAATTATAATTGCATCATTAGTGAATATTTTTCTGAAATCCTCAATGATGTATTTTGTTATCTCAATTTTAGGCGTTTTAATTTTTGTTGGCTTAACTGCTTATGATACACAAAAAATCAAAAACATGTACGCAGCATCAGATAGCGGTGAGCTAATGGGTAAGAAAGCAATAATGGGTGCTTTAACATTATACTTAGATTTTATAAACCTCTTTATAATGTTACTAAGATTGTTCGGTCAAAGAAGATAATTATCTCTGAAGTTTTTTCCAATTAGTATTATTTAACAAATTCTCAAGATTGTCTGAATTTCGATAAATAACACCTTTTGAATCTGTTATTAAATATTTAAAATTTTTATTATTTGGTTTAAAATTTTTGCAAATTTTGTACATAGCATTTTCTGCTGTATTTTTAAAAACACTAAATCCAACTTGCTTAGCAGAAATTGTTAATCCATAGTCTTTCCAAGATCCTTCAGAGACCATTTTAGCATAAAGATTTAATATGATTTTTAGCTCTTTTTTTTCAAAAAATTTTTTTTTTCTGTCTAAATCAAAATTATTATTGACTATAAGTTTTAAGTTACTTTTCATCAATCTTATACTTGTTTATTAGACCTATTTGAAAAGCTGTAAATATAAAAGTTATAGGTAACAATCCCCAGACTTTGAAATTAACCCAAAATTCTTCTGATTGTGTTCGCCATATGGCTTCGTTTAGAATAGCTAATCCAAAAAAGAAGTAAATCCATCTATTTGTTAAAATCCTCCAACCTTCATCTTTAAGTGGTAAAGATTTACCTAAAAATTTTTTTAAAAGTGGTTCAGATGAAAAATATTTTCCAAATATTAATACAAATCCAAATAAAACATTAACTACCGTAGGTTTAATATAAATAAATATAGGATTATCAAAATAAATTGTTAATGCTCCAAAAAAAGTAATTAATATTCCTCCGATAAGGGGAATCATTGGAATTTTTTTTTCTAAGAACCAAATAATTACAACTGCTATCAATGTTGCAACTATGAATGGTGGTATAGCGACCTTAAGATCTTTACCGCTATTATAATAAATACTAAAGAAAACCAATAACGGACCAAAGTCTGTGACAAATTTGATTAAAGATTTATTCACACTTCATATTAACAGATTAAAAAAACAATCATATTTTTTTTATTGATTTTTTTTAACAAATCCCCATACTAATATAGTGACTATTCAAAAAGCAAAATTTTCTATTGGTGATGTGGTAAAACACAGACATTTTGATTTCAGAGGCGTAATATATGATGTTGATTTCGAGTTTAATAATTCAGAGGAGTGGTATCAATCTATACCTAAAAATGTAAGACCAAGAAAGGATCAACCATTTTATCATTTGCTTGCAGAAAATGATGAAATCACATACGAGGCTTATGTTTCAGAACAAAATCTGTTGGTAGATAACTCAGGTGAGCCTATAAAACATCCTTTAATTAATGAAATATTCTCAGGAAAAAGAGGATCAAGTTATTTTAAACCCTCAAATTAAAATAGGTCAATTTTTAAACACATTTAACTCAAAACTTAGACATATCTAACTATTATAATCTAATCATTCTGGCCAAGGATACAAACTTTCTTCCTTATTTATCTCCCTCTGTGTTCTTGGTCAGAATTATATATAGAAAATATTTTCATAATGATTATGTATCTTTTAAATGAATATTTTTTATAAAATCAATAATCTAAGCTTTAAGGCTCAAAAATACGTTTTTTTTCTTTTTATAATAGTTTTTTCTATAGGTATTGTTGAAGCACTAGTGCTATCACCTGCAGATTATAAACAAAGTGATAGCGTTAGAATAATGTATGTTCATGTACCATCTGCATGGACATCAGTTGGTATATTTTCAGTGATAGCAATTTTATCTCTAGGCAACTTAATTTTTAAAAATAAATATTTCTTAACAATTGCAAAAAGTTTAGCCCCGTCTGGTTTAATATTTAATATAATTGCTTTAGTAACAGGAGCAATATGGGGCAGACCTACTTGGGGCACCTGGTGGGCGTGGGACGCAAGAATAACTTCTATGTTAGTACTGTGCATTTTTTATATTCTATACATTTTAAGTTGGAGGGTTTTTCAGAATAAAGAAAGTGTAAATAAAATTACTTCTGCAATATCAATCTTGGGTTTGATAAATTTACCTATTATTAAATTTTCTGTAGAGTGGTGGACAACGCTTCATCAACCCGCGTCAATTACTTTATCTGGATCTTCGATACATTCCTCAATGTTATTGCCATTATTTATAATGACTGCGGCATTTGTACTTTTTTCCGTTCTAATATTTTTGATGAAATATAATACAGAACTGATAAAAATAAAAAATAAAGGTTTAGATAGAATATGACATTTGAAATTATAACAATGAATGGATACGGTTTATACGTATGGTCATCTTTTATTTTTACTTTAATAAGCTTTTTTGCTCTATACCATGTAATAAGAATTCAATTAAAAAAAGAACAGGAAAAATTTAAAGC
>CABZUW010000023.1 GCA_902529105.1 uncultured Pelagibacteraceae bacterium
AATAGAAACCAATAAGTATTTTATTATTTTGCTGTCCATCCACCATCTACTAACAATGAAGTTCCTGTAATCATTGATGCTGCGTCAGAAGCAAGAAAAACTACTGTTGATGCGATTTCTGACATTTCTGCAAATCTACCTAAAGGAATATTATTCAAAGTTTCTTTTTTAAATTTCTTATTCTTTAAAAATTTTGAAGTTAAAGGTGTTACAACAAAAGTTGGGCACACAGTATTTACTCTAATATTATATTTCGCTAAGTCGATCGCCATACCTTTAGTTAACCCTTCTAAACCATGTTTATTCATATTATAAACACTCCTAATAGGTCCTCCAACGTGACCCATTTGAGATGACATATTAACTATCGATCCACCTATTTTTTTTCTATTTTTTGTTTTTAACATTTTTAAAGTACAAAGCTGAGCGAGGTTGAACGCTGCTACATTATTTATTTTAACCATGTATTCCATGTTTGATCTTTTAACTTTTGTAAAATGCTCAGGAAAATTGGTCCCCGCATTGTTAATTAATACATCAATCCTAGGAATTGTATCAATAATAGATTTAATTTGACCATAATCAGTGACATCACAAAGATAACTTTTACATTTAACTTTAAATTTTTTTATAATTTTTGAGACTTGATTTAAATCCTTCTGAGTCCGGCTTATTATTACTAAATTAGCCCCTGCCTCTGCTAATGCAATTGCACAAGCCTTACCAAGACCTTTGCCTGCTCCAGTTACTAATGCAACTTTATTTTTTAAGTTATATTTTTTTAAATACATTCTATATGAATAACTTTATATCAGTATAAATCAATTCAATTGCTACAAAGAGTATTGCTAATAATCCAAGCCATGCAATCCATTTATATTTTTTAATCCACTGTGATATTAAATTTGCAGCAACAGCCATTAGCGCAATAGATAAAACTAAACCAAATATTAGTAAATAATAATGATCTTTTGCAGCTCCAGCTACTGCTAATACGTTGTCTAAACTCATTGTTACATCGGCAATAATGATAGTAGTAATAGCTTTAAAAAAGCTAGTATTTTCTACAGATGGACTTTTTTCTTCAGATGCATTTCCTTTAACTACATCTACATAAAGTTTATAACATACATAAAGCAGAAGTACTCCACCTATTAGTCTTAAACCAGTAATCTGAAGAAGGTATGCAGTAATTAATGTAAAGATAATTCTTAGAACAATTGCAGCTCCAATACCCCAAAAAATAATTTTTTTTCTTTGTTCGTTTGGGAATTGTGATGCAACCATACCAATTATTATTGCATTATCTCCAGCTAAAACTAAATCTAATAAAATTATTTGAATAAAAATAAGAATCTGCTCAGTTAACATTAACTGTTCAGTATCATATCAGCACCCTTTTCGGCAATCATAATTGTAGGAGCATTTGTATTTCCAGATGTTATATTTGGCATAATAGATGCATCGATAACTCTTAAATTGTTAATACCATGAACTTTTAATTCATCTGATACAACTGCATCGTTATCATTTCCCATTTTACATGTTCCTACAGGATGAAATATTGTTTGCGCATAGTGACTGCAAGCTTTTACAATTTCCTCTCCCTCTTGAATATGTGCCCCTGGTCTAAATTCCTCTGGCTCATATTTTTTAAATTCATCTGTTTCCATAACAATTTTTCTAATTAATTTTATGCCGTCTGCTGCAACTTTTCGATCTTCCTCAGTTGATAAATAATTCATTTTAATTTTTGGATTATCTCTAGAATCTGAACTTATTATGTTAATTTCTCCTCTACTTGTTGGTCTAATGTTTGCAACTGTTGGAGTAAATGCATCAAAATTATGAAGGTTTGCACCACCAAGTTTATCAGTGCTAATTGGCTGTATATGAAATTGTAAATTAGGAGTTTCTCTATTTTCATCACTCTTTGCAAAACCACAAAGTTGACTTGCCCCCATAGTCATTGGACCCCTTCTTGCAAAAACATATTCTAAACCTATTAAAAGTTTTCCAAATACACTATTAATTTTTTTATTTAATGTTTTAATATTTTTAACCTTGTAAACAGGTCTAAACATTAAGTGATCTTGTAAATTTTTACCTACGCCCTTTAAATCATTTACTATTTCTAAACCTAAATTTTTAAGTTTAGAACTTTCTCCTATACCAGAGGTTTGTAATATTTGCGGACTTCCTATAGATCCAGCACTTAGTATTATTTCTTTATTGGCTTTTACTGTAAATTTTTTGTCTCCCTTTAAATAATTAACACTCACAGCCTTTTTATTTTCAAAATTAATTTTTTGTACATGACATTTAGTTTCTATTTTTAAATTATTATTTTTTTTGATTGGATTTAAATATCCAACAGCAGCACTACATCTTAGACCATTTCTTTCCGTTACTTGAAAATAACCACAACCAAAATTATCTCCTTTATTGAAATCATCTACCTTAGGTATTCCAACTTCTGATGCTGCGTTTTGAAATACTTCTAAAATATCTAAAGTAATTCTTTGATCAGAAACAGCTAAAGGTCCACCTTTTCCGTGAAACTCACTAGCACCTCTCTCTTGGTCTTCTGCTTTTATAAAATATGGAAGTACTTCTCTCCAACTCCAACCTTTATTGCCTAACTGTCTCCAAATATCGTAATCTTGCTCCTGCCCCCTTATATAAAGAAGACCGTTTATGGAGGAACTTCCTCCTAAAGTTTTACCTCTAGGGTAGGGTATTGATACATTTTCCATTGTTTCATCTGGTTCTGTTTTATAGCACCAATCTGTTTTTGGATTATGCATAGTTTTATAATAACCAACTGGAATATGGATCCATGGATAACTATCGTTACCGCCAGCTTCAATTAAAAGAACTTTGTATTTTCCAGAATTAATTATCCTATTTGTTAAAACACAACCTGCAGAACCTGCTCCTATAATTATGTAATCAAACTCTTCCATAACTAATTATAAACGTTTTTTGACGTAAAATTAAACGATTTGTCTCTTGTAACATATGATTTTTTTTGAGAGGATATGGAAGTTAAATTTAACGAGAAAGAGGGAAAATAATGAAAAAAATCATTTCATTTATATTTGGTGTGGCTCTAGTGCTTGGCTTTATGTCAAATGCTAATGCTAAAACACTAAAATGTCAGACAGTCCTTAACACTAAAGCTGATGAAGTTAAAATGTTAAAAGACTTTACTGACACTGTAACGACTCTTACTGATGGATCTTTAAAATTTGAAATTTTACCAGCAGGTGCGGTTGTTGGAGTAAAAGAAACTTTAGATGCAGTAGATAAAGGACTTATTGACTGCGGATTTGCATGGACTCACTATTGGTCAGGTGATCACCCTGCTGCTATGTTATTTGGTTCGCCAGTAGCTGGTGGTGGAGTTGGTATTGACAACATAGCGTTCTTATCATGGTTCCAATATGGTGGTGGTAAAGAACTATATGACAGACTATGGAAAGAAATGGGTAGAGACATAAAAGGATTTATGATTCAACCAGTTGGACCAGAAGCTTTAGGTTGGTTTCCAAAACCAATTAAAAATATGGCTGACTTCAGAAAATATAAATTCAGAACGCCTCCAGGAATTCCAGGTCAAACTTATAAAGACATTGGAATAGCATCTGTTGCAATGGGTGGTGGAGATATTCTTCCAGCTCTAGAAGCAGGAACAATTGATGCTGCTGAGTGGTGTTGTCCAAAACCAGATTTAACATTTGGTTTCCAAAAAGTATTAAAGCACTACTATTTACAAGGTTTACATCAAGTAGTCGTTAATGCTGACTTTTACATTACTGGAAAAACATACAACGCAATGACTGCTCACGAGAAAAAATCTCTTGAGGTAGCTGCAAACGCTTCATTAGCTAAATCTTTAAGCTACAGAATCTATGAAAATGGAAAAGCACTTAGAGAGTTAACTACTAAGCATGGAGTAATTTTAGAAGATACTCCAACAGACTATTTCAGTGAATATATGGCAGCTGCAAAAGCATCATTAAATAAAAATGCAAAAGAAAATGCTTTTTTTAATGAGGTATATGACTCTATGAAAGAGTTTGCTGATATTGCAGTTCCTTATTGGAGTGGTGCACAAATGTCTAATGCTAAGCTAGGAATGGCCCACGCGGCGACATTAAAGTAATCAGTAATTATCTTGATTTAATTAGAGCGGACTTTTACAGTCCGCTCTAGTTTTAATAAATATTTATGTCAGAGAAACCATCAAAGTTAGATATTTCAGACGAAATGATTGCCGAAAGGCGTGGTGGCACAGAAAAAATGCCAGATGATATGCCATCATGGATGGCAAACACCATAATTAAAATTGACAAATTCAGTAAAATAGTTGGAAGTATTGTTTGTTGGATATTAATGCCATTAATATTTGCAATGACATATGAAGTTCTCGCAAGAAAATTATTTTTAGCACCCACGATATGGGCATACGATATAAGTAGATTTCTTTATGGAGCATTATTTATGTTAGGTGCTGCTTATGCTTTATCAAAAGGTGTTCATATAAGAGCAGATTTTTTATACAGAAATTTTAAAACCAAAACACAGGGTTTAATAGATTTTTGGTTATATATATTATTTTATTTTCCTGGGTTAATTGTTTTCTTATACATGACAATAGGTTTTGTTGAAGAGTCCATAAGAAGAGGTGAGAGGGGAATGGATACTACATGGATGCCGTACATGTGGCCGATCAAAACTTGCTTATTACTCGGAATTATATTTTTACTTATTCAAGGAATTTCAGAAGTCTTAAAAAGTTATTGGGCAGCCAAAAAAGGTGAGTGGCCAGGTCAAAAAAAATGATAGCAGAATTAATAGATCCAGCAATATTAGGTTTTATTTTAGTTGGTGTAATGTTATTTGCGATATTTGTAGGCTTTCCAATATCTTTTACTTTAATATTCCTTGGTTTTGTTTTTGGTTACTTAGGATTTGGTAAACTAGTTTTCTATTTAATGACACTTCAATTTTCTATGGTCATGACGGAACAAACACTTGCCGCCGTACCTCTCTTTGTATTTATGGGAATAATGATGGAACAAGCAGGTTTAATGGAAAGATTATTTTCAGCGTTTCAATTGATGTTATCTAGAGTAAGAGGATCTTTATATTACGCGGTTTTATTTGTTTCAGTTATATTTGCTGCAGCTACCGGAATAGTTGGAGCATCAGTAACAATTCTTGGTATCATGGCGGCAAAATCAATGAATAAATCAAGTTACGATGTAAGACTTGCTGCAGGAACAATAACAGCAGGAGGAACTTTGGGTATATTAATTCCTCCAAGTATTATGCTTGTTGTGATGGGCCCAATAATGGAAATTCCTGTAATTGATTTATTTGCAGCTGCAATTATTCCAGGAATTTTGCTCGCATCTTTATATGCTGCATACACTACAATAAGATGTATGCTAAATCCTAAATTAGGCCCTGTTCTTCCTGAAGATATGAGACCAACAAGCATGAAAGAAGTTTGGATTGAATTTTTCTTGGGTCTTGTTCCTCCAGCTGCATTAGTTTTTGCAGCATTAGGAAGTATTTTATTTGGCTTTGCAACACCAACAGAGGCTGCTGGATGTGGTGCTATGGGTGCATTACTTTTATCTTTAGCTTATAAAAAACTAACATTACCTAAGTTACAAGAAGCGTTAGTTAAAACTTTAGAAATTACAGCATTAATAATGGTTTTAGTTGCTGCCTCTAATTTTTTTGGGGCTGTATTTGCACGATTGGGTACACCTACATTATTAACCGAGTTTTTGTTAAGTTTAGAAATGAACAAATATTTAATACTTGCAATGATAATGGTGATGATATTTCTTTTAGGTTGGCCTCTAGAATGGGTGCCAATTGTGATGATCATAATTCCTATAATCCTTCCGCTTGTTGAGGCACTTGGTTTTAACTTAACTTGGTTTGCAATACTTGTTGCAGTAAATTTACAAACCGCCTGGCTGTCACCCCCTGTAGCATTGTCAGCATATTTTTTAAAAGGTGTTGTGCCCGAATGGGATCTTAAAGATATTTATATTGGTATGATGCAATTTATGGTTCTTCAAATTTTTGGATTAATTCTAATAATAATATTTCCTAAAATTGCGCTTTGGTTACCAACTCTCTTATATGGACAGTAATTAATATTTGTTTAATATAAGCTAAGTGATTCAGGATAAATCTAGAAACTTAATTAATTGGGAAATTGTATCTGTTAATCCAAATGATAAAAATTGGAATTGGAAAGATTTATTTTGTTTTTGGGCTGTAAGTATTCAAAGTGTAATTGGTTTCTCGCTTATAGCATCACTTTATTTAGCATATGATTTAAATTTTTTTGTTGTTTTTTATGGAGGTATATTTGCATCTATATTAGCTTTTATATTTTCAACTTATATTGGCAAGCCATCTCAGAAACATGGGCTCCCATTCCCAGTAATTTTACGAACATCGACTGGAGTGATTGGCGCAAAATATGTCTCTTTAATAAGAGGCATTGTCGGTATTTTTATGTTTGGTGTTCAAACATTTTTTATTTCAAAAGCAATTGGGTATTTATTAAGAATTCTTATTTTTTCAGTAAACAGTGAATTTATGGAAAACCAAATACTTCTCACATTTTTTATGGGAATGAATTTAATAGATATAATCTCCTTTATTTTTACTTTATATATTCAATATATTTTATTTAGCAAAGGGCAACATTTTGTAAGATCGATAATAAGGTTCTCAAGCTATTTTGTTTATTTTGGTTTATTAATTTTTTTAATGCTTATCACTGAGCACTTTCAAGATGTTATAAAATCTGTTGAATTAAGTTTGAATTATAAAAATTTCTTTTCGAAAAGTAATATTGCTCCGTTGATAACTGTGACAGGCACTTTATTTGCCTTTTACTCTATAATAATTTTAAATTTTGGGGATTTTTCAAGATATGTAAAAAGTAATGATCAATTAATAAAAGGTAATTTAAGTTTAATACTAAATTTTATATTATTTTCCCTATTCGCAATTTTGATTATTTTAGGTGCGGATATAATTATCTCAAAAAATGAGATTGAAGTTGATAGATTATTAACTAATCCCAACGATATTATAGGAAAATTAAATAATACGTTTTTATCTACCGTAGTTATAATTTTTATAATTGTTGCCTCTTGTTCAACAAATTTAATTGCAAATTATATTCCTTCTCAGAACATATTAATAAATTTTTTACCAAATAAACTTAACTTAAATAACTCTGGTTTGATTATTATTTTAATCTCTTTTTTTGTAGGGTTATTTTGGTTGCCTATATTAAGCCAAATTGGAATTTTATCAATTATAGATACACTTGGATCTTTTTTTGGTCCAATATTTGGTGTTATGATCGCTGATTATTTTATAATTAGAGGTTTAAAAATTGAGAATAAGGATATTTATTCATTAGAGCCAAGTGGAACATATTTTTATAGCAAGGGTTGGCATTTAAAAAGTTTGTACGCAATTTTTATAGGTTTTATTTTTGCATCATCCACAATATGGAACGTTAGTTTAAATTTTATACAGTCTTTTGCTTGGATAATTGGTGCAATTGTTGCATTTATTATTTATTATCTTCTTGCAAGCAAATAATGAAGGCATTGGTATATACCGATATTGAAAAAGTAGTTTATAAAGACTACGAGGATCCAATAATCAAGTCAGGTGAAAGTTTAATTAAAGTTAACGCATCAGGGATTTGCGGGTCCGACATGCATGCCTATCATGGAAAAGATGAAAGAAGGGTTCCACCTTTAATATTAGGTCATGAAATCAGCGGAGTAGTTGAGGTGGGAAAAAATATTGGTCAAAAAGTTATAATAAATCCTTTAATTAGTTGTGGAGATTGTCAATTTTGTAATTCTAATAATGAACATTTGTGTGAACAAAGAGCATTAATAGGTATGAATAAACCATTTGTTAAGGAGGGTGGTTTAGCTGAGTTCGTGGCAGTTCCAGATACGAATATTAATAACTTACCAAACAAATTAGATATAAAAAAAGCCGCTATATCTGAACCCACAGCTGTATCTCTTCATGCAGTAGAATTGGGAGAAAAAAATTTAAGAGTATCAATTAAAGAAGCAAATATTTTAATTATTGGTGGAGGTGCAATTGGAATTTTAAGTGCTTTAATTTTAGAAAATATAAAACAAAGCAATAATGTAACTCTTGTAGAAATAAATGAAAAAAGATTAAAAGTGTGTGAGGGCAGTCTTAAATCAAAAGTCATTTCACCAAATTCTAAAGATTTGAAAATTAATTCATTTGATTTAATCATAGATGCAGTAGGTAATGAAAAAACTCGTCAAATAGCAACTCAATTTGCTAAACCAGGAAGTGTTATAATTCATGCCGGATTAACAAATTCTGATGGCACATTCGACTCTAGAAAAATAACACTGCAAGAAATATCTTTTGTTGGGACATATTGTTATACAACTAGAGATTTTCAAAACACAATTAATTTTTTAAGTGATGGACTGATTGGAGATTTAAATTGGATTGAATATAGGGAACTTAAAAATGGAGCTGAAGCATTTAAGCAGATACATAATGGCACTTGTGCTGCTCCTAAGATTATTTTAATACCCTAGTATGATTAAGATTTTTTCCCTAGTAGTATTATTAACAACATTATTTAATTTCGGATCGTTCGCTGAAGAGATCCAAGCATTTAATTTCACTAAAGAGGAATTTGATAATTTAACAGTAAGAAAAATTAAAAAAAAAACAAAGTACACCTTAGGATCTAACGATAATGGTAATTTTTTAAAGGCTGAAGCTGAAGGCCAAGCGTCAGGATTAGGAAAAGAAATTTTGATTAATTTAAATAAAACCCCTTTTTTAAATATTACATGGAAAGTAGAAAAAGATTTATCTGGAATAGATGAAAAAAGTAAAAAGGGTCATGATTATGCTGCTAGAGTATTTGTTATAAAAAAAACAGGATCAACAGCTTTATCTAACAGAGCTATAAATTACGTTTTTTCTAGCAATGAAGAAATAGGTCAGTACTGGCGAAGTCCTTTTACTAAAAAATCCATTGATTATGTTCTTGCCACTACAAAAACTAATAATAATGAATGGGTCACTGTAAAAACCAACGTTAAAAAAGATTTTAAAAAACTTCACGATTTAGATGTAAATGAACTAAATGGAGTTGCTATTATGACTGATACTGATAATTCAAAAATAAAATCAATAGCATATTATCAAAATATTTACTTTTCATCTGAATAGTTAAAATTTTAAATATTTTTTTAACCCCATACTCATAAAAGATAAAATGATTG
>CABZUW010000024.1 GCA_902529105.1 uncultured Pelagibacteraceae bacterium
ACATCCATAATTTGTTCTTTATAGTTTCCATCTTCAAATTTTTTCATTTTTCTTTGTAATTTTTTCAAAATACTTTTAAATCCATTTTTTTCATAATTGAGTTGGGTAGCTAATTTTCCAAAAGATTTCTGCTCAATCAATAATTTATAATCTTGATAAAAGGATGCGAAGACTTCCTCATCTGGTAATTCTTTACCATCCCAATTTTCCATAGCTTTATATGTTTTAGGAAGCATGTTGGTAACCATTCGGTCATCAACACTTCTAAAAAGCATATCACCGATAGGAAAAACATAGGTAATTATCAAAAAAAGTAACAAAGGACAAACTAGAAGAAATGCTTTAATTTTATTTTTTTTTTCGGCTTTTTTTAAACTTTCCTCTAGAGGAATTCCATCTGTAGTAAGAATTTTTTGTGTTTCAGAGCTCATAAATTAAAAAGGGCGGCTAAATATAACCGCCCTCAATATAATATATAATTTTAATCTTTAAAACTTAAAATTAAAATCCAGCTTTCATTGCTTCCCATTTTTCACCAAGTTCTGTGCCGTTGTCAGCCCAGTATAATGGATCAACTAAGAAGTAGTTTTTAGTATTTGCTGGAGCTGTTGGCATATTTGGTACCATATTTGTTTTACCGTCTTTATACCATGGCTCGCCTTTTTCCATTACAGCAATTGAAGATTTTCTCCAAGGTGCATATGCGATGTACTTGGCACTTCCAGCTAAACCTTCGGTACTAGTCATTTCTGCTAAAGCTTTTTTAGCATCAGCCTCGTTAGGTCCACCTTTTACTAATACAAAATATTCATAATCAAGACCTTGAGCATCCCAAACTTGTACTATAGGTGCGCCTTCTCCAACTGTAGCATTAAAAAATCTACCATTCCAACCAGTTGCCATAACAACTTCTCCACTCATTAACAGTTCTGGCGGTTGAGCACCTGCAGACCAAAAGACACATCCACCTTTAGGATCTGTACAAAGTTTTTTGATTTTATCCATTGCTCTTTGAACACCTTTTTCGGTTTCTAAAGCTTCATAGATTTTTGCTCCACCTTTGCCTGGCTTAACACCGTCTGCAGCTAAAGCTATTTCTAAGTTAGTTAAAGCGCCAGTGTAGATTGCTCTTTTTCCTGGAAATTTTTTTGTGTTAAAGAAATCTTTTATAGTTTTTGGAGTACCTTTAACATTTTCACTGTTATAAGCATAGTTCCAAGAATATAAAATATTCCCTACTGCACATTTAGAAGGCATGCCTGTGAAAAAGTCCTCACTTGCAGGTGTTCCATCTGGTGCTGGTGGAAAGTCTTTGTCAAAATCAAATTCAACAAATAAACCTTCGTCACATCCAGTGATAGTATCCATTGCAAATACATCAATTATATCCCATGTAATTGCTCCAGCTTCTTTTTGTGCTTTAATTTCTGATAATCCACCTGAATAATCGACCCAATTGATATCGATTCCTAATTTCTTAGCAGTAGGATCACCATAACCCAATTTTTGACTTTCAGTGTATGCTCCACCCCATGATGCAACAGTAACCGCAAATGCTGAAGTGGCAAATGAAAGTACAAAAGAAAGGGTAAGTAATAATTTACTTAGTTTTCTCATTTATCCTCCGTTTAAACGTTTTGTATATTGGTAATTACAACAAGTTCGATCAGCAGAGTCAACTGATCAATTGTCCATAATATAAGGGGTAATTTTATTGATATTTAAAACTATTCTATTTTGGATCGAGTGCTCTTGCGTCTTGACTATTCCATCCAATATTAATTGTATTACCTAACTTAATATCTAAATTTTCTGAACTATTTGGAACCTTTAATATAAAATCTGAATTACCAAGTAAACTCAATCTTACTCTAGTATGATCTCCATGATAAATAACTTCTTCTATCTTGCCTTTATGATTATTATCCATTCCACCTTTTGGATTTATTAATGCTCTTTCAGGCCTGATTGATACAGTGGTTTTTTCTCCTTTTGATTTTACAGATATTGGATTAGCAATTATTTCACCTCCATTGACTTTTACTTTACATTTATCACTTGATATATCTGATATCTCTCCAGCAAATGTGTTATTTTCACCAATAAATTCTGCAACAAATGAATTCACAGGCCTTTCATATAATTGATCTGGTGAAGATAATTGTTGAACTTTACCATCATTAAATACTGCTATTCTATTTGACATTGTAAGCGCTTCACCCTGATCGTGCGTAACATAAACCACAGTTACTCCAATGCTTTCATGAATATGTTTTATTTCATATTGCATACTTTCTCTCAAATTTTTATCAAGAGCTCCTAAAGGCTCATCCATTAAAACAACTGATGGATCAAAAACTAAAGCTCTGGCAACTGCTACTCTTTGTTGTTGCCCTCCAGATAGTTGGCCAGGCATTCTATTCTCAAAACCTGATAAAGATACCATAGACAATGCTTTATCAATTTTTTTATCAGCTTCATCTTTTGGCATTTTTCTTACTCTTAATGGAAATGCTAGATTTTCATATACAGTCATATGCGGAAATAAAGCGTAGTTTTGAAACACCATACCAATTCCCCTCTTGTGTGGAGGTATATTTGATATAGGATTTTTATCTAAATAGATTTCTCCATTAGTAGGCGTCTCAAACCCTGCTAACATCATTAAACAAGTTGTTTTGCCAGAGCCTGAGGGTCCCAACATTGTAATGAACTCTCCCTCCGAAATATCTAAATTTAAATCTTTGACTACTAAAATTTTTCCGTCATAGCTTTTATCAACTTTTTCAAACTTAACGAACTCTTTATTCTTAGACATGAGCATGTTTTAAAACATTTGTAGAGGATATTTTCAAGCTATTTTATGTGTAGTTCTTTGGGGAAATTATTAAGTAATTCATTTCCATTTTCTGTAACTCGAATAGATTCAGATGCTTCAACCCCCCAGTCTCCAAATTGCATTACTGCTATCATGTGGAAAGTAACATTGGGTTTTAAGACTGTCATATCACCTTTGTAGATATTAAGTGTATGTTCTCCCCAATCTGGAGGATATCCTATTCCTATTGAATATCCGGTTCTAGATTCTTTTTTAATTTTATATTTATCTAGTACTTTCCAAAATTCCTGAGCTACATCATTTGCTAAATTTCCAGGTTTAACTACATTTATACCTTCATTTAATGCCTCTATTGTAGCATTCATTGCATCAACTTTTTTTGGTTCAGGCTTACCTAATTGTACTGTTCTGGCAAGAGGTGCATGATATCTTTTAACACATCCTGATATTTCAATTATTGTGGACTCACCATTTTTAAATTTGTCTTGTGTTGCTGTCAAATGTGATGCCGATGTTCCGGGTCCTGTAGGAAGCAATGTTGTTATACTTGCGTATTCACCACCAACATTTTCAGTTCCATAGAATAATGATTTTTGTATTTCACCTACTGCATCACACTGTCTAACATCTATATTTATAACATTCATAGCTGTATGCATTGCTTTTTCTGTAATTAATGCTGCAGATTTCATATAATTAATTTCTGCTTCAGATTTCACTAACCTTACCCAGTTGACTAGCCTCTCAGAGTCTTTGATTTTAGCATTTGGTAATCCATTTTTTATTTTCTCAAAACAGAATGCCGTAAAATAATGAGCATCCATTTCTAGACCAATAGAAAGTTTATCCCATTTTCGCTCTTTAATAATTTGAACCAAGTAATCATAAGGATGTTTTGGCCACTTATGTATGTAATTTTCATTATAAATAATTATATTTTCTTTCTTTAGATAAGTTTTTATAAATGCTCCACCTGCATCTTGGGCTCTTACAAAACATAGTGGTTCATCTAGATCGACATGCACAAGTACGCATTGTGCATAATAAAAAGACCATGCATCATAGCCTGTTAGATAGTACATGTTTGCAGTATCGTGAGATATTAGTAAATCTATACCATTCTTTTGCATGGACTTTTTTACATTGTTTAGTCTTGTTTTAAACTCTTGATTTGTAAAACTCATTTAAATTGACCTAAATAATTTACCAAAACCATTTAATTTATTTTTAACACCGATATTTTTTAGTGTATCCCAGATAAGTGTTTGGTTGCTAGAGAAAACAAGTATACCTAGTTTTTTCTCAAGTTTATCTATGATTGAAAGTGCAGGTAAAGCGGTGCACGAAATAAAAAGCGCTTGCGCACCATTTAATTTCATTTTAGATAAAACTTTTAACAAATATTGACTATTTACTTTTCCTATTTCAATATCTGATGATATATCAAAATATGAATTCGAGGTTACTTTAAATTTATTTTTTTTAAAGAACTCAATTACATCATCATTTAGCTTTTTTGGATAAGGAGTAAAAATAGCTATTTTTTTAATTTTAAATTTTTTTAGAGCATTGATTGAGGAGGTGCTTGGAGTTGTTAATTTAGATTTTGGTTTTGCTTTTATTATTTTTTTTTTAATTTTGTTGTATCCAGCTGCAATTGTACCTGATGTACATGCATAAGCCACACAATCAACTTTTTCTCCCGGTAAAATATTATTTGTAACTTTGGTTATATTTTTAGACATTTTAATAAGGTTTTTTTTATTTAAAGGATTTAATGCTTCAATTCTATTAACGAACAAATCTATATTTTTGTTTTTTAATACCTCTTTAAAATCTCTCTCTATAATATAATCGCTAGAGAGAGCTATAAGACCAATTTTAGGTGAATTATATTTATTAAATTTTGGTTTAACTTTTATACGTTTCATATGTTGTAAATATTAATATACATTAGTTATTAACAACTTAAACTTTTTCCCTTCGTAATTTGCGGCTTATTTACTATTGAATTTATCCTCTAATAATATTTAAATTTAATTTTAATAAATTATTAATAATTAGAGGGAAATATGAAAAAATTAATTACTGCTATGTTCATATTTGTATCATGCTTTACAAGTAAAGCATTTTCAGATGGACATGCGATTAAAATGGGTATTATTTTAGGATTTACGGGTCCTATTGAGTCATTAACCCCTGCTATGGCTGCTTCTGCAGAATTAGCATTTAAAGAAGCTTCAGACTCAGGAAAATTATTGGGTGGAAAATCAATAATGATAGAGAGAGCTGACAGTACATGTGTAGACTCAGCTGCTGCAACAACTGCCGCTGAAGGATTAGTGTCTAATGGTGTTTTAGCTATCATGGGTGCAGATTGTTCTGGTGTAACTGGAGCAATAGCAACTAATGTTGCTGTTCCAAATGGAGTTGTGATGATTTCTCCATCTGCTACATCACCTGGTTTAACAGATCTTAAAGACAAAGGATATTTTTTTAGAACTGCCCCATCTGATGCTAGAGGTGGACAAGTTTTAGCTGATATTACTAAAGATAGAAAAGTTAAAAGTATCGCTGTAACACATACTAACAATGATTACGGAAAAGGTTTAGCAGATGTTTATGTTGCTGCAGTTAAGGCACATGGAATTAGCGTTACAACTGTTACTGCACACGAAGAAGGCAAAGGTGATTACGGGGCTGAGGTAGCAACACTTGCATCAGCAGGTGGTGACGCATTAGCTGTGTTAGGATACTTAGATCAAGCAGGCGGAAGTATAATTGAAGGATCTCTTGACTCTGGATCATTTGATACATTTGTTCTTTCAGATGGTATGATCGGAGACTCATTAACAGATAGATTTGGTAAAGATTTGAATAAATCTTTCGGTTCATTGCCTGGTTCTACAGGAAAAGGAGCTGGAAAATTTGCTGAAGTTGCTAAAGCTGGAGGAATAGACTCTTCAGGTCCTTATACTGGAGAATCATACGATGCAGCGGCTCTAATTACTCTTGCTATGCAAGCTGGTGGCAAAGGTGATAGAGCAACTATTCAAGCGAACGTAATGGACGTCGCAAATGCTCCGGGTAAAAAGATCTATCCAGGGGAATTAGGAAAAGCTTTAGATTTATTAGCTAAAGGTAAAGCTGTAAATTATGAAGGTGCTACTGGCGTCGAATTTACAGATGTTGGTGAAGCTTTTGGTTCTTTTTTAGAAAAAGAAATCAAAGGCGGTAAATTCAAAACTAAAAAGCAAAGATAATTAAGCAAAATTAAAGCCCCGTAATAATGTTGTAACGGGGCTTTTTTTTTAAAACAAATACTTATCTGCCAAATACATAAATATACCAAACGCAAATCCCAATAAAATATAATACATTTTATATAAAAGTTTTTATCGCTTTATATATTTCTTTTTGTGTAGTTTCGCCAATACTTCTGTAAACTTCTTTGTTATCTTTAAAGATTAAGAGTGTGCTTTGATATTGAACATTAAAAAGATTTGAAATATTTTCATTTGTAACATCAAATGCGTAATATTCAATGTTATCAAAATCTTTTTTAGCCTCTTTAAGAACTTTCATCTGACTAGCGCATGAATAACAATACTTTATCCAAGAACTTACAACTACAACTTTTCCGTCCGACAATGCTTTTTTAAATTTCTGCTGATCAAAAGTTGTTTCTTTCTCTAGGGCAAAAGCGTTGAAAGGTATAACTACAAACAAAATAATTAAAAATTTTTTAAACATATTATTGCTTTACAATTTTTTCTGGTAAAATACCCTGCGGTCTATAGCGCATTATAACTAATAAACCTATTCCTATTATTAAAAATCTAAAATAAGGCGCGCTATTAATAAGGTGAATCTTAAGTTCATTTGTCTCAGGTAAGTGGGAGGTAAATAAACTTATTAAGAATAAAGAAATTGGAGCAGCCTGAACCCATAAGAACCACACTGCAAAACCGCCAAGAATGGCACCAAAATTGTTACCGGTTCCTCCTACTATAACCATTACCCAAATAACAAATGTATATCTCATAGGCCTATAACTTCCTGGGGTAAATAAACCATCATTAGTAACCATCATAGCTCCTGCCAATCCAACTATTGCTGAACCTAGAACAAAAATAAGTAAATGTTCTTTAACAACATTTTTACCCATTGCTCCAGCTGAGATCTCATTATCTCTTATTGCCCTCATTTTTCTTCCCCATGGAGAGTAAAGAGCTCTTTGAGTTAAAACTAGTAGAATTGCAACAACTATTAGAAATAAACCTGTAAAGCACAGTTTTACATATACTGATGATGCATCTATTACTAATTGAGATAATAGTTCTTGTCTTTCAGAAATTGAATTTATCAAACCTAATTTAGTAGAATTAAATTTCTCTACTAGATTGATAAACCATTCAGTGTTTTGAAGGTCAATCTCATAAGGTGCTGGTCTCTTTAAACCTATTACATTTTTTACACCTCTAGCTAACCAATCCTCATGTTTTATTATTGATACAATAATTTCTGCAATTAAAAGAGTTGCTATGGCTAAATAGTCAGCTCTTAAACCTAAAGCAATTTTACCTATTACAAACGCTACTCCAGCGGCAAATAAACCACCAACAATCCAAGATAATAATACTGGTAACCCAAGACCTCCTAGGAAACCTGTTTTTGCTGGATCTATAGACTCTATATTTTCAATTGCTGGTGCAGAAATAAATCTAATTAAAATAACACCAATTATAATTATAGATGAGATTACAAATGTTTTGTTTTTTATTGTTTTAAACTTAGATGATAGAAATTTGATTGATAAAACCATCAAAACTACGATTAATAAGCATATAATGAGTCCTAAACCTCCAGCACTCCACGCCTCTGGTACAGGGGCAACTGAAATTAAAACTACAGCGAGGCCCCCAAGAGCTGTGTAACCCATAATTCCAAAATTTATTAATCCTGCATAACCCCATTGCAAATTAGCACCTATTGTCATTACTGCTGAAATAAGACAATAATTTAAAATTGATAATGCAATAGACCAGGATTGAAATATTCCAACTAAA
>CABZUW010000025.1 GCA_902529105.1 uncultured Pelagibacteraceae bacterium
ATTACTTATAATTTATAAAATTTTTTAAAATTTTCATACCAATCTTAGTCTTAATACTTTCCGGATGAAATTGTACACCGTGTATGTTGTAAATTCTATGTTGTACACCCATAATTAGACCATCCTTAGTTTCAGCTGTAATAATAAGATCTTTAGAAAAATTTTTCTTGTCTATGATTAAGCTATGGTATCTGGTGGCTTCAAATTTTATTGGAAGGTTTTTTAATATTCCTATTCTTTTAGAAACTATAGTACTAGTCTTTCCATGCATCAATTTCTTAGCTTGTATAATTTTTGAACCAAAAACTTGTCCAATAATCTGATGACCTAGACATACACCTAAGATAGGTATTTTTTTATAAAGTTTTTTAACTATATCTAAACAATTTCCAGATTGATTAGGATTTCCAGGACCTGGAGATATAACTATTCTGTCGTACTTTTTTTTTAAAACGTCTCTATAATTAATTTTGTCATTTCTAAAAACTTCAACTTTTACTTTCAATTCAGATAAATAGTGAAACAAATTAAACGTAAAACTATCATAATTATCAATTAATAAAATTTTCATTTAATTTAGTGCATTTAACAAAGCTTTAGCTTTATTAATAGTTTCAAAATATTCATTTATAGGTTTGCTATCGGCAACTATTCCCGCACCAGCCTGGACATAAAATTTATTTTTTTTTGTTATTGCAGTTCTTAAAGCTATACATGTATCAAAGTTTCCATTTGCAGAAAAATAACCTATTCCACCAGAATAAATTTTTCTTTGGGTCTTCTCTAGCTTATCTATAATTTCCATTGCACGTATTTTTGGTGCACCTGATACAGTACCTGCTGGGAAGCCTGACATTAGCGTTTCAAATCTTGTAAATTTGTCATTAAAATGTCCTGTAACGTTAGAGACAATGTGCATTACATGCGAATACTTTTCAATAATAAATTTCTCTGTTACTTTGACAGTACCTACTTTTGAGACTTTACCAGTATCGTTTCTACCTAAATCTAAAAGCATTAAATGTTCTGATATTTCCTTTTTATCTTTCAATAGGTCTTTCTTATAAAATAAATCTTGTTTTTTGTTTTTTCCCCTAGGTCTTGTACCAGCTATGGGTCTTATAGTGATTTTATCATCTCTAAGTCTAACTAAAATTTCTGGACTAGCTCCTATAATCTGAAAATCTTTAAAATTAAAAAAATACATAAAGGGAGAAGGGTTTGTTATTCTTAATTTTTTATAAATATCAATAGGCTCTTTTGTTAATTTAGTCTCGAAACGTTGACTTAAGACTACTTGAAATATATCTCCAATTTTAATGTATTTTTTTGCTTTTCTAACATTATCTATAAATTTTTTTTTTGTAACGTTTGATTTAATTAAAATCTTTGATTTTTTGTATTGCTTGTTTAGAGTTAAGTTATAGTTTGAAAGAAAAATATTATACTCTAAAGTACTCAAAATTTCTCTATACATTAGATTGTAATTTTTTATTTTTTCATCTGAATAACAATTATAAATATAATAAATTTTTCTTTTTAAATTATCATGAATTATCAGTTCTTTCGGCCTAATAATTCTTAAGTCTGGTAGTTTAATATCATCTTTACAACTATTAGGTATATTTTCTATGTACCTTATAGCGTCATATGAGAAATATCCTGCAATTATAGCACATACATCCGGTAATTCTTGAGGAATGGGAAACCTAAATTTTTCTATGATTTTTTCTATATTCTCTTTTGGATTACCCTTTAAAACTTTTTTTTTATTTCCATTATAAATATAACATTTCTTATTGTTAAATTCCCAAATTTTATCAGGGTTTTTGCCAAAAATTGTATATCTACCTTTAATTTTTCCTTTTTCAACAGACTCAAAAATAAAACTATTTTTTTCGTTTAAAAAATTATTAATTAAATTTGAAATTTCATTTTTACCATTAGTTTTAAAACTTAAGTATAAAGTCTGATTTGATTTTAATTTATGTTTTTTAATAAAATCTTTTAAATCAATATTTAACATTACTTAAAATAATTTTTTAATCTTTCTAATGTATTTTGATTTATTTTAACTTTATACTTTGTATTTAAAAGATCATCATAAGTATTTGAAATATTATTTTTTAATCTAAAATTTGATCTTGAAATATATATTTTACCTTCTTCTGAACTTTTACTGAAATTTTTATAATTGAAATTAACAACTTTAGTCAAGTATACATTTTTTTCATTATCTACAATCAGTAAAAAATCGTCTTTAGGGATCGTATAAAGTAAACTTAAAGAATCTACATTAAAAAAAGAATTATCGTTTTTAGATTTGATAGTAAGTTTTTCTATTAAATTTTCTTTATTTCCAATTTCTATGAATTCTTCATCTTTAAATTCATTGTTTTCAATCTTTTTTAATAATTCTTTATTGTAATTAAATTTTTCTTTTGAACTTATTTTATTTAAAAGTTCCTTATTAAAAAATTTATCATCCATTGAAGGAAGTTTTTTTACGATTTTTTTAATTTCATAAATTAAAAAAAAGCTTTCTTTATCTAAAATATCTATCTTCATTCCGTTTCTGTTGGAATAAATTTCCTGTAAAATTTCGTCCCCTTCGTTTTGCAAATAAAAATTATTTTTTTCAACTAATTGGATGTTATATTTATTTGATATATTTTTAAGATTTAAACCCGCCGATATATCGTTCTCAATATCATCAATAGTTTTAAAAAATTCAGAACTAAAATCGTTTGAGTTAACTAATTGTTCAGGTTCAATTTTTGCGTAAATTATATCAATGTAATCTTTTTCAAGATCGTCTTTATTTTCTAAAATAAATTTATCTAATTCAGAATTAGTAAAATTCTTTTTATATATTTTCTCAAGATTAATATAATTAACCTCAATTTCCTTTGTATCTTCTGTATAAAAATTCTTAGTTAGAAATTGTGGACTTCTTATTCCCCCGCTAACATATTGAAAAAGATTATTTTGTAAGTTCGCATCTTTTAATTTTTGCTCATATGAAATAGCTGAAACATTATTTTCCAATAAAAACTTTTCGTATTTTATTCTTGAAAACTTTCCATTTTCATCAACGAATTTTTTATCTGTAGTTATATTTTTAAATAAAAATTCATCTGATGCAGTTAGCCCTAATTCATTAATTTCTAGTTTTAGCAATGTTGTAGATATAATTTGACTTAAAATTTCTTGTAAAATGTTTTTATCTAGGTTTTCTTTTAAAATTTCAGGTGTAAGCCTTGTTTCATTTATATATTCAATAAAATCTTGAGTTGATATATTTTCATTATTAATTTTTGCTACACTATTTGTATTTCCGCCACTAAACACATTACCCATACCCCAAAAAACAAAAGGAATTATTATTATTGCTATCAATAATCCAGCAAATTTGCTTTTAGAAAAATTTCTCAGTTTACCTAGCATAATAAAATGTTAAATGTTGATTATAAGGAACAAATCTATAAATTAAAAATAGATTAATGACAAACAATAATATTTATTTTGTTGCAAATTGGAAAATGTATGGAAATTTAACGTCATTAAACGCTTTAAATAAAGTAATAAATATATCTAGATCCAAGTTTTTCAAAAAAGCAAAATTTATTTATTGTCCACCATTCACACTTCTTGATCAATTTGTCAAAAAAACAAGAAACACAAAGATAGATGTAGGTGCTCAAGATTGTCATTTTGTAAATGGTAGTGGTCCGTATACCGGCATGATAAGTGCAAATCAAATCAAAAAATTGGGAACCAAATACATAATATTAGGTCACTCAGAAAAAAGATCAGATGGGGATACAAATCAAATAATTAATAAAAAAATACTAATTTCAATTAAAGAGAATCTTAAAGTTATTTTATGTGTTGGAGAAACATTAAAAGATAAAAAAAATAAAAAAGAAATCAATGTACTTAAAACCCAATTAAATTCTTGCTTAAAAAATTTAAAACAAAAAAAAAATATAATAATAGCGTATGAACCAGTTTGGTCGATAGGTTCAGGTCGAGTTCCATCTAATGCAGATATTTATAAAAATGTAAAATTTATTAAAAATTTTATAAAGAGAAAATTTAAAAATAAAAATATAGTTGTTTTATATGGAGGTTCGGTTAATCAAAAAAACATAGGAATTTTAAAAAAAATTAATAATATTGATGGTTTTTTAATAGGTGGTGCATCACAAAATTATAATAAATTTATTGATATAGTAAAAAAAACAATTATTTAGATATAATGGAAAATATTTTATTAGTTATAAACATCATTCTAGCAGCAATCTTAGTTATATTAGTTCTTCTGCAGAAATCTGAGGGCGGTGCTCTTGGTATCGGAGTTTCCCAAGATAATTTTATGTTTGCTAGATCCGCAGGCAACTTTATGACTAAAGCAACTGCAATTGTTGCAACATTATTCATTATTTGCAGTCTTTCGCTGACGATTCTTTCTAGAGGTGATGCTCCAGAAAGCAACTCCGTACTTGATAAAATTGAGGAAAAAGCAGACGATACACCTCAATTACCTGAATAAATTATTCTTTGTAATTTTTTAAAATTACGTCTATAAGATAATTCCATGGCGCGATATATATTCGTTACAGGCGGCGTGGTTTCATCTTTAGGCAAAGGATTGTCCTCTGCATCTTTAGCATTTCTCTTAAAATCACAAGGATTTAACGTTAGGTTGAGAAAAATGGATCCTTATTTAAATATAGATCCCGGCACAATGAGTCCTTTTCAACACGGAGAAGTTTTTGTAACAGATGATGGAGCTGAGACAGACTTAGATTTAGGTCATTACGAGAGATTTACAAATATTTCTGCTAAAAAATCTGATAATGTTACTACAGGAAAAATATATAGTGACATTCTTAAAAAAGAGAGAAAAGGGGAGTATTTAGGTAAAACAGTTCAGGTAATACCACATGTCACTAATCAAATAAAAGAATTCATAAAAAAAGATATAACCAACGAAGATTTTGTTATTTGCGAAATAGGAGGTACCGTTGGAGACATAGAAAGCTTGCCATTTTTAGAGGCAATTAGACAATTTTCAAATGAAGATGGTTATAACAAAAGTTTATTTATTCATCTAACTTTAGTGCCATTTCTAAAATCATCTGATGAAATAAAAACTAAACCAACACAACATTCTGTTAAGGAACTTCGAAGCTTAGGTATTCAGCCAGATATAATTATTTGTAGATCAGAAAAGCCTATACCCTTAGATCAAAGAAAAAAAATATCTCTTTTTTGCAATGTAAGATATAAAAATGTTATAGAGACAGTCGATGTTAAAACAATTTATGAAGCCCCAAAAAGCTTTTATGACGAAAAATTAGATAAACAGGTCCTCAGTTTTTTTAAAATAAAACCAAAAAGAATAGTTAATCTCAGACCTTGGAATAAAATTACAAAAACAATATTAAAAAGTAAAAATGAAGTAAATATTGCTTTAATAGGTAAATATGTAAATTTAAAAGATGCGTACAAGTCTCTTGATGAAGCACTTATTCATGGAGGTATTAAAAATAATGTTAAAGTAAATTTATTACGTTTAGACTCTGAAAAATTGAATAATAAAGAAATAAATAAAAATTTAAAAAAAGTATCTGGAATACTTATCCCTGGAGGTTTTGGTAAACGTGGAACTGATGGAAAAATTATGTCTATTAGATTTGCTAGACAGATGAATATCCCATTTTTGGGTATATGTTTTGGGATGCAACTAGCCGTAATTGAATTTGCTAGAAATGTCTTAAAAATTAAAAATGCTGGTTCTAGTGAACTTGACACGAAATGTGAGCCTGTAGTTGGGCTAATGGAAGAATGGGATAAAGATGGCTCAGTTATAAAAGGTTCAAATATGGATCTTGGCGGAACTATGAGATTAGGATCATATAATGCAAAATTAAGACATAATTCTTTAATAAAAAAAATCTATAAAAAATCCTATATATCAGAGAGACATAGGCATCGTTATGAAGTTAATTTTAATATTAAAGAAAAATTTGAAAAAAAGGGTATGATTTTTTCAGGCTCTTCCCCAGATAATAAGTTAACAGAAATTGTCGAACTGAAATCTCATCCGTGGTTTGTAGGTGTGCAATTTCATCCTGAGT
>CABZUW010000026.1 GCA_902529105.1 uncultured Pelagibacteraceae bacterium
TAAATTCTATTTAGCAACTGGGAAAAATTTTGAAGAGCAAGAAATATTAAATGAAATATTAAGCTCAAATTTAAAAGATAAATGTGTACCTTTAGATAATCTTATGATTCAAGAAATTTTGCCTATTATAAAAAATTGTAAAATTTCAATCTGTAACGACTCAAGTTTTAGTCACTTATCGGCGGCATTAGGTTTGCCAACAATTGTTTTAATGACTGATACACCGCTAGTATACGGAAGTTACAGTCCAAAAATGTATCCTATAATTCCCGATGGAGAAAAAACGGTAACACATAACACATTAGGAAAAGATAAGATTAACCCTAGAAAAATTTTTTTAAAATTAAAGGAAATAATTAATTAAGATATATCTTTAATAACTGTGTCTTTTGCCTCATTTACTATGGATGCAAGTCTTGAAAGTTCTGGGCTAATATCAGGATGTATTTTTTTCATGATTTTTTTATAAGAATTCATTACGTGATCCTTAGTATATTTTTTTTTTGGATTAAGATTAAGAATTTTATAAGCTTCTTCTAATGATATAGATTGATTGTTGTAATTTTGATTTATATTTCCAAAGTTGAACCTACCATAATTTTTTAGAACTCTGAGAAGCCCCCATATTCTTAAGAATTGTAACAAAGTAAGACCTGCTTTAGTTTTTATCATTGGCAAAACCATCATTAAAAATGGAAGAGAAAAAATATATCTACCTGCAAACGCCATCAAAATTGCCAATAAAATAGAAACAACTATAATTGATGATCTTATTGTCTTTGCAACCCTCTTTGTTGAGCTTTTTGCAAACCAATTGAGAAATAAGTAAATTAAGACAAAAATAACAAGTGTGATAATAAAAATATTCATATATTAAAAACTCGATGAAAGTACCACAACTTAAAAAAAAAACTGAACTTAAATCTTGTCACAATACTAACTGGGAAGACGATTATAGCTGGGTTCATCAGCCAAATATTCTTGAGGTTTTAAAAGATAGCTCAAAGCTCGACCCAGAAGTAAGGAAATATCTTGAAGAAGAGAATAATTATACAGAACATCATCTTAAAGATACCAAAGGCATTCAAAAAACATTATTTGATGAAATTAAGGGTAGGATAAAATTAAATGACGAGTCTATTCCCTTTAAAGATAGAAAATATGAATACTGGACAAGAACGACTTCAAAAGGAAATTATTCGATTAAATTGAGAAAAAAAATTGGAACGGATTTAATTGAAGAGTATTGGAATGGCGATGAAGAAAAGAAAAAATTAAATACCGAATATTTTGGAGTCGGCGATATTGAGGTTAGTTATAACGATAAAATACTAGGCTATTCTTTAGACTTAAAAGGTTCTGAGTATTACACTATTTATTTAAGAGATATAGAGACAAACAAAATTATTTTTGAGAAAAGAACAGGCTTTACTTAGAAAAGAGCAGGCTGAAAAACAAAAAAGATTTTTACAAGAAATTAAATTAGAAAAACAAATTGAAAGATTTAGAATAAGAGAAATCAAGGAGCTTGAAAAACTTGAAAAAACATCCCTAAAAGAACAAAGAGAAGATTATTCAGGTCTTCAGGAAAGAATAGAAAAGCTTAAGGAAAAATACAGATTAATTAGAGATCAAAAAATAAGAGAGAGGGTAGAGGCATTAGGTGTTAAAACATCTGAAACTGATGATAGAGAAACTCTTTTAAGAAAAGAAAGAGAATACTCTCTTGAAAGACAAAAGATAGAGCTGTCTTTAGAAAGTTTTTATAGAAGTGCATCTAGTTTAGTTTTTCAATTAAATAAACGACATATAACAAGGCATATGTCAATTTTTAGATGTATTGATCGAAGATTTGAAACAGGAGAGATTTTTATAAAATGGGACGAGTCAAGTGATGAAGATTGGCTAATACTTATTTATATTAAAGATAATGCACCTGATAAAGGTATAGTAATTGAGGACAAAACAAATCCAGAGAAAAACCTTTCAAATGAATATAAAACAAGTGAAATATTTAAAGCATCTGATGCTATGGTAGATTCTTTAACTCAATTATTATCTAGGGAAAGATCGAAAAAAAAAAATAGCTAGTTTATTCTGTGACGTAGACTGATACACCTCTATTATTTATATCAACATCAAATTTTTTATGAAGCGGCGGAAATGCTCTTTGTGAACAATCTAGTCTGTCACATGTTCTACATGATACTCCAATTGGAATTTCTGTTTTCTTATCATTCAAATCTAAATTCTCGGTGTACACAAAGTCTTTTGCATATTTGGCTTGGCATCCTAAACCGATTGATAAAATACTTTTCTTTTTTCCATACCTTCCAACTCCTTTTTCGACTGTTCTAGCGATACAAACATATTTCTCGCCATTAGACATCTTGCTCACAGCAGCTTGAATTACTCCAGGTCTTGAAAAAGCAGAATAGACATTCCATCTGGGGCAAGCACCACCATATCTTGGGATCTCTATTCCTGATAATGAAAATCTTTTTGAGATATTACCAGCAACATCAACTCTTAGAAAATGAAACGGTATACCCGGAAGTTTTGGATCTTGCAAACATGTTACTCTATGAGCAATTTGTTCAAAAGTACATGCAAATGTATTTTGTAATAATTCTAGGTCGTATTTCTGTTTCATACACTCTTGGTGAAATAGTTTATATGGCATTAAAATAGCAGCACCACAGTAGTTAAGTAGCGCCACTTTAGTAAGTTTTTTTGATTCTTCTGACGGAAACTTAAACTCTGATAAATAATTCTCAATAACAACCATGGCACCTTCTTGTGCTATTTGTGCGGCTGCATATAATTTTTTAGTTTCTAGGGCTACATAGTCACTTAAATGTAATTCTTTTTGAGATTTATAATAAATTTTTGAAAATGGTTTACCATCTTCAGGTAGTACATCTTTTACTTTTACTCCGTACTCTGTTTTAAGAAAATCGCAAAGAGCCATATAAGTTGCTCTATTGTTTATCTGAATTCTATTAAATATATCGTCTGCAAATTTTTCTAATTTGGAAAAATAATTTTTATTTTCCTGCAAAAAATCTGACACTACTTCTCCTGGAAAAGATGTTTTTCTTCCATCAATAATCTTACCCGAAATATTTTCAACTTTGCTTACAATTTCTTGACCTTTTTGTTTATAGTTGTCTCCTAATTTAATAAGTGCTCTCGCAATTTTAGGATTTGTATTTACTAAATCCTGGACCTCTGGTCCTAATATATCTAAATCCTCAAAAAGTTCATCGCCTAATAACTCAGATAAATTATTTGCAAGATTTAAATCTGATTTGTTTGTTAAATCTGTTAATTCTATTTTTAACTCTTCACAAACTTTTAAAAGAAGATCTCCGTCTATTTTTCTTTTTCCACTCTCAATTAAATTTAAATAACTTGGAGATATACCCAATTGTTCAGATAATTTATTTGCTTGGAGACCTAGCTGTCTTCTAAAAGCCTTTATTTTTGGTCCAATTTTTAAATCTATTTGACTCATAATTTACTATTTGTAAATTTTGTAAATTTAAATTTACAAAAAATTTAACGTATTTACAAGCTTTTTATAAAATTTTGTAGATTTTGTAAATTATGTAAATTATAAGGTTTACATGAACAACGAAAACAATAAAAAAAATCAAGAAAACAAGGCTCAAAACAGCCATCAAGATACTTCCGATAAAAGAAACAAGTCAGGTATCTATTTAAGAGACGACCATTGTGATTGGGGTTCAAGTGGTATGAACGAGTTTACTAACGAATTTAACAACAACTAGTTCATTATCATCACATAAAATATTCAACATTTAAATTGAGGGGTTTAAATGAGTTCAGAAGCAAAAGTTTCATATGATTTAAAAAGATTTGCGGGTATTAAAAGAGATTATACACCTGAAGAGGTAGAGCGTTTAAGAGGTTCAATAAAAATAGAGTATTCAATGTGTAAACAACAATCTAAAAAATTGTGGAACTTACTTAACACTGAACCGTACGTAAATACATTAGGTTCACTGTCTGGAAATCATTCGGTTCAACATGCAAAAGCCGGGTTAAAAGCTATTTATGTTAGTGGATGGCAAGTAGCTGCTGATGCAAATACTGCTGGAGAGATGTATCCTGATCAATCATTATACCCTTTTGATAGCGCTCCAAAACTTGTGGATAGTATTAATAATGCTTTAGTAAGGGCAGATCAAATTCAACATATGGAAATTCAAGATGGTGAAATGAACTCTAAAGATAGAACAGATTATATGTTACCTATTATAGCTGATGGAGAGGCTGGTTTTGGTGGTCCATTAAACGTTTTTGAATTAACTAAAAAATTTATTAAAGCGGGTGCAGCTGGTGTGCACTTTGAAGACCAGTTGGCAAGTGAAAAAAAATGTGGGCATATGGGTGGAAAAGTTTTAGTACCAACTGGAACCGCAGTAAGAAATTTGAAAGCCGCAAGGTTAGCTGCAGATATTGCAGATGTCCCATTAATAATTCTTGCAAGAACAGATGCTAACGCTGCAAAATTAATAACTAACGATCATGATGATAACGATAAACCTTTTTTAACAGGCGAAAGATCACCTGAAGGATTTTATTATGTTAAAGCTGGAATAGAACAAGCAATTTCTAGAGGACTTGCTTACGCTCCTTATGCAGACTTAATTTGGTGTGAAACTGCAACCCCTAATTTAGAGGAAGCTAAAAAATTTGCAGATGCAATTCACTCAAAATTTCCTGGGAAATTGTTAGCTTATAACTGCTCTCCATCTTTTAATTGGAAGAAACATTTATCTGATGATGAAATTGGAACTTTTCAAAGAAAAATTGGTGAAATGGGTTACAAGTTTCAATTTATAACTTTAGCAGGATTTCATACTCAAAATATTGCGATCTTTGAACTTGCTGAAAAATATAAAAAAGATGGAATGGCCGCATACTCTAAAATTCAACAGCAAGAATTTGACAGAGAAAAAGATGGCTATACTAGTGTCAAACACCAAAGAGAAGTTGGTACTTCTTATTTTGATGCAGTATCTAATACTATAAGTGGCGGTAAAAGTTCTACGACGGCAATGGAAGGCTCAACAGAGTCTGAACAATTCTAATTTTTTTTTAGTTTTTGAACTTGATCCCATGCAGAGTTTATAGCTCTCATTGTCTTTTTACTTTCCTCAATTACCTCTTCAGGAACTCCTTTACTTAAAAGTAAGTCTGGATGATGTTCTTTAGATAACTTTAAATATCTTTTTCTGATTGTTTGCAAATCATCTTCAGGGCTGCTTTCTAAAACCATATAAGGGTTTAGCTTATCGGATGATTTTCTGCTTTCTTTAATACTATTATATTGTGTTTCACTTAATCCAAAAATATAGGCTATATTTTCGATCATTTTTGTCTCTTCAAGGCTTACCTCTCCATCAGACTCTGCGATATAAAATAGAATATTAATAACCTCCTCTAGAACGTTTAAATTTCCCTTATAAAACTGTGCAATTTGTTGGGCGTATGGTTCGTACCCAGTGCTCTCCTCTTTTGCTCGATTAAATATTTTACCCACTTCATCTAACTCGTTTTCAGGAATTTTTAATTTATCTTTTACGGCAATTAATTCCTCGCGACTTACTTGACCATCTGCCTTACTTAGTTTTGCAGATAAAACAATTAGTGATAGCGCAAAAACTTTTTGACTTTGACCAATAGCGGAAAAACCTCCCTGAGCTCTTGCTCTTGAGATTTTTCCTCCCAAAATAGAACCCAAAAGCATTCCGAAAGGACCACCTAGTGAAAGGCCAATCATTCCTCCTATTAAACTTCCCCAGATAGACATATTATAATTTTTTAATATAATTTAATTATTATGACCACAACTATTTTTGTATTAATCATTCTTTATGGAATTTATAGATGGTCTGTATCTTGGATAGAATACTATAGTAAATTAGATACCAGACTAGGATCATCAATTTGGAAGTATAGTTATGATTATCATGTAGTAGGTAAACGAGATGTTACATTAGAGGATGATAAGAATTTGGTAATTTTAAGAAGAAAAAGA
>CABZUW010000027.1 GCA_902529105.1 uncultured Pelagibacteraceae bacterium
TTTGTCTTAAATTTTCTGAAAGAACAATTGAAACAGACGTTGATAAGTTTAAAGATCTAAATTTATTTTCCATTGGTATTTTTAACTTTAAATCTAGCATCTTATGCACTCTATCAGGTACACCAGCACTTTCTCGACCAAACAACAATGTATCACTTTTTTTGAATTTAAATTCTGTATATATTTTTTTTGCCTTCGTAGTCATTAAAATTATTCTCTGATCTTTTTTTTTATCAAAAAATTCTTTTGCGCTTTTATAAAATTTAATCCTTTCCATATTTATATAATCCATTACCACCCTTTGAAATCTCCTATCTGAAAAAATAAAGCCACATGGTTCTATAATTTCTAAATTTGCTCCTAAACATGAGCAAGTTCTGATAACGGCAGCTGTATTTTGAGGTATATCTGGTTCATATAAGGCTATTTTAGGCCTATAATTTGTGTCTTTCTGTGTCATTGTTACCATGTAAAAATACTTTTTTTCTCATATATAAATATTATAACAACTTAACTAATTAATTAAATAAATGTCTGATTCAGAAAAAAAAAAACCAAATAGAAGAGATTTCATCTTAACCGCTACAACCGCAGCAGGAGCTGTTGGTGTGGGAGCTGCTGTATGGCCGTTAATTGACCAAATGAATCCAGACGCATCAGTTAAGGCCCTTGCAAGTACTGAAGTTGACATAAGCTCGGTTCAACCCGGTCAGTCGATCACAGTATTGTGGAGAGGTAAACCAGTTTTTATTAAACATAGAACCCCAGAGGAAATTGAGGAAGCAAGAAAAGTTGATCTAAAAGAGTTAAAACATCCTGAAAAAGATGAGGATAGAGCGAAGAAACCTGAATGGTTAGTAACACTTGGTATTTGTACTCACTTAGGATGTGTACCATTAACAAACAAAGGTGACTATGAGGGAGGATGGTTTTGTCCATGTCATGGTTCTCACTATGATACTTCAGGGAGAATAAGAAGCGGACCAGCTCCGACTAACTTAGAGATTCCTGAATATACCTTTGTAGATATTAACACGATTAAGATTGGATAAATAAAATAAATGAGCTCACACGAATATACACCTAGTTCTAAATTTGGAAAATGGTTTAACGATAGATTGCCACTTTTAACCTTAGCAAACCATTTAACAGATTATCCTACACCAAAAAATTTAAATTATTGGTGGACATTTGGAGGTATTTTAACTTTTTGCTTGATAACACAAATTATCACAGGCTTAGTGCTTGCTATGCATTATATTGCTCATGCTGATTTAGCATTCGGAAGTGTAGAGCATATTATGAGAGATGTAAATTACGGTTGGTTAATTAGATATGTTCATGCAAATGGAGCATCGATGTTTTTTCTAGCAGTATATATCCATATTTTTAGAGCTCTTTATTATGGTTCTTATAAGTCTCCAAGAGAAATCATTTGGATAATAGGGATGTTAATTTATTTCCTTATGATGGCAACAGCCTTCTTAGGTTATGTGTTGCCTTGGGGCCAGATGAGTTTTTGGGGAGCTACTGTAATAACAAACTTATTTAGCGCCATACCTTTAGTGGGGGAGAGTATTACACATTGGCTGTGGGGAGGATATTCAGTAGATAATCCAACTCTTACAAGATTTTTTAGTCTACACTATTTATTTCCATTTTTAATTTTGGGCTTAGTAATATTACATATATGGGCTTTACATGTACCAGGTAATAATAATCCTATTGGTATCGATATTAAAAAACCGTCTAATGATACAGTTCCTTTTCATCCATATATAGTAATTAAAGATATTTTTGCTCTTTTAATATTTTTAATTATTTTTGCTTTTTTTGTTTTTTTCTCTCCAAATATTCTTGGTCACTCTGATAATTATATTGAGGCAAATCCATTAGTTACTCCAGCACATATTGTGCCTGAGTGGTATCTGTTACCTTTTTATGCGATATTGCGATCAATACCAGATAAGCTTTTGGGTGTTATTGCAATGTTTGCAGCAATTTTTGTTTTGGTAATATTACCTTGGCTTGATACATCTAAAGTAAGGTCTGCTTTATTCAGACCAATCTACAAACAGTTCTACTGGTTCTTGGTAGCAGATGTTTTAATATTAGGTTATATGGGCGCTATGCCAGCTGAAGGAGTCTATTTGTTAATTGCTAGGGTAGCTACCGCTTACTATTTCATTCATTTCTTAGTTATATTGCCTATATTAGGAAGAAAAGAGCGGACATTAAATGTGCCTTTAAGCATAACGGAACCCGTGTTAGGCGGAATGCCAAACCCATCAATGGCCAAAGCCAAAGGTGATAAAGTAAAAATAAATAGCCTGGGCTAAATGTGAAGAAATTATTAAAAATTTATCTTACAACAATATTTTTAACATTATCTACTCATAATATAACCTATTCAGCAGGTGAAAATTACCCTTTACTAAAACAAGACTGGTCTTTTAAAAGCTTCTTTGGAACATTTGATAGAGCCTCTTTACAAAGGGGTTATCAAGTTTACACAGAAGTATGCGCATCTTGTCATTCGTTAAAATATGTTTCTTATAGAAATTTAGCAGAAAAAGGTGGTCCAGAATTCTCAATTGAGCAAGCTAAAGCAATTGCATCTAATTTTGAAGTGACTGATGGTCCAAACAATGATGGTGAAATGTTTACTAGGCCAGCAAAATTATCTGATAAATTTGTAATGCCTTACGCTAACGATCAAGAGGCTAAATTATCTAATGGAGGAGCTTATCCCCCAGATATGTCTGTTTTGGTTAAAGCAAGAGCAGGCGGGGCAGATTACATATATTCAGTCATATTAGGGTACGAAGATCCACCCGAGGGAATGAAGCTAGATGATGGCGTGTACTACAATAAGTATATGTATGGGAATAAAATTAAAATGCCACCACAACTTTATGATGATCTTGTAACTTATGCTGATGGTACTCCAGCCACTCCAGAGCAGATGGCTAAAGATATTACAACTTTCTTAGCCTGGACAGCAGAGCCAAAGCTAGAGGAAAGACATAAGTTTGGTTTTAGAGCAATAATCTACTTAGTAATACTTACAATACTAGTTTACTTTAGCATGAAAAGAATTTGGTCACGTATTGAAACGAAAGTTTAATATATCTCCATCTTTTACGATATAATCTTTGCCCTCAAGTCTCATTTTCCCTTTATTTCTACACTCTTGCCATCCACTAAATTTAACAAAATCCTCAAAAGATATTGTTTCAGCTCTTATAAAGCCTTTTTTAAAGTCAGAGTGAATTACACCTGCTGCATCAGGAGCAATACAATTTTTCTGAATTGTCCACGCCCTACTTTCCTCAGGACCTGAAGTAAAAAAAGTTTCTAATTCTAATAAATTATACCCTTTTTTAATAAGACTATTTAATCCTGTATTTTTGATTTTTAGCAATTCCATGAAACTATTTTTCTCGTCATCTTTTAGTTCATTAATTTGATTTTCAATTTCTGCTGAAATCATAATTGTATTACTCTCGCCATATTTACTGACGAATGATTTAGTATGGTTGTTGCCCTTACTTATATTTTCTTCCTCTACATTACAAACATATAATTTGGGCTTTAAGCTAAGCAGTCCAGTCATTTTAATTTCTTTCTGATCATATTTTTTTAATATATCTAAAAGATTTTTATTATTGTTTATACCTTCAAGTGTATTTTTTAAAATTTCATTTTGTAAATCACTATTTTTATTTTTATTTCTTTTTTCTAATCTTTTTTCAATAGATTCTATGTCTGCAAGTTTCATTTCAGTTTCTATAATTTCTAGGTCTCTAATAGGATCTACATTTTTATTGACATTTTGAATATCGTCTGATTCAAAACATCTGATCATATGAATAATTGCATCTACCTCCCTTATATGCGACAAAAATTTGTTACCAAGGCCTTCACCTTTAGAGGCTCCTTTAACCAATCCTGCAATATCTATAAATGAAATCGATGTATACATTTTTTTCTTTGATTTAGATATTTCAGATAATTTATCTAGTCTATCATCCTGCACAGGAACATTTCCAACATTAGGTTCAATAGTGCAAAAAGGAAAATTCTCAGCTTGAGCAATGCTTGAATTTGTTAATGCATTAAATAAAGTAGATTTACCTACATTAGGCAAACCAACAATTCCACACTTAAAACCCATTTATTTGTTATTCACAGTGCTTGAAAATAACTCTAGTTTTTTATCAAGAAGTATATTTAAGGATGTTATAATATTCTCAGTAATATTTTCTAATTTCTCTTTTTCTTCGTCGTTGAAATCATTTAAAACATAGTCTGAAATTGAAATTTTAGAATCGGGTTTCCCTATACCTATTCTTACTCTCGAGTAATCTTTTCCAATAAACTTGTCAATCGACTCTATTCCATTATGTCCAGCACTTGAGCCACCAAACTTAGCTTTAATTTTTCCAAGATCAATATCAAGGTCATCATGGAACACAATTACATCCGTAGCATCCATTTTAAAATACTCAATAAGTTCTCTTATACAAATTCCAGAATTATTCATAAAGGTTAATGGTTTTATAGCGTAAACCTTCTTGTCACCAATATTACCTGTGGTTAATAATCCCTTAAACTTTGGTTTTTGTTTTGATAACCCAAACTTTTGATTTATCGCATCAATGACTTTGAAACCAATGTTGTGACGGTTGTTTTGACTGTCAGGGGTTGGGTTACCTAATCCTACAAATAATAACATGAAACTATTTAGCTTTTCAAAAATTACTTTTTATCTGTTGGAGATTTTTCCTCTTTTTTATCTCCATCTTTATTTTTGTCGCCGTCAGACGTTTCTTTAGTTTTCTCGTCTCCGCCCTCTGTTGCACCATCCGCACTTGCCTCAGCTCCTCCCTCGGTTGTCTCTCCGTCAGCTTCAGCAGGTTTTTCTGGTTCTTTAACCACCGTAGGGGCCGCAACAGTTGCAACAACAAAATCTCTATCAGTAATAGTTGGAGTTACATTTTCAGGTAACTTTATGTATGATATTTTTATACTTGAACCGATATCAAGATCTTCTAAATCAACTACTAATTCTTTTGGAATACTTTCTGTTGGGCAACGCAACTCTACTTTTCGTCTAACTATATTTAATACCCCACCTCTTTTTAGTCCAGGACACTTGTCATTGTTAATAAATTTAACTGGGATTTCTAAATTAATCTTTGAGCCAGAAACTATTTTCAAAAAGTCAACATGAATTGGTTCATCGCTG
>CABZUW010000028.1 GCA_902529105.1 uncultured Pelagibacteraceae bacterium
TAATAGAATAAGTGTTTTAAAATTTTCAATATTGTTTGCGGCATTTGGTTTTTTATTCAATATGGGTACAGTATTTGCTCTTTATTTAGACGAGGTTTTTTCTGCAAGAATAATATTTGCATCTTGTTGTTTATCAATGATGATTTCAATTATCTTTTTTATAAGAGAAATTCAGATATCTACTATGGCTTTGAAGTTACATTTGTCTGACATGGATGTAAAATTCAAGGAGTAATTATTGCTGGTCCAATTATTTTCCTACCCTCTAAATCTTTATGAGCTTGAATTACCTCATTTAGAGTGTATTTTTTAAATAATTCAACAATTACTTTTTTTGATTTAATCATTTCAAATAATTTGGATGCAGCCTCATCTAGCTCTCCTCTAGTTGCTGTGTAGTGAGCTATACTTGGTCTTGTTAAAAACAAACCTTTTGGAGCAATTAACTTTCCTACATCTAATGGTTCAAGTTTTCCTGATGCATTGCCAAATGATACAAATGTACCTCTCATTTTTAGACATAACAACGATTTCTCCATCGTAACTTTACCCACACCATCGTAGACAACAGGTAGCCCCACATCATTAGTAATTTTCATTACTTCTTTATGAAAATCTTCTTTATTGTAGTTAATCACTTGTGAGCATCCAAATTTTTTTGCAACTTCAATTTTTTCCTGCGACCCAACTGTTCCGATTACATTGCAGCCTAAACTCTTTGCCCATTGACAAAAAATTTGACCCACTCCTCCTGCAGCTGCATGAAATAAAACTGTTTCACCAGATTTCACCTCATAAGTCTTATGAAGAAGATAAAAAGTAGTCAGACCTTTAGTCATTATCGCTGCTACAATTTCAAGATCAATTCCATCTGGCACTTTAATTAAACTTTTAATCGGATAAATTCTGTGTGTAGCATAGGAGCCAATTGGAGCTGCTGCGTACGCAACTTTATCACCCTCTTTGAAACCATTTGTTTTAGGGCCAACTTTTTCAATAATTCCGGTGCCTTCTAACCCGATACCAGAAGGTAGGGGCACAGGGTAAAGACCTGAACGATGATAAGTATCTATGTAATTTAAGCCAATTGCTGTCTGTTTAATTAAAACTTCTCCAGAATTAGGTTCTGATAGTTTTATATCCTTGATTTCAAGAACTTCAGGACCACCAGTTTTTTTAATTTCTATCGCATGCATTACTTCACAAAAGTTCCATTATGAAAATCATTTACAGCCTCAAGTATCTCGGATTTTGTATTCATAACAAACGGGCCTCCCCTAGCAATTTTTTCATTTATAGGTTTTCCAGAAATTAGTAAAAACTTAGCATTTGTAACACCTTTTACTTTTAACTTTTCTCCTTTTGATAACAAAATTAAATTTGATCCATCTACTTTTTTATGGTCTTTATCTCCTATTTTTATCTCACCATTTACTAAATATATAAGAGAATTGTGAGTTTTGGGTAAAGAAAAATTGAAATACTTATCTTTATTTAATTCTACATCAAAATAAATTGGCTCAACGTTATGACCCTTGATAGGGCCCTCAGCATTTTCAAATTTACCAGCAATAGTTTTAACTTGCTTTTCTTCATCTTTATAAAGCTGCATTTCTTTTGAATTGATATAAATATAATCAGGTTTAGACATTTTAAGACTTGCTGGCATATTAATCCACAGTTGAAAACCTTGTAGTTTACCTCCTGTCATAGCTGGCATCTCAGAGTGAATGATACCACTCCCTGTTTTCATCCACTGAACATCACCAGCTTTCATCCTACCTTTTGAACCTGTGCTATCTTCATGTTCAAATTCACCGTGAAGCATATAAGTTACAGTCTCAATACCTCTGTGAGGGTGAGCTGGAAATCCGCCGATATAATCATCTTTATCTTCAGAACCAAATTCGTCTAACATTAAAAATGGATCGTAATAATTTGGTTCAACTCCTATACTCCTCTTCAGTTTTACACCTGCTCCGTCGGAGGAAAGAATTGGCTCTATAATTTTATTTACTTCTATTTGTTCCATTATTTTTTTATATTATCAAAACTATATTTTTTAGCACCATTTACTACAATTAAAAGAAAACCTCCAGCTAATGATATATTTTTAAGAAAAGATGTTATTTGGGTCTGACTTGAAAAATCTGTATGAAAAATTAATGCAGTGGTCATACAAAAAGCAGCAAGTAAAAAGGCAGCTATTTTAGTTTTATATCCAACAATTATTAAAATCGGAGCAGCAAACTCCAGAATAATTGCTGGAATTAATAAAATTCCTGGGACATTATAGCCTTCCATCCATTCTAATGTCCCATCATAATTTGTAATTTTAAAGTAACCATTTATTAAAAATAATAATGATATGAAAATTCTACTTAATAGATCTAATATATTTGTCATTCTGAAGATTTAATTTTTTATTTAATAATATCAAGTAGACCTTTTAGACTATTTATTTGATTTTTAGGCTTGAAATCAAGATAATCAAATACATCCCTATTTCTATTTACCCAAATGGATTGATATCCATAATTACCACCACCAGATACATCCCAAGTATTTGAGCTTAAAAAAATAACTTCGTTTTTTTTAATACCATATTTTTTAATTGGGATATCATAAACTCTTGTATCTGGTTTATAAACCCCAACTTCCTCTATTGAAAAAATATCATCAAAGAAATTTTCTAGGTTATTTGTTTTAACTAAATCATTTAATAAATTAGGTGTACCATTTGAAAGTATAGCTAATTTATATCTTTGTTCTTTAAGAGATTTTAACGTTTCTAAAACTTCCTCAAAAGGTGATAAGACTTTATATAAATTTAATAACTCGTTTTTCATAGAAGCTTCTATATTGTAAGTTTCCATTGATTTTTTCAAACTATCTTCAGTGACTTGCCAAAAATCTTTATGCCTGTTCATTAAACTTCTTAACCAAGTATATTCTAATTGGGTGGTCCTCCAGTGGTTGGCAAAATCTTCCCATTTTTTACCGATTTTATTTTTACATTTTTCAGCTGCAGAATTCACATCAAATAATGTTCCGTATGCATCAAAAATTATTGCTTTAATATTATTCATAATTACACTTATCAAATGACTTATATTAGATTATTTTTTAAAGAAAACTTGTCAGATAATTTAAACTCAAATCTAGATAAGTCTCAATCTCATTATATTTCAAAAGTGATGAGAATTAAAGAGGGTGAAAGTTTTTCTTTGTTTAATGATAGCGGAGAA
>CABZUW010000029.1 GCA_902529105.1 uncultured Pelagibacteraceae bacterium
GAAATCAAAAATATCTAAAAGAACATTTTTGTATGAAGGATTTATTTGCATATTTTTTGGAGTACCTTTCATGTGGTGAATAACAAATGGTAAATTAGTTTGTTTTAAAAATTTAAAAATATTCTTATCGTAGCTAAGGCCCGAGACATCATTAATTAAATCTAATTTGTAAGAAAGCGCTTTACGCATGACATATGTTTTTCTTGTATCTAATGAGATAAAAATTTTTTTTTTATTTAAATATTTTAAAGTTTCTTTGACTCTATTCCACTCATTTTTCTGATTAACATCTTTAGATCCAGGTTTAGTTGACTCACCACCAATGTCAATTATATTTGCACCTGATCTAATCAGTTTATTAATTTGTGATTTCGAGGCATTTATTTCATTATATTTACCACCGTCTGAAAAACTGTCAGGTGTCAAATTTAAAACACCCATTAAAAGAGGTATATTTTTTAAATTTAATTTTCTAATTTTTTTTATTCTGCAAATATTTTTTAAATCACTAAGAACTTTTTTTTTTATATTTTTCGGAAGATGATTTAACTGCTTAATATTTAATTTTCTTTTACTGGTTCTGGTTATAATCTCAATTGTATCAAACGATATACTTTTATTTCCACCTAAGGGTAAACTTAGTTTTTTTTTAACTTTTTGTAATGAATTTTTTCCGAAATAAAAATTACACGCTCTAGTGTAATATTTTTGCATTAAGTTTAGTGGACAATTTTTGGTTTTAACCCAATTGATCCTAAAGCTGATCCTTTGTCGTTATCCTCTACTTTAAGATCTTCCTTATTAGAAGGATAGACATTTTTATTTACTATATCTTCAATTTCTTCACCACTTAATGTTTCATAAGTTAATAGTGCTTTTGCGAGTTTATGCAAATCTTCAATCTTATCAGTTAGTATTTTTTTTGCTCTCTCATAACCTTTGTCGACAAATTTTCTAATTTCTGCATCTACTTTTTTTGCAGTTTCCTCAGACATATTTTGTTGTCTTGCAACTGATCTTCCTAGAAATACCTCTTCTTCATTTTCTCCATAAGCCACAGGGCCAAGTTCTTTACTTAGTCCTGCTCTCATAACCATTGCTCTAGCTCTTTTTGTAGCTTGTTCAATATCACTCACTGCTCCAGTAGTTACTTTGTCATGTCCGAAAATTAGTTCCTCGGCAACACGTCCACCCATAGCAATTGACATCTGTGCGTGTAATTGTTCTCTTGTTTGTGAAACTTCGTCTTTCTCAGGAAGTTGCATTACCATTCCTAAAGCTCTACCTCTCGGAATTATAGTTGCTTTATGTATTGGATAGGCGGCTTTTTCATTTATGGTGACTATAGCATGTCCTGCCTCATGATAAGCTGTAAGTTTTTTTTCATCCTCAGTCATGACCATAGATCTTCTTTCAGCACCCATCATTACTTTGTCTTTTGCTTCTTCAAATTCTAAGTATGTAACTATTCTTTTATTTTTTCTTGCCGCTAGCAATGCTGCTTCATTAACCAGATTAGCAAGATCCGCTCCAGAAAATCCAGGAGTGCCTCTTGCAATTGTTCTTAAGTTTATATCCGGGGTCATTGAGATCTTTTTACTGTGAACTTTTAATATTTTTTCTCTGCCAATAATATCTGGAAGAGAAACAACAACTTGTCTATCAAACCTTCCTGGTCTCAATAATGCTGGATCTAAAACATCTGGTCTATTTGTTGCTGCTATAATAATTACACCTTCATTGGTATCAAAGCCATCCATTTCAACAAGTAACTGGTTTAAAGTTTGCTCTCTCTCGTCGTTTCCACCTCCTAAACCAGCGCCTCTACTTCTTCCTACTGCATCTATCTCATCTATAAATATTATACAAGGTGAATGTTTTTTTCCTTGCTCAAACATATCTCTGACTCTTGATGCGCCAACTCCAACAAACATTTCTACAAAATCAGATCCAGAAATTGTAAAAAAAAGGAACTCCCGCTTCACCAGCTATTGCTCTAGCTAACAATGTTTTACCAGTACCCGGTGGTCCTACTAATAAACATCCTCTTGGAATTTTTCCTCCAAGTCTACTAAATTTTTTTGGATCTTTTAAAAACTCTACTACTTCCTCTACTTCCTCTTTAGCTTCCTCTACACCTGCAACATCATTAAAAGTTACCTTACCTTTAACTTCATTCATCATTTTTGCCTTGGATCTTCCAAAACCCATTGCACCGCCCTTTCCTCCCTGCATTTGTCGCATGAAGAATATCCAAACTGCAATTAACAACAACATTGGAAACCAAGATAGCAAAACACCAAACAATGAAGGCATTTTCTCGTCAAGTGGTGCTGCAGAAATGCTGACACCTTTTTCAGTCAACCTTTGGATTAAGTTTGGATCATTTGGCGAATACGTTGTGAAATTCTCACCATTTGAAAGTATACCTTTTATATTATTACCCTGAATATCAACTTGGACTACTCTTCCATTGTTAACCTCATTTAAAAATTCTGAAAAAATTATACTATTATTTTGCGATATGGACCTTTGGGGGTTCTTAAACATATTGTAAAGTCCTATAGTAAGAACTATGATAACCGCCCACATTGCTAGATTTCTAAGATTCATACGATATAATTAAGAATTATTGTGAATTTAACAAGAGGCAAATTATACAGAATTACAGTTTTTTCAATGATTCAGGGTAAATAATAGTCAATTTTTTAATTTTTTCTATTGTGCACCCAGATAAGGTGGCCTTTGAAAAGTTATTAGATACTATTCTGTGAATCATTGTTAAGATTTTTCTTCCTCTTGAGGAGTAGTACTTACCACCTACAACGCTTAATATTTTAGAAAAACTTCTAAATACTA
>CABZUW010000030.1 GCA_902529105.1 uncultured Pelagibacteraceae bacterium
AATAAAGGTAAATTTCCTAATGCCGAAAAATTATCTCGTAGAGTTATATCTATACCGGTTCATGAATTTGTTAGTAAAAAGCATCTAGATTATATGATAGAAAAAATTAAAGCATTTTACAAAAAATGAAAATAAAATTTACTAATTTTTCAAGAGAATTTCTTGACCTCGAAAAAGCTTTTTCAAAAAAGTTATATGATATTGGCTCTAAAGGACAATACGTTTTAGGTGCAGAGTTAAAAATATTCGAAAATAATATTCAAAAATTTTTAAATGTTAAGCATGCATTAGGTGTAGGAAACTGGACTGAAGGAGCTGTTATGGTGTTTAAAGCAATGAATTATAATTATGGAGACGAAATAATTACAGTATCAAATTCTTTTATAGCTACATGTGGTGCTATAGTTTACTCAGGTTTAAAACCAAAATTAGTAGATGTTGGTAATGACATGAATATTGATACGCACTTGTTAAAAAAAATAATTTCTAAAAAAACTAAAGCTATAATGCCAGTTCATCTATCAGGGATACCTTCTGACTTAAAAACTTTAAAGGAAATTTGCCAAAAGAATAAACTACATTTAATTGAGGATGCGGCTCATTCATTTGGTGCTAAATATAAAAATAAATTTATAGGCACAATCGGAGATGTTGGGTTATTTAGTCTTCATCCAAGAAAAAACTTTCATGTACTTGGTGATGGCGGTCTAATAGTCACAAATAATTCAAAATTATATAAAAAATTACTACTTATAAGAAATCATGGACTTAAGAGTCGCGACAAAGCCTTGATTTGGGGAACTAATTCACGTTTAGATAATTTACAAGCTGGCTTTGGGAATATTATGTTAAATAAAATAGATAAGTGGAATAAAACGCACCTAGATATAGCCAAAGTTTATTCTGATCACTTAAAAAAATATTTGGTAATACCAAAATTTGATTTAAAAATTAGCAAACCTACTTTTCACCAATATATCGTAAGAACAAAATACAGAAATGAATTAAGAAAATTTTTAAAACAAAATAATATTGAAACAGCAATTCATTATCCAATTCCAATTCATAGACAAGAAGCATTTAAAAAAAATTTTGGCAGAGTACAATTACCTAACACTGAAAAATACGCCAAAGAGATTTTAAGTCTGCCAATTAGTCCTTACTTAACTAATAAAGAGATAAAATATATAGTGAAAAAAATAAAAGAATTTTTTGAGAACAAACATTAATGAAAAACATATTAATAACTGGAGGGGGTGGTTACATTGGGACTAACCTTACTAATGAACTATTATCATGCAATTATAAGGTTACAGTGATAGATACTTTTTGGTTTGGGAATTACTTGAAAAAGGAAAAAAATCTAAAGGTAATTAAAAAAGATATTAGAAAATTGTCAGATAAAGATCTTTCTAACGTAGATTGTATAATTCATTTAGCGTCCATAGCAAATGATCCTGCGGCTGAACTAGACCCAAAATTAACATGGGATGTTAATGTGTTGGCAACTTATAAGTTGATTGATATTGCAATTAAAAAAAAAGTTAAAAAATTTATATTTGCATCTTCTGGAAGTGTTTATGGTATAAAAAAAGAAAAAAAAGTTACTGAAGAATTAAGTCTAGAGCCATTATCAGAATATAATAAGTCAAAAATGATTGGTGAGAGGATTTTACTAAGTTTTAATAATTATATAGATTTAACTATTCTTAGACCAGCTACAGTTTGTGGATATTCCTCATCAATGAGGTTAGATGTTGCCGTTAATGCATTATCTTTTAGTGCGCTTAATGAAAAAAAAATTAAGGTTTTTGGGGGCAGGCAGATACGTCCCAATTTAACGATGAAAGACATGATAAATGCTTATAAGTTTTTTCTAAAAAAAAAATTTTTGAAAGGAAAAAAATTAGAAGAAGTTATATTTAATTTAGGATTTGAAAATTTAAGCATAATTGAAATTGCAAAAAGAGTGAAAAATACATTAAATAGTGATGCTGATATAATAGTTAAATCTAGCAATGACCCCAGATCCTACAAACAACACTCGAGTCGAATTCTAAAAGCAGGTTTTTCGCCTAGATATAAAATAGAAGACTCTATTATAGAACTAAAAAAACAGTTTAGTAAAAATAAACTTAAAAAGAAAAAAAGTTGCTTTAGAATAAATACTTTAAAAATAATTAAAGCAAAATAATTTATTATTTTAATTTTTTAATGGTGGCTTTCATCCATTCACCATTAAATTTATAATGTGGTGAAGTGATAATATTGCCATCTTCAACAAATGGCTTATCCTCAAATATGGCTCCGGCATTAATTATGTCTTGTTTCCAAGCATAATAACCAGTTACTTTTTTACCCCTTAAAATGTCCGCAGATATTAACATCATAGTTCCACTGCATATTGCAGAGATAATTTTTCCAGCTTTATTAAAATCTTTGACGGTTTGTATTGCTTGACTATCAAGTCTTAATAGCTCCATTGATTTTACTCCTCCGGGCAAAATAAGTAAATCATAATCATTTACATTCAAATTTTTTAACCCAATAATTTTATCATCTTTTTGAGGTGGAATTTTAGTTCCAAAGAAACCCTTAACAATTTCATTGGATTGATTATATACATCAACATCAAAA
>CABZUW010000031.1 GCA_902529105.1 uncultured Pelagibacteraceae bacterium
ATGTGACAATTGTTGATACAAGAAAAAGTCAAACAGATAATACAAAAGAGATATTAACAATTATTAACAAGTATATATAATAATGACTGATTTAAAATTATATGGATTTAAACAATATTTTGATGAATTATCTAATATTTATTTAAAAAAAAAATTACCAAATAAAATAATTTTCTCAGGTCGCAAGGGCATCGGAAAATGTTATTTTGTAAATCATTTTATAAATTTTATTCTTTCAGTTAATGAAGAATATTCATATGACAGTAATAATAATTTAATAAATCAAAAAAATAAAAGTTTTAATCTAGTTAAAAATAATTCACACCCGAATTTTTATAAAATTAAAAAAGAAGATGGAAAAAAAAATATTGACATATCTCAAATCAGAAACCTTTATGACTTTGTAAATAGATCTTCGTTTAATAATAAATTAAAAATAGTTTTAATTGAAGATATAGAAAATTTATCGATTAACTCATCTAATGCATTACTGAAATTAATAGAGGAACCAAATAAAAATGTTCAGTATTTTTTGATACTTGATATTTCCCGCTATGTAATTGATACTATCAAATCAAGATGTATAAATTATAATCTAATATTAGATAATAATTATAAGAAATCTATAATTGATCATTACTTCGACCAAAATATATATGATAATCTGCCAAATGATCTTAAAAATCATTTCTTAACACCGGGAGATATAATTGGTCTTATTAATTTAATTATTAGTTTAAAATTAGATATAAAAAATTTTGATATAGAAACTTTTTTGAATCATTTAATAAAAGAAAACATATATAAAAACAAACAAGTCTCTATAAATAGTATTAAAATATTAATTGAGATGTTGTTTAGCAGTAGATATAAAGATTCAAAAAATGAAAATTTATTAAGGTTATCAAGATATTTTAATAAAAAATTTTCTGAAGTAATGAATTTTAATCTAGATTTAGAAATTTTTTTTTTAGAATTTAAATCTAAAATAATTAATGCAAAATAAAAACTATTACATAACCACACCTATCTACTACCCATCTGCTAAACCACATATGGGGCATGCCTATTCAAGTATAATTGCAGATTTTTTTGCAAGATTTAAAAGAATGCAAGGTTATAATGTTTTTTATTTAACCGGTACAGATGAACATGGTCAAAAAATAGAGCGTGCGGCAAAAGAAAATGGAAAAGAACCATTGGCATTTTGTGATGAAATAAGCCAAACATTTAAAGATCTTACTCAAACATTAAATCTGTCTAATAATGATTTTATAAGAACCACTGAAGAAAGACATAAAAAGTCTGCAAAAAACATATGGAATATTTTAGAAAAGAAGGGTGAGATATACCTCTCAAAATATTCAGGCTGGTATTCTGTCTCAGATGAAGCCTTTTATACAGATGATGAAATAGAGGAGGTTAACGGTTTAAAACAATGTAAAATTTCAGGTTCCAAAGTTGAATGGGTTGAGGAAGAGTCATATTTTTTTAAATTATCTAAATGGGAAAAAACATTAATAAAGTTTTATGAAGATAATCCACATTTTATTTTACCAATATCAAGAAAAAATGAAGTTGTTAGTTTTGTTAAAGGTGGTTTAAAAGATTTATCAGTAAGTAGAAAATCTTTCAAATGGGGCATACCCGTTCCAACAAATAACCAACATGTTATGTATGTTTGGTTAGATGCTTTAACAAATTATTTGAGTGCATTAAATTATCCAAATGAAAAAGATGAATTATATAAAAATTTTTGGCCAGCAGATTTACACGTAATTGGTAAAGATATTTTAAGATTTCATGCTGTTTATTGGCCTGCATTTCTTCTAGCAGCAGATATTAAGCCTCCGAAAAGGGTGTATGGACATGGATGGATTTTATCTGGAGATCAAAAAATGTCTAAATCTAAAGGGAATATTTTAGATCCAATAGAAATAATTAATACATACGGATTAGATCCATTAAGATATTACTTAATTAAAGAAGTATCATTTGGAAACGATGGGAACATATCGGAAGAGAAATTGGAAAATTGTATAAATAGTGACTTAGCAAATAATTATGGAAATTTATGTCAAAGAGTTACATCTTTTTGTGAAAAAAATATGAATTCTGAAATATCCAAAGATGTAAATTTTGTTGATGAGGATTTAAATTTATTTTCAAATTATACAGATAATTTTACCAAAATAGTTGAATATGTGGATAAACAAGATATTAATTCATACATTAATTTCATAGTTGACCAATTATTTGCTGCAAATAAATATTTTAATGATCAAGAACCCTGGAAAAAAAAGGGGGATAAAAAAAGACTAAATACAATAGTATATACTTCTTTAGAATTAATTAGAAAAGTTACTATCTTATTATATCCTATAATTCCAAATACTGCCCAAAAAACAATGAAAATATTCAATATTGAATTTGAAAAAAATAATCTTGAAACAATAAAAAATAATACATTCATAAATAGCGGTAAGATAAATAAAATTCCTATTCTATTTAAAAAAATTGAAAAAAATGATTGATTCACATTGTCATTTAGATCATGAACCAATTTATAGTAATTTAGATAATATTCTAAGTAGATCTAAAGCTTTA
>CABZUW010000032.1 GCA_902529105.1 uncultured Pelagibacteraceae bacterium
GGCAGAAAAATAATTGTTGATACCTATGGTGGAGCTGCACCACACGGTGGAGGAGCTTTTTCAGGAAAAGATCCAACAAAAGTAGACAGATCTGCTGCTTATGCTTCAAGATACCTTGCAAAAAATGTAGTTGCATCAAAAATAGCAAAAAGATGTTTGATACAACTAGCTTATGCTATTGGAGTTTCTAAACCACTTTCAATTTATGTTGATCTTTTTGATAATGATGAAAATAAAAATAGACATGTTGAAAAATTAATTAATGAGAATTTTGATTTAAGTCCGCGAGGAATTCGCGAAATGTTAGGTTTAAATCAACCAATTTATCAGAAAACAGCAGCCTATGGTCATTTCGGAAGGGTAGCAGAGTCAGATGGCTCATTTTCTTGGGAAAAGACTGATAAATCAAATATTTTTAGTAAGTAATATATATTGAATAATTAAAAAAATTATCTATATTCCATATTCATTGTTGAAATTTCAAAATGGGCTTCGGCCCATTTTTTTTTGGTAAGACTTAATGTTAAATAAAAGAGCGGACAAATTAGAATTATTAAGAATTGCGGAAGCAGTTGCTTTAGAAAAATCGATCGATAAAGAATTAATAATCGATTCGATGGAAAATGGTATTGCAAAAGCCGCCAAGTCAAAATTTGGATCTGAGAATGAAATAACTGTTCAAATTAATAGAGACAATGGAGATATTGGTATCTATAGAAAATTAAAGATAGTAGAAAAACCAATGAATTTAAATCTAGAGATAGGATTAACAGAAGCTATTTCGATTAATAAAGAAAATGAGGAAAAAAAAATTGGTGACGAGATCCTTCAACCATTACCCTCATTTGATTTTGGAAGAATAGCAGCACAAACTGCAAAACAAGTGATAACTTACAGTGTGAGAGAGGCAGAAAGACAAAGGCAATATAACGATTTTAAAGACAAAAAAGATACTATTTTAAGTGGCATAGTTAAAAGATTAGAATTCGGTAATGTAATAGTTGATTTAGGAGGTACAGAGGCAATTATTCAAAAAAATGAAATGATACCAAGAGAAAATATAAAGGCAGGGGACAGAGTTAAAGCTTACTGTTTAGATGTAAGAAGAGAACCAAGAGGACAGCAAATATTTTTATCACGAGCAAACCATAAATTTATGGAAAAACTATTTATACAAGAAGTGCCAGAAATCTACGATGGCTTAATCGAAATTAAATCTTCATCACGTGATCCAGGAAGTAGAGCAAAAATTTGTGTGAAAGCCATAGACACCTCTCTTGATCCAGTAGGAGCTTGCGTAGGAATGAGAGGAAGCAGAGTCCAAGCTGTCGTAAACGAATTGCAAGGAGAAAAAATTGACATTGTAAATTGGTCTGAGGATCCTGCAATTGTAGTTTCTAATGCTTTATCTCCAGCCGAAGTATTGAGAGTTAATGTTGATCAGGAAAGTAAAAAGTTGGATGTTATACTTACCGAAGAGAATTTAAGTAAGGCTATTGGGCGGAGAGGTCAAAATGTAAGGCTAGCGACTAAACTTTTAAATTATGAAATTAATATAATGACAGATCAAGAGGACTCTGAAAGAAGGCAAATAGATTTTAAGGAGAAAACAGAGAATTTAATAAAAAATCTTGAACTTGATGAAACATTAGGACAACTCTTGGTAGCTGAGGGATTTTCAAATATAGATGAGATTAAAGATACAACAGAGGAACAACTCTCTAAAATTGAGGGTATTGAAAATGAGACTGCGAGAGAGCTAATAAATAGAGCAAACGAGTATCATATTAAAGACCAAGAGGAAATATCAAAAAGAATTAAAGATTTAGGTTTAGAAAATGATTTAATAAATCATGAGGGTTTAACTCCAGGTATGTTGGTAACGTTAGGTGAACAAAAAATATTAAAGCTAAGCGATTTTGCAGACTTAGCCTCAGATGAACTTACTGGTAGCTATGACGAAATAAAAGGCGAAAAAGTCAAAATTAAAGGTTATCTAGAAGATTTTGCTTTATCAAAAAAAGAAGCTGATGAACTGATAATGTCTGCAAGAAATAAAGTTTACCAAGATTGAGGTATGATAGATGGAGAAAAAAAAACTAAAATTATCAATTACAGGCTCATCTAAAAAAACTTTAAGTAGTATTGAACAAGCAAGAACCCAGTCAAAAAACGCAGTTTTTATTGAAAAAAAAGCAGGAAGGATTTCTAGGAAAACATCAAACTTTAAAAATAATAGAAATAATTTCAGTACTAAAGGTCAAGAAAAGTTTTCCACACCTAAAAACTTATTCATAGATCAAAAAAATGTTCAATCAGACTTTGAAAAGAGAAAGTTAGCTGAACAAAGGGCTACAAAAAGATTAAAAGGAGAAGTACCTACAAAAGAAACAAGCAAAAAAAAGAATACTGGAAATAGGAGAGAGTTAAAACTTACAGTTTCCCGAGCTTTAAGTGAAGATGATATTGGATCAAGATCAAGAAGTATTGCATCACTTAGACGAGCTAAATTAAAAGAAAATAGAGAACTAAATAAAACAGATTATAAAAATGAGCCCAAACA
>CABZUW010000033.1 GCA_902529105.1 uncultured Pelagibacteraceae bacterium
CTCATTATTTTTTTCAAATAGTTTGTAATTCATATTTTTTATTAATTTTATAAAATTTTCTTTATTACACCCTAACAAATTTAACATTTCAGGGACAAGTTTTACTTCCTGATTGTTTTCTAAATTATTTTTTATAATATGAATAAACAGTCTTTCTAAAATGTCAATTCTCACAAAAAACCTATCAAACTTTTCAAAGCCACACAGCAACATAAAATCTTTATTTTCATATTTTGAATTGTCTGTAAAATTTAGACCAAATGTTGGAGGTTTTAGTGATAAATTAATTTGTTTAAAATTTTTCCACAACAAAACTCTTAATGAAACTTGTTTGGGTTTAAATAACTTAAAAAGAAAAATATGATATCTTCCGAATTTGACACCTATATCTCTTAAAGATTTTCTTTCTTCTTGCGTCAGTTTTTTTACTAATGATCCTACCTTTTCCCTTTTTACCACTCCATAGTTTTCGTATAAATGATAGCTTAAGGCTCTTACCTGTGAGCTGCTCTCTTCTACGGACTTAAGTTTAAATAAAGAGTCTAATTCAATTGTAATTTTATTTGACAGCCATTTTACAAGGAAATCTTTAAGATCCTTTTGCTCTGTAAATTCAATCATGTCATCTATAATTAATTCAATTTCAGGATTCAAATAATCTTTACCAGGACATAATTTTGCTATTGGATATTTATTCCAATAAATTTTAAAGTCCTCATTCAATTCAAAATCATCACATCTCAAAATTAAATTAATTCTTTTTAATATTTCAGGGGCAACATTTTGTCTTGCGGCTTTTTTTAATGATTTGATGTCTGCATCCAGTGCTCCTATTTTAAGGTCTAAATCCATTTTCAATCCTTTTAATGTTCCAATGAATTGATCGTTTATAAGAACTCGTTCATTTTCAATAATTTTTGTTTTAAAAGTAATGTCTTGTTTTAAACCTTTAGCTAAAACACTTGCTCTTTTGTCTATAAAGCTCCTTGTTAATTCTTCATGCAATCTATCAGATAATTTATCTTCCAAGTATTTAGTCCTCTCTATCCAGTAGTCCTGATTCTCAACCCAATTCGATTTGTTCGCAACATAAGACCAAGTTCTTACATTAGCAATTCTATTCGAAATAGAATCTACATTTCCCTCTAACCTATCTAGATTTGATAATTGAGCTTTCATATATTGATTAGTAATTTTTGCTTTACCACCTTTTAAAAATTGAAAAACTTTTTTAACTATTTCAAGATGATGCCCATATGTTTTTTTAACAAAATCTGGAATTTGACAACATTCCCACAAAAGTTTTATTTCTTCAGATTTTTCCTCTATCTTAAGTCCATTATCTTTTATCAAATATTTAAGCACTTTTTCATCTTCACATTCACTTATTCTTTTCAACCAATCTTTGTCTGGCTTTTCCTCTAAGGTTTTTATTAAATTGTTTATAGATTTAAAGTCTAAATTAGAATTTCTCCAAAATATATTTTTTATATCCTCAAACTTATGATTCTCTAAAAGTTCAACTTCTTCAGAAGTAATTTCTTTACATTCTCCAGTTATGCCGAAAGAACCATCGTTTTTATTTCGCCCTGCTCGCCCTGAAATTTGTCCAATCTCTGATAAATTAAGTCTTCTTAGTTTTTTTCCATCAAATTTTTTTAGATTAGAAAAATAAATATTGTCTAAATCCATGTTTATACCCATTCCTATTGCATCTGTAGCCACCAAATAATCAACGTCACCTTTCTGGTATAATTCAACTTGAGAGTTTCTTGTTTTAGGACTTAGTGAACCCATTACAATAGCTGCTCCGCCCTTCTGTCTCCTTAAAAGTTCTGCAATTGCGTATACCTCTTCAGCAGAGAAGGCTATAATTGCACTTTTTCGATCTATTCTAGATATTTTTTTATAGCCACTATAAGTAAGTTGTGAAAGCCTATCTTTGCTTATGAATTCTATATCCTCTTTTAAATTTGATAAGAGAGATTTCATTGTATTAGATCCCATTAGCATAGTTAGTTTTTCACCTCTTAAATTTAATAATCTGTCTGTAAAGATATGACCTCTTTCCCGATCAGAGCACATTTGAATTTCATCGATACCAACAAAATCCAATTGTTTGTCGATTGGCATCGATTCTACGGTACACAAAAAGTATTTAGAATTAGCAGGTATTATTTTTTCTTCTCCAGTTATTAAAGCAACATTGTTTACACCTACTCTATTAACAATTTTATCGTACACCTCTCTTGCTAGTAATCGTAATGGGAAACCAATCATGCCCGAGTCAAAACTAAGCATCGTTTCAATTGCCATAAAAGTTTTTCCGGTGTTTGTAGGGCCAAGAACAGCGGTGATTTTATCTTTTTGCATTATCTACTATTTGTATATCAATTATTTTTATAACTACATATTGTTATCTAAAAAGAACAAAAATAGGTTAAAAATAGTCCGAATCGCTCAATGAAAAGTTCTCATTT
>CABZUW010000034.1 GCA_902529105.1 uncultured Pelagibacteraceae bacterium
TCATTTAATGTAAATATATTTGCTGTTATTCCATCTTGTATGTCGTGATTATTGTAAGCTATATCGTCAGATATGGATGCGATTTGTGCCTCCAGTGATGGATATTTGTGTAAATTTATCCTGTTAATTAATTTCTTGTAACCTATTATGTTGTTAAATTTATTTATATTGTCATGAACAGGGCCATTATGTTTTATTAGGCCATCTAATGTTTCTATGGTTAAGTTTAGTCCCCTAAATTTTATATATTTATCTTCTAAATTCATAACTATTCTTAATGTCTGTAAATTGTGATCAAAGCCACCATAACCATTCATACATTCGTTTAGAACATCTTCGCCTGCATGTCCAAACGGAGGATGACCAAGATCGTGCGATAAAGATAAAGTTTCTGCTAAATCATCATTTAAACCTAGGTATTTACTTATAGATCTAGCTATTTGAGCAACCTCAATCGAATGAGTCATTCTAGTTCTATAATGATCTCCTATTGTATTAACAAATACTTGTGTTTTGTGTTTTAGACGCCTAAATGAGCTGCTATGAATTATCCTATCTCTATCTCTTTGAAAATCAGATCTGAATTTATTTTTAGGTTCATTAAACAAGCGTCCTTTGCTTTTAAATAGACCAAGTTTTGAGTATTTTTTCATACTTTAAAAGTTCAAATAATTAACTATATTAGTAATAACAGTGTTAAATAATGATTAAAGAAATTAAATTTACTGATAAAGCAATAAAACAAATCAACTTTTTACTATCTAAAAAGGACAAAGGCTCTTTTTTTAGAATCGCAATAAAAGGTGGTGGCTGCTCAGGATTTCAATATGATTTTTCATATGATCTTAAACCAAATGATGATGATTTAATTGAAAATAATATACTTATTGATCAACAATCAGCTGATATGCTCAAGGGTTCAGAAATTGACTATGTAGAGGAGCTTATTGGTGAATCCTTTAAAATTAATAATCCACAAACCAAATCGTCATGTGGTTGTGGGGTTTCTTTCTCACTTTAATGATTGTTAGCTCGTGGAATGTAAATTCTGTGAGAGCAAGATTAGAAAACATAAAAGAATATCTTAAAAAATTTTCCCCTGATATTGTTTTAATTCAAGAAATCAAAACAGAAGACAAAACTTATCCATATGATGAAATAAAATCTCTAGGTTATGAAAGTTATGTTTTTGGACAGAAAAGTTATAATGGGGTTGCAATTTTATCAAAAGGTAAAGTTAATAATATTAAGAATGACATTATTAAAGACAAAAATAAACAATCAAGAATTATCTCCTCTGAACTAAATTACAAAAAAAAAATTATCCATTTAATTAATGTTTATATACCTAACGGTAATCCTGTTGATACTGATAAATATATATATAAAAAGATTTGGTTAGATAGTTTTATTAAATTACTTAAACTAAGTTTAAGAAAAAATCAGAATATTATTATTGGTGGAGATTTTAATGTTATTCCTGCAGCAGAAGATGTTTACAACTATAAAAGTTTTGAAGATGATGCACTATATAGATTAGAAATTAGAAAAAAATTTAGAGAAATTTTAAACTTAGGCTTTAATGATGCTTATAGATATCTTTATCCAGATACAGAAGGTTATACATTTTGGGATTATATGAGAGGTGCGTGGCAAAAAAATAACGGTATGAGAATTGATCATTTTCTAGTGTCAAATTCTCTAATAAAAAATGTAAAAGATATTAAGATAAATAAATATCCACGTGGCAAAGAGAAACCATCTGACCACACTCCTATTGAATTAGAATTGATTTAAAATCTTCTATCCTTTTATACTTCCAGAAGTTAAACCACCAACAAGATATTTTTCAAAATAAATAAATATTAATAATATAGGCAGTGTTACAATCACTGAGCCTGCCATTAAGAATTGTCTAGGAGTTTCGGCATCGCCTGAAAGATAATTAATAGCCCTAGATAAGGTAAATGTTTTAGGATTATCTAAAAACATCAAAGAAAAAAGAAATTCATTCCAAGCAATCATAAAAACATATAATGCAACTGAGGCTATTGCTGGGAGACTTAGCGGTATAATTATTTTTAATATAATACCAAACCAATTATGACCATCTATCAAAGCTGCATCCTCAATTTCTTTAGGGATACTTTTAAAGTATCCTTGAAGCATATAAATAGCCACTGGAAGTGTTGTTGCAGTGTACACTATTAACAAACCGCTGATTGAATTTCTTAGTCCTAATTGACTAAAAATTGTATAAAGCGGAATTACAAGAACAATAGCTGGAAACATATATATAATTAATATTGATGTTGAGAGAAAAGTTTTACCAAAAAAATTTAATCTCGCTACAGCATAGGCAGCTGGTATAGCAAATAGAAGTGTAATTGCGACCGTAACAACAGAAACTATGGTACTTGTTAATATATATCTACTAAAGTTATAAGTTTTAAACACAACAAT
>CABZUW010000035.1 GCA_902529105.1 uncultured Pelagibacteraceae bacterium
TTATAGGTAATAAATCCATACAAAATGTTAAAAAAAATAAATATTTTTATACCATTAAAAAAAAAAAAGAATTTTTGAAATATAACAAAAATTTTAATCTTATATTTGAAAATTTATGATTTTAATTTTTTCAAGTAATTTAATCTTCCGATAATTTCATCTCTATCCATATAATATCCTTGTAAATGTCTGTGACCTGAATTTGGGTCAAATGCAGTTCTACCATGCAAGACTCTTCTATTATTAAAGGAAAATATATCACCTGGTTCCATTCTAAAATTAATTTGAAACTTGTCGCTATGTAATAAATTTCCAAATTCATGATGAGCTTTGTAAACTTTGTCCATAATATCTGGGTGGCAGTCTAAGGCATCCATCGTAGCAACACTAAATCTTATATCATGATAATCGCTATCTTTAGTTAATCCTATAGCTGGCGCATGGAAACCTCTATGATTTTCTTGTGTATAATCTTTATCCCTAAATTTTAAATAAACATTTGTTAGAGTATTAAAGATCTCACTACTATTATGTTTTAAATACTCTGCGACCGCAAACCCATCCACTGCTGAAGATTCTCCTCCATCTGCAGAATTTATTAAACAATGTAAAAATTGGTACCCTGGTGGATTTTCAAACCAAGGTAAATCCATGTGATTTCTCAAAGCATGAGCTGTGTATGCTGAGTTGTTAGGCTTTGGAATATTTATAACCTCAAATGGCGTTTTAAAAAAAGTTTCTCTAGTATGACTAATTCTGTTTAGAACTGCAAATCCAGATTTTTCTTCAATTGGTGCGTTTTTAACAATTGCAATACCAGTGTGATGTAACAATTCAAGCCATTTAATTAATCCATTGTTACTCTCCATTATTTCATCATGTTCAACACATATAGATTTAAATTCATCTTTAAGTGAACTATCCCACAATTTATAAGGTGAAATATATTTTTTTTTATTTTTAATTGTGTAACAATTTTCTCTTAACCAATTTAAGTCAAAATAGCTTGTATGATTGCCCTCGCTCCACTCAATCTCCAGTTTACCCTCTTTATTAATATTGTAATTTTTAGGATTAATTTCTTTACTTACATTAAGTATATTAAACATTCTGTGGTTTGAATCTTTATCGTGAGCAGTCGGGCAATTATCTCTAAGCCATAAATAATTAAACTTACTTTCTTCTCCATCTGACCAAAGAACTTTTAAATAAGTATTATTTTTTTCTAGCTTCTTTATTTCAGCCATAAATCAATAATTATTTAAAATACTAAAATTTGCAAGATACAAAATCAGCTGTTACAAAGTCATTTAAATGACCAAAATAGAAATAAATAACGTATATAAAATATTTGGCAGTAATCCTAAGTCAATTCTCCCGATGGTTAAGGATGGAGCATCTAAAGAGGAAATTCTTGACAAAACAGGACATACGGTTGGGTTAGACAATGTTTCATTAAAAATTGAAGAGGGAGAGACGTTTGTGTGCATGGGCTTGTCTGGATCAGGAAAATCAACTCTAATAAGACACCTTAATAGACTTATCGATCCAACAGATGGAGAAATAATAGTTGAGGGTACTAATGTAATGAATTTAAACAAACAACAATTGATAGAGTTTAGAAGACACAAAATGAGTATGGTCTTTCAAAGATTTGGTTTATTTCCACACAGGACAGTTATGGATAATGTTGGTTATGGACTAGAAATGCAAGGGGTGGCTGAGACCGAAAGAAAAAAAACAGCTATGGAAAAAATTGAGGCTGTAGGTTTAAGTGGTTTTGAAAATCAATATCCAGCACAATTATCAGGTGGAATGCAACAAAGAGTTGGACTAGCTAGAGCATTAGCAAATGATACAGATATCATGTTAATGGATGAGGCATTTTCGGCATTAGACCCTTTAATTAGAAGTGATATGCAAAAACAATTAATAGATCTTCAGTCAGAATTAAAAAAAACTATAGTTTTTATTACACACGATCTAGACGAGTCATTAAGACTTGGAGACCATATTGGAATTTTAAATCATGGAAAGCTAGTGCAGGTGGGAACTCCTTTTGATATTATAATGAACCCTGCTGATGATTACGTTAAGGCGTTTGTAAAAGATGTTAACAGGACTAAAGTTATAAAAGCAAAAACTATTATGATACCTAAAGAAAATGTGAATGGTATTGATAAAAATAATATTATAAAAGTAAAAGAAGACCAATTTATAGAAGAGTTTTTACCACAAGTTGTTGGCACAAATACTAGCTGTGAGGTAGTAGATAAAAGTGGAAATATTAAAGGTTATATAACAAAGAAAGAACTGCAGAAGACACTCACCAAGTCTTAGGTATGCAAAATAATTCATTAAAGAACAAAAAAATAGTTATTTCAGCTGGTGCATCT